>CASFKR010000006.1 GCA_949295265.1 uncultured Verrucomicrobiota bacterium | reverse complement strand
TTCCCCGCCTCGATTGCAGCACCCGAACCCCGACCCGTCCAGGATTGCAAAAGTAAACGCATCGAATCAGGTGCGTTTACTTCGGCAATCAAGGCCGAATAAACCGGGATAAGCCCGGGGGGGGTTGCCGGCATGGACAGAGCCGGGGTGTTGTGCTAGCATGGAAAGCGTCCCGATTCGTTCTCTTTCCGGTTCGCGGTCCCGTTTCGGTTTCAACATGCGGGCCGCGGGTCTCTTTTTGATTCCATGAATATTTTTGAAGCAATTTTCGGCACAAAGCATGCCCGCGACGTCAAGCGTCTCCGTCCCATTGTCAACAAGATCAATGAGTGGGATGAAAAGTACAAGGCGTTGAGCGACGAAGAGCTCCAGGCGAAGACGCCGGAGTTCAAGAAGCGGCTTGCAGACGGCGAAACGCTCGACCAACTGCTCCCCGAGGCGTTTGGCGTCGTGAAAAATGCATGCCGCCGCCTGTGCGGCACGACGTGCGAGGTTTGCGGGCACACGTTGACGTGGGACATGGTCCCCTTCGACGTGCAGCTGATGGGCGGCATCGTCCTGCATCAGGGTAAAATCGCAGAAATGCAGACGGGCGAAGGCAAGACGCTCGTCGCGACGGCTCCGCTCTATCTGAATGCGCTTACGGGCGAAAACGTGCAGCTCGTCACGGTCAACGACTACCTGGCGTTGCGCGACTCCCAGTGGATGGGGCACCTGTACAAGTGGCTGGGGCTGACGGTCGGGTGCATCCAGAATACGATGCATCCGATGCAACGGCGCGAGCAGTATGCGTGCGACATCACGTACGGCACGAACTCCGAGTTCGGGTTCGACTATCTGCGCGACAACGGCATGGCGCAGGATGTGCGCGACCAGGTGCAACGCGGGCATACTTTTGCGATTGTCGACGAGGTGGACTCCATCCTGATCGACGAGGCGCGCACGCCGCTGATCATCAGCGGTCCCGCCGAGTATTCCTCCAACCAGTACAAAGATCTGCAGCCCCGCGTGGCCGCCCTCTTCCGCCGCCAGGAAAAACTCATCGACGAGCGGCTCGCCGCCTGCAAAAAGGCGCTCGAAACCGGCGATGAGGCGCGCGCTCAGAAGTGCCTTTACCAGATTTATCACGGCATGCCGAAGAGCAAGGTCTTCATGGCCATGCTCGAAGACCCGGCCGTCCGCAAGCTTCATGAAACCGTCGAAAACATGATGCTGACGGACATGCACAAGGACGAGGCGCGCACGTATCGCGAGGAACTCTTCTTCACGGTCGATGAAAAGATGCGCGACGCGGCGCTCACGGACCGCGGCTGCGCTGAACTCAATCCCTCCGATCCGGAACTCTTCGTGGTGCCGGACATCGTCTCGGCGATGGCGGAAATCGACAGCGAGAACCTGCCGCGCGAAGAACGCGCCAGGCGCCGCCACGAAGTGCAACAGCGCTTTGCCGAGCGCACCGAGCGCATTCAGAACATCGCCCAGCTCCTCAAGGCGTATACGCTCTTCGAGAAGGACACGGATTACGTCGTGATGGACAACAAGGTGCTCATCGTCGACGAATTCACCGGGCGCATTCTGCCGGGACGGCGCTGGAGCGACGGCCTCCACCAGGCCGTCGAAGCCAAGGAAGGCGTCCAGATCGAGCGCGAAACGCAGACGCTGGCCACCATCACCATTCAGAATTACTTCCGCCTCTATAAGAAGCTCTCCGGCATGACCGGTACGGCGGAAACGGAAGCCTCCGAATTCAACGACATCTACCATCTCGATGTGGTCGTCATTCCCACGAACCGGCCGATTCGGCGCGTGGACCGCAATGACCTGATGTTCCGCACGCAGCGCGAGAAATTCGCCGCCATCATCAAGGAGGTTTCCGAGTGCCACCGCAACGGACAGCCCGTGCTCATCGGCACGGTGTCCGTCGAAACCTCCGAACAGCTTTCGCGCCAGTTCCGCCAGGCGGGCATTCCGCACAACGTGCTCAACGCCAAGAACCACGCCCGCGAAGCGGAAATCGTCGCGCTGGCCGGACAAAAGGGTGCCGTGACCATCGCCACCAACATGGCGGGCCGCGGCACGGACATCAAGCTCGGCCCCGGCGTCGTCTGGACGCCGCAGGAGCTCATCCATTCGCAGCTGTCGCTGGATGAAAAGCCCGCCGGCGAAAGCAAGACGCTGCGCGACCTGCTCAACGAGCGGCCCTGCGGGCTCTACGTCATCGGCTCGGAGCGCCACGAATCCCGCCGCATCGACCGCCAGCTGCGCGGCCGTTGCGCCCGCCAGGGCGACCCCGGCGCCTCGCGCTTCTACGTTTCGCTGGAAGACAGTCTGATGCGCCTGTTCGGGTCCGACCGCATTGCCTCGATTATGACGCGCCTGGGTATGCAGGAAGGCGAGCCGATTGAGCACCGCTGGCTCAACCACAGCATCGAAACGGCGCAGCGGCGCGTCGAGGAGCGCAACTTCTCCATCCGCAAGCGCACGCTCGAATACGATGATGTGATGAACCGCCAGCGCGCCATCGTCTACGATTTCCGCTCCGACGTCCTCGCCAAGGAGGATATCCACGGGCTGGCGCTCGACATTCTGCACGATATCGTGCTGACGCAGGCGGAGACCTACCTGACGGGCGGCGAAAAGGATGCGCAGCCCGAGGATTTCGCCGAGTGGATCAGCGGCATCTTCCCGGTGCCCGTCCAGGCCGAAGAACTCAAGTCCTTCGCGGGCAATCCCGAAGGCGCGGCGGACATGATTTACGCGCGCGTTCAGGAGGCCTACGAACTGAAGTGCTCCATGGAAGATGCGGAGATTCTCCCGCGCCTCGAACGTTTCGTGCTCCTGCGCGCCATCGACCGGGAATGGCAGGATTATCTGCGCGCCATGGACGATCTGCGCGATGCGGTGCGTCTGCGCGCCTACGGCCAGCGCGACCCGCTCATCGAGTACAAGCGTGAGGCGTACGGACTCTTTGAGCGCCTGATGCTCTCCATCAAAACGAGCGCCTGCGCCGGCCTCTTCCGCGCCTCCACGTCCGTGGAGACGATGCAGAACTTCATGGCCGAGCTGCGCCGCCCCCGCCGCGTGCAGCTCATCAGTCCGGAAAATACCGCCCAGCAGACGCGCACCGTGGCGCAACCTTCCCCCGCCGCCAGCCGCGCCAATGCCGCCTTTGACCAGCTTCTGGCCCGCGCCGCCGCCAGCCGCGCCGCGCAACAGGCCTCCGGCGGAGCGTCCGCGCAGCCCGGCACTCAGCCGGGCGGGCACCGCAAAATCGGCCGCAACGATCCCTGCCCCTGCGGCTCCGGCAAGAAGTACAAGAACTGCCACGGCAAAAACTGAGTACGGAGTTTTGCGCCATGGATGACGTCTATCAGCAGACCGTAACCGATATCCGGAACGGCGTCCGGTTCGCGGGCTGGCTCCTCGTCAAAGAGGCAACCGTCCGCCAGACCGCCTCCGGAAAGTCATTCCTCGATATGCGGCTGGTCGACTGCACCGGTGTGGTGCCCGGCAAGTTCTGGGATTACACCGGAGACGCGCCCGCCGTCGGGACGGTGGTCTATGTGGAGGGGCTCGGGAATCTCTACAACGGGCATCTACAGCTCCGCATTGATTCGTTCCGTGCGGCAGTCCCGGAAGACGGCAAACAGGCGTCGGACTTCATCCCGTCGGCACCGGAAACCCCGGAATCGATGCTCGAGGAAATCCTCTCCTGCGCCCGGGCGCTGCGCGACGATTCCCTGCGCGGCATCACGCTCCAGCTGCTCACGTGGGCCAATGCCGACGGCCGCCTCCTGACGGCCCCCGCCGCCAAATCGATGCATCACGCCGAACTGGGCGGGCTCCTGCACCACACGGTGACGATTCTCCGGGCCGCCCGCGCGCTGATGAGCGTCTATCCGGGGCTCGACAAGGATCTGCTCTACGCAGGCGTCATTGCGCACGATTTGGGCAAACTCGATGAGATGCAGACCAACGAGCTCGGGCTCGTCGACGCCTACACCGTCGACGGGCATCTCATCGGGCACCTCGTGCGCGGCGTCGTCAACATCGAGCGCGCCGCCAGCGAAGTGGGCGCCGACCGCGAGCGGGCGACGCTCCTGCAGCACCTCATTCTGTCCCATCACGAAAAGCCGGAATTCGGCTCGCCCGTTTTCCCCGCCATTCCGGAAGCCGTGCTCCTTTCGACGCTCGACCGGCTCGATGCCCGCCTCTTCGAGATGCAGGCGGCCCGCCAGGGCGTCGCGCCCGGCGAATTCTCCCAGCCCGTCTGGGCGCTGGACAACGTCCACGTCTACCAGCCCGCCGGCCCCCGCGCTCCCGAGCCCTCCTCTGCCACGCCCCTGCCACCATCCTCTGCGTCATGAACCGCCGTTTTCGCCGCCTGCTTCCGGTCCTGGCCCTCGCCGTCTGCACCTGCGCAACCGGGTGCCGGTCGTGGGCGGTAAAGGACGACGGGCATATCCGCGGCAAGCGCATTCAGGTCGATGATTCGTCCCTGAACTGGGTCGAATTCATCTACGTCCCCGGCGAGAACCGCCGCGTCGCCATCCGCGACACGGTGCGCCTTTCCCTGCTGGGCTCCGGCTCCATCACGATGAAAATCGGCTCCAGCGAGCAGGTAGTCAACGATTTTGCGATGAGCCACGATGCCGCAACATGGAATGACATCCTTGAAGACAGCATCAACGTCGACCCCGCCATGATGGCCGAGATTCTCCAGATCTTCGTGGATGAAGGGCTGATGCCCGTCTTTCCGCGCCTTTTGCCGCCCGTGGAGAAAAAGCCGCAGATCCGGTATGTGGGCAAAATCAACAATACGAAGTTTTCCTGCGCCACGGACAACCGCTATCTCGTGGAGCTGGTGGAACGGTTCATTGAAACGAATTTCAGCAATTTGCTTGCCCGCCGGCGGCGGTAAGCGGCGCGGATTTCCCGCCGGACCCGCTCCGGCCGGGGAGCCCCCTGGAGGTGAGAGATGGCTAAATCATCGCGAAAAAAGGTTGTGGACCCGTCCGAAACTCTGCGCATTCCGCCGTACAGCACGGAGGCGGAGCGCGGCATTCTGGGTGCCATTCTGCTGGAACCGGAGCAGACGTTTGAGTTGCTCGCGGGCGTCAGCCTGCAGCCGGAATGGTTCTATGTGGAAGCCCATCGCCTGATTTACGAGACCGCCGCCCGGATGTATCAGCAGAAGGCGACGGGCATCGACTCCGTGACGGTTTTCGACGCTCTGCAGGAGGCGGGCATCGCCGACCAGGTGGGCGGCATGCCCGCGCTGGAAGCCCTCACGCGCGGCGAAATGGTCGTCGCTCACGCCGAATACTACGCCAACATTCTGCGGGAAAAGGCCACGCTGCGGCGCATCATCCGCGCCGCCGAGGAGGCCGCCGGCAAGTGCTACGAGCCCAACCGCTCGGTCAACACGATTCTGAGTGAAAGCCAGGAGGCGATGTTCGCCATCGGCGAGCGCAGCGATGCCAACAATCTGCCCACCTTTACCGAGTCGCTCAAGCAGACGTTCAAAAAGCTCGATACCCTGTTCAACAACACGACGGGTCTGAACGGCCTTTCGACCGGGTTCAAAGATCTCGACAAGAAGATGCAGGGGTTGCGCGATTCCGAGATGATTGTGCTGGCGGCGCGCCCCTCGATGGGCAAAACATCGCTGGCGATGAACATCTGCGCGGCGGTGGCGCTGGGTGCGGACGGCACCGGGAAGAAACTGCGCGGCAAAGAGCCGATGCCCGTCGGAATTTTCTCCTGCGAAATGTCGACGGACGCGCTCATCACGCGCCTCCTGTGTGCGCATGCCCACGTTCCCTACATCGACATCATCAACAACCGGTTCAACTCCGAGGAGCAGAACAGGCGCTACTTCAATGCGCTCACGCAAAGCGCCACCGAACTCCAGAATGTGCCCCTCTATATCGATGATTCGGGCGGTCTCGACATTGCCGACGTGCGGGCCCGCGCGCGCCGCATGAAGAAGCGTTACGGCATCCGGCTCATCATGATTGACTATCTGCAGCTGCTCAACTGCCGCGACGCCGCGTCCGAAGGGCGTCAGCTCGAGACGACCCGCATTTCCGCCGGTATCAAAGCGATGGCCAAGGAACTCAATATTCCCGTCATCGTGCTGTCGCAGCTGTCGCGGCAGACCGAGCAGCGCGACAAGGAAGGCAAGCCGCGCCTGTCCGATTTGCGCGATTCCGGCTCCATCGAGCAGGATGCCGACGTTGTGATGCTCCTGCGCCGTCCCTGTAAATATCCCGGCTCCCACGAGTCGGATATCAAAGATCTGGCGGTCGTCGATATCGCGAAAAATCGCAATGGTGCCGTTGGCGAAGTGCGGCTCACCTTCATTGACAATTTGACCCAGTTTATGGACCGGATTGACGCCGGTTCCGACGAAAATCCCGCCAACGACAACTGAGTTCCGCCCTTTTGGTGCGGGCGGGGAGCCCCCGCTGGCAATGCGGGCGGGGAGCCCCCGCTGGCATTGCGGCTGCTCGGCAGCCGGAAAGCAGTCGCACCAGCTACACCGGGGCCGGACAAGCGCGCCACAGGATGGGACCACTGAGGCTACTGGGATCACTGGGAGTGGGGCAGTCTCTCCGCAGCATCGCTTGAAAGTCTGCCTTCCCGCTGGTTTCGCGTGACGCTCCTTTTCACAGGCGGCAGTTTGGCGCTCCTGTACGTCCTGTCCGACGCTGGCTTTGTTAGCGGCAGTCGTCTGCTTAGCTTCGCCTGCTTTTTTCTGCGGCTCTGCGGGAAACAAAATCTCCCCCCTTTCCGGTCGGCTCCGGGCGGCAGTGCGGGAGGAAAAAGAAACACGGAGGGGCGGCGGCTCCTCCGTGTGGTAAGCTGTTATGAGAACAGGGCAGGGCGCTAATCGAGAGAATAGAGATAGCGCTTGATTTTGAGGGTCTGCGTCTTTTGGAGAGGCTGGAAGACGACCTGCATCCGGCGCGGATGCTTGTAGGTGGCGATTTTCTTGAGCGCGGCGCGCACTTCTCCGAGGCAGATTTCCTTGATTTGGTCATCGGAAAGCGGAGAGTCGGTGCTGGATTTGCGCTCTTCCTCAAACCGGTCCACGTCGGCCACGAGAATACAGCCCACGTGTTCGCCCTTTTCCTCTTCGGGGATGTGGTAGCCGAGTACGAGCGATTCGAGAATGTGCGGACAGGCATTGAGAACATTCTCCACCTCTTCCGGATAGATGTTCTTGCCCTCGCGGTTCACAATCAGGTTCTTCTTGCGTCCGGTAATCGTCAGATACCCGTCGCCGTCGAGCTTGCCGAGGTCGCCGGTGCGGAACCACTCGCCGTCGAAACACTCGCGGGTCGCCGCTTCATTGCGGAAATAGCCCTTCATGACGCACGGCCCGCGCACTTCGATTTCGCCGATGCCTTCCGCATTGGGCTCGGCAATGCGCAGTTCGTTGCCCGGAACCGCAGGACCCACGGTGCCCAGTCGGATGTGGTGTTGCGGATTGACCGCGCAGATGGGCGAGGTTTCGGTGAGACCGTAGCCTTCGAGAATCGGAATCCCCAGCCGCTTCCAGGCGCGCAGCATCTTGGGGTCGGAAGGTGCGCCGCCGCAGATGACCAGCCGCAGCCGCCCGCCCAGACTGCCGATGATCTTCCGGCCGACCAGTGTACCCATTCCCGCTGCAATCAGCGATTTTGCGACGAGATTCTTCGAAAGCTTCCGCTCAATCGCGTTCATCATCTTCTCCGCCAGCAGCGGAACCGAAATCAGCACCGTGGGACTCGTTTCTCGCATGTTTTCCGGAATCGTGCGGAGATTTTCCACGATGGAGACGGAACACTGCGCCGCCAGCGGCACCAGCAGGCATGCGGAAAACGCAAAGCCGTGATGGAGCGGCAGCACCAGCAGGAAATTGTCTTCCCGCGTGACCTCAAACTGCTCAAGCGCACGGACCTGCGAGAGAAAATTCCGGTGGGAGAGCACCGCGCCTTTGGAGCGTCCGGTCGTTCCCGAGGTGTAAATGATGGAAGCCGTGTTTTCCGGTTCCGGAACATGACGGTCGAAATAGGAATCCGGCTTGGCCGCTTTCGGAATCATATCCGTAAGAAACCGGTTGTAATCGTAGTGGCGCACCCCGTTGTCCTTGAAGGTCTGCGTCACGATATCGTCGAGCATGACGATGCTCTCGAGCTTGCGCAAATCGGATTCAATGTCGCGCAGGAGCGTCCACACGGAGCCTGTCGCAAAAATGACCTTCGTTTCGGAGTCGCGCAAAATGTGCGAGACTTCCATCGCCTGGAGCCGCGCATCGATAGGAACCGCCACAACGCCGCAGCAGGCGATGCCCAGATAGGTGGCCATCCACTCGGCCCGGTTTTCCATCATGATTGCGCACCGGTCGCCAGGCTTTACATCCATCTCGGCGAGCGTTTCCGCCACACACCGGACACGCGAAAGCAAATCCGCAAACGTCCATTCCGTCCAGACTTTGTCGGCCTTCCAGCGGACAAAGGTCCGGTTGGGACATTGCAGGGCGGCATCAAGCAACAACGTGCGTATGGTGGACATGTTCAAAAAAGCTCTCCGATTATCCGTGTCGTGTGAAAAAGACTGAACCTTCAGCGGTGCGACAAGAATCGCACCTCTATTTCAAAAAAGCAAGACAAAAATTCCAAATTCCCGGATTTTCTGACGGGGAGGGAACCGATAACTCACGAAAACCGAACACCCTCTCAAGCGCGGAATCGGGTAGTATATTCTCCGGAACGCCGAAAACCGTCTTTGCGCCCGCGCGAAATTCCGGAATTTCCGGAGAAAGCCTTTTCAGAGCCTGACTTGGAGAAATTTGCATTCAACCGTCATTTTTCTGATAAGACCCCATACATTTTGTGGTAGAATACATTCACGTACACAAGAAATAGTGTAAGGGTCTTCTTCCGCAAAGGATGAGTTCCTGGCATCTCCAGAGGCGCAAGCGCCTGATTTTCGCCGTCTTACCGCATTTTTCGTCGCTCTCCCCAGAACTACTCTTGGATTCTCCATGAAATCCTTCCATTCCTTCGTACGAACCCTTTCGCTTGGGCTTGCAGCCCTTGCCGTTGCCTCCACCGCTTCTGCGGCAACGGAAACGATTTTTACCGAGACCTTTTCCGGAAGTGTGCTCGCAGGGACTACGTCCATGGCCGCCACTGGACTGGTTGCAAGCCGCACGACGGCCGAGAATTTTGCTGCTAACACGGCAGACAATGCCGGTCCGAGAACAAAGGCTGGGCGCAGAGCCCGGCGATTACGCTCACGAACGGCGTTGCCACGGCCGACATCACGGTGACGCTCTATGCGTGCAAATCCCGTAAAGCTGCCAACGACGCCGTCGTCTCCATTCTGGATGCAGACGGGACGGCTCTGACTTCGCAAACGCTTTCGGGGCTGACGTTGGTTTCCACGGCCGCAGAAATTACGGCGGAAGGCAACTTCAAGACGCTTACCTTTACGGATGTTCCGACGGGCTTCATGCTCCGGTTCGACCCGGCGCAGGATGACGGCGCTGTCGTGCTCGACACCATCACCGTCACGCAAGACATCCCGGAAAGCACGGGTGATGCCCCGTCGTTCACAGCGCCGGAATCGGTGACCTTGGTGGCCGGTAAGGCCGGTACGTTTGACGTGAGTGCGCTCGCCTCCGATGGCGTGACCGTTCTCGACGTCACGCTGGCGTCCGTTTCGCCCACTCCCGCCTCTACAACGCCCACTTGGGAAGGCTCCACGCTCTCGTGGACACCCGCAGAGGCCGAAGTCGGCGACTATGAATTGACGTTCCAGACAATGGTTTCCGGGGCGGCATACACGCAGGTTGTTCCTGTGACGGTTGCGTCCGCGGCGCCCGTTTTCACGGCACCGACCGAAGCAACGTTTGAAACCGGTGTTGAAACCTCCTTCACGGTCAGTGCCGCTCAGGTCGATGGAACGGTTTGCACCGTGACGCTGGCGTCTGTCACACCGGTGCCTGCCTCCGCACAGCCGGCGTTCGTTGGCTCCACACTTTCGTGGACGCCCACTGAGGCGGATGAAGGGGTTTACACGCTGATTTTCGAGACGGTTGTCAACGGCACGACCTGGCAGCAGTCCGTGACCATTACGGTGGAAATTCCGGTTCCGATGGAAACGGTCTTTACCGAAACCTTCTCCGGAAGCGATCTCTCCACCACCGCCATGGGATCCTCCGCGCTGGTCAGCCCGAGCCGCTCGGAACCCGGTGAATTCCTTTCCGACACCGCGGATCACGCAGGATGGATCGGTCAGGCGGTCCGAGAACAAAGGCTGGGCGCAGAGCCCGGCGATTACGCTCACGAACGGCGTTGCCACGGCCGACATCACGGTGACGCTCTATGCGTGCAAATCCCGTGAAGAAGCCAACGGCGCCATCGTTTCCATCCTGGACGCCTCCGGTGCCACGCTGGAGTCGCAGACGCTCGCGAATCTGACGAACGTCACCGCAGCGGCCGATATCACGGCGGAAGGGAACTTCAAGACGCTTTCCTTTACGAATGTCCCGACGGGCTTCATGCTCCGGCTGGACCCGGCGCAGCCGGATGGCGCGGTCATTTTCGACACCATCACCGTCCAGCAGACGCTGGTCGAGGTTTCCGAGAATGCGCCGACCTTTACCGCGCCCGCATCTGTGGCGATTCCGGCCGGCACGGCGGGTTCCTTCACGGTGACGGCGATGAAGACGGACGGCACGGCCGCCGTTGTAACGCTCGCCGGGATTTCGCCGGTGCCTGCGACCTCGCAGGGGACCTTCGATGGAACCTCCTTCACGTGGACGCCGACGGTGCAGGATGTCGGCGCTTACACCGTGACCTTCCAGGCCGCCGTCGGTGCCGAGACCTTCACCCATGCCGTTCCCGTGACGGTCACCGTGGATGATCTCGCGGAAGTCGTTCCGACCATTTCCGACGTCGGGTACAATCACTTCCAGCTCGACTGGACGGACGCGCAGCTCCGGACTTCCGGCTACGGGCTCCGCATCTGGTACGGCGCAGATGATTACACCTCCACGGGCGGCGTCGACACCTGCACCTTCGCGGGCACGATTCCGCTGCTCTGGGAGGCGGAAGGCAGCGTGTCCTTCTACAGCGACGGTTCGCTTCAGCTCGGCGACAGCGGCGAAGGCATCATCACCGCTCTCTATCCGAGCCCGGTCACCCGGCTCACCTACAACATCAACAAGGAACGCGTGAGCGACAGCACCACAGCGTCGGCGCAGTTCAGCGTCTATGCAACGGCGGATACATCGGATACGCCCGCATGGACCCTGATTTCGGATTTTGTCGGTGCGGCCAACATTGTGAACGGGGATACGGTGCTGACGTTCGATGAATCGCTGGGCTACCGCCGCTTCCGCTTCGTCTACACCACGAAAGCAAACGGGAACATCCGCCTCCGGTCTGTGGATGCCGTCTATGCGGGTGCGGGTGCCACGATTGCGGTCGGGTCTGCGTCGGCGCCGCTTGCGCTCGACAAGTCGGTCGACTCTTATGAGATGACCAATGCCCGTGCCGACACCCTCTACTACGTGCAGTTCTTCACCTATGATGGTGTTGACGGCACGGTGCTCGACACGGTGTATACGCTCAAGACGCCGGAAGCGCCGACGATGACGTTCATTGTCCTCAAGTAATCGGGGTAACACTCTTCCGCTGCGGCGGACAAAAGGCGGTCGGGTTTCCCGGCCGCCTTTTTCGCACCCGCCCGTTCCCGCGCCCCGTCGGCTCCGCCGTTACGAGCGCACAACCTGCGGAGCAACGTGACGTCCCGCCGCAGTATGGGGCCACTGGAGTCACTGGGGCTACTGGGGCAGATGGGGCTACTGGGGCTACTGGGGCCACTGGGAGTGGGGCGGTGTGGCGGCTACCGAGAACAGGACGAACACGACGAACAGGACGGACACGACGAACAGGACGGCTTGCCGCCACACCTGACCACAACACTGCGCTGGCTCCGCTCCAGGCGGCTGTGCCGCCGTGAAAAAGTCCTTATTTGACTCCTTGGTCGGAACGTTAGTGGAGACTTTAGAAGGGGGCTACTCCGTGTGGCTCAATTATCTTAACTCATCGCGAGGCTGAGTTTCACAACCTTCCTCCGTGTGGCTCAAAAATCCGGGATAAGCCTGGTGCAGGTTGGGTTCTTGGCCGGTTTTTGATAGGATGAAGTCATGAAACTGCTAACCCTCGAAACCGGTGCATATCAGGCGAACTGCTATGTGTGTGATTGTGGTGACGGCGTGGCCGTCATCATCGATCCGGGCGATGACGCCGGGCGCATCCGCGCCGCTTTGCTGGAGGCCAAGGTCACGCCGGAAGCCATTTTGCTGACGCATGGCCACCTCGACCACATCAGCGCGCTGACGGAACTGCTGGCGGTGTGGTCCGTCCCCGTTTATCTGGCGGCAGGGGACGCGCGTTTTGCCTTTACCGCGCAAAATGAAATCCCGTGCTACCAGCCCGTCGGGATGGTGCCGGAAAAACTCAAGGACCTCACGGACGGACAAACCCTGATGTTCGGCTCCGCAACGGTGACGGTGCTGGCAACGCCCGGACACTCCCCGGGAAGCGTCTGCTTCCAGGTGAAGGACGGAGAGACGGACGTGCTGTTTTCCGGCGATACGCTCTTCGCCGGGTCAATCGGGCGCACGGATTTCCCGGGCGGGGACAACGCCGCCATGGGCAAATCGCTCCGTCGCCTTGCCGCGCTGCCGCCCGCGCTGCCGGTCTATCCCGGCCACGGCCCTGCCACGAGCATCGGGCGTGAATGCCGCGTCAATCCCTTCCTGCAAGTGCTCGATCTGGCCTGAGCCCTGCGGCGCGCCCTCCGTTTTTCATCCGCTATCTTTTTCCCGCTATGCCCACCATCTCCATCGGCGCCGATGGCATCGACGCAAAGAAACTCGAGGAGGAAATCCTCCAGGCTGTTGCCGAAAAGCGCAAGAACGGCGCATACGATGACGCCGCCGTGGCCCGCGCGGAGCGGAGCAACCTCATGACGATGCAGGATGACGAGAATTTTGTCGAGCGCTATCTCGCGTGTCTCCGCCAGCTCATCGTCGTGGATATCGACGACTTCGAAATCATCGAGCACCGCGCGCGCTTCGCACCGCTGCTCAAGGCGCTCAAAAAGAGCATCTGGAAACTGCTCAAGTTCTATACGTTCCGGCTGTGGAGTCAGCAGAACCAGACGAACAACGTGCTCCTTGCAGGCATTGAGGGCATCAACCGCCGCCACAACCGGGAAATCGAGCGTCTGCAAGCGCGCATCGAAGCCCTCGAAAAGCAGCTTGCCGCCGGAAAATAAGGGTGGGGCAGAAGTCCCGCCCGAGCCTTGGACCGTTCCTCCGTGAAAATCGCCTTTCTTTCTCCGCGTCTGCATGAACCCGGCACCGTGGGTGGCGCCGAAACGCTCCTGTACAGTCTGGCGCAGGATGCGGTCCGGCTGGGGCACAGCGTTGATTTTCTCTGCACCTGTGCGCGCAACCACTTCACGTGGGAAAACGAGCTGCCGGAAGGCGTCTTTGCGCGCGACGGCATGACGGTGCGGCGCTTTCCCGTGGATGCGCGCGACCCGGGGACGTTTCTGCGCCTGCAGATGGCGCTTTCCCGGGGCGCAACCCTGTCGCCGGCGGATCAGGCGGCGTGGATCCGCAACAGCGTCAATTCCACGCCGCTCATTGCGCATCTGCGGACGGCGGGGTACGACCGCGTCATTGCCGGGCCGTACCTGTTCGGGCTCGTGCGCGAGGCGGCGCTGGCCGTCCCGGAGCAGATGCTCCTCGTGCCCTGTTTTCACGATGAGCCCTTTGCGAAGGTGCCTGCGATGCAGGAGGCCTTTCTGGCGGTCCGCGGTTTCCTGTTCAACACGGAGCCGGAGCGCAGGCTTGCCCATCGCCTGATGCCGTCGCTTTCTCCGAAGACGGAGGCGGTCGTGGCGATGGGGCTCGAGCCGTTCGAAGTTTCGAAGACGGCCCTGGCTGCGGCCAAGGGCTGGGATTTCCCGTACGTCATCTACAGCGGCCGCCGCGAGGGACTCAAGGGGACGCCCATCCTCGTCGATTACATGGACGCGTTCCGGAAGCGCACCGGGCGCGACGTGCATCTGGTGATGACCGGCTCGGGCGAAGTGGAGATTCCGCCGGGTCTCAAGTCCGCCTTCCACGATCTGGGTTTTGTGAGCGAGCAGGAAAAGCGCGAAGCGATGGCGGGCGCGGTCGCCTTTGTGCATCCGTCCGTCAATGAAAGCCTGAGCATCGTGTTGCTGGAAGCCTGGCTGGCGCGCACCCCGGCACTCGTTCATGCGAAGGGCGAAGTGCTGCGCTGGCAATGCGAGTCGTCCAACGGCGGGCTCTGGTTTGCCGATTATCCGCAGTTTGAGGAAGAACTTCTGCTGTATCTGGATCATCCGGAGATTACGCGCGTCCTCGCGGAGCAGGGGCGCCGCTACACGGTGGCGCGCTATGCGCCCGATGCGGTGCGTCAGCGCCTCGCGGAAGCGCTGCAGCGCTGACCGCGCCGCCCCGCGCGGGGTCGCACCGTTTTTTCCGGGTTTTCCGCACCAGTTTGCGTGATGCTTTCCCCGGTCCGCGCCGCCCTGCACACCCGCACACCCGCGCCGGATTCCGCCGTTCCGTTTTCCTGTTTCCCGCCATGTTGCCGTCCTCCTCCGATTCGCTGCTTTCCGCGCTGGCTCGCTCCGCGCCGGAAGATTTCGCATGCGTCCGCGCAGTGGCGCAATGCGTGCGGGACCGGGGCGGCCGCGCCCTGCTCGTCGGCGGTTGCGTGCGCGATGCGCTGCGCGGCGTGCCGGTGCACGATTTCGACGTCGAAATCTACGGCATCGCACCCGATGCGCTGCTCGCCCTGCTTTCGTCCCGCTGGACGCTCAACCAGGTCGGCGCCAGCTTCGGGGTCGTCAAGCTCTCGCATCACGACATCGATATCGCCTTGCCGCGCCGCGAGAATCTCATCGGGCGCGGGCATCGCGATTTTGCGATTGCCGCCGATCCCCAGATGCCGGTCCGCGAAGCGGCTGCGCGGCGCGATTTCACGATTAACGCCATTCTGCTCGATCCGCTGACCGGCGAAGTGGTCGACCCCTGGGGCGGGCGCGCGGACCTCGCGCGCGGCATTTTGCGGCATGTGAGCGACCATTTCTCCGAGGACCCGCTGCGCGTCCTGCGCGCAATGCAATTTCTGGCGCGCTTTCCGCTCACGGCGGCCCCGGAGACGGTGGCGCTGTGCGCAACGATGCCGCAGGATGCGCTCCCGTTCGAGCGGCTGGCCGCCGAATGGGAAAAACTCCTGCTGCAGGGCGAAAAGCCATCCCGGGGTCTCGAATTTTTGCGTGCCTGCGGCTGGATTCACGGCTATCCTGAGCTCGAGGCGATGATCGGCTGTCCGCAGAACCCCGCCTTCCATCCGGAGGGCGACGTGTGGCGCCACACGTGTCTCGCACTCGATGCCGCGGTAGCGTTGCGCCGGGAAAACCGCGAGGATAACCTCCTGCTGACGTTGGCGGCGCTGACGCACGACGTGGGCAAGCCGCTGACGACCCGGACAGGTCCGCGCGGCACCCTCGTAAGCTACGGACACGAAGTCGAAGGGTTGCCGCTGGTGGAGCGGTTCGTGTCGCGCCTCTGGAACCAGCCCAAACTCGTGCAGCAGGTCGTGCGCCTCGTGCGCGCGCACATGCGCCCGGTGCGAATGGTGCTGGATGCATGCGGACCCAAAGCCTACCGGCGGCTGTCGCTCGAGGTCGTGCGGCTCGACCTGCTGGCGGATCTGGTGGAATGCGACATCCGGGCTACGCTGGCGCCGCCGGAGCGGCTGGATCTCGTGAAGCGGTTCCGCGAAAAGACGGCGGAGCTGTCCATTGCGGCTTCTCCGCCGGAGCCGCTGGTGCTCGGGCGCGACCTGATTGCGCGCGGCATGGCCCCCGGGCCCGCCTTCAAACCGATTCTCGACGCCTGCTTCGATGCGCAGATTTCGGGTCTCTTTCAGACCCGCGAAGCCGGGCTCCGCTTTCTCGACGACTGGCTCCGCTCCCACACCCCCGCCCGGTGATTCGCCGTCTGCAGCCCGGTCCGCGCAAGCAGGACGAACACGACGAACAGGACAGGGCAAAATCGGAATCCTCGGAAGTATCGGGAAGATCGGAGGCGAAGCCGCTGGAATCATCGGCTTCGTCTCCGCCGCTTCGCCGCAGACAACCTGCGCGCTCCGGGGCCGATGAAGAACCTCCGTCTGTGACAGTCCGGGGCGCGCTTCTAATACCAACCCTGTTTCAGAATTCGCTCGCGCTCATCCTTCGCATGACAGTTCGACTCCTTCAGGGTCGTGGCGGCGGTTCCTTCCGGCGGCTTCGCCCCTGGTACTATTGACGGCTTCGCTCGGCAGCGCTGTCTCCGATAGCCTCGTTGTGCGCAAAAGCGAGCTGTCCTGTTCGTCCTGTTCGTCGTGTTCGTCCTGTTCGTCGTGTTCGTCCTGTTTTGACTCGTTGCGCTGGCATCGCCTTCGTTGTCATCATTCTGCGCTGGCTTTGCCTCCGTGTGACTTTGCCCCTCCGTGTGGCTCATTTTCCCAGATCCTCGCTCGGCTCCGCCTGCGGCAACCGGGGAATCCGGTATCTGTTATTCCTTGATTCTCCGCTCCCAGAGCGGTCTTTCAGCCGAAAATAGGAAATTTTACAATCGGGGATTGATTTCCAAAAATCCTTCTGATAGGATTGATAACCGCTTTTCCATTAAAAGAATTTCATTTCCTATGCCCACCATCAACCAGCTTGTTCGCAAAGGCCGCACGTCGCTCTCGAAGAAGAGCAAGTCTCCGGCCCTTAAGAATTGCCCGCAGCGCCGCGGCGTGTGCCTCCTGGTGAAGACCCAGACGCCGAAGAAGCCGAACTCCGCGCTCCGCAAGGTGTGCCGTGTTCGTCTCACCACCGGGTATGAAGTGACCGCTTACATTGGCGGCGTTGGCCACAACCTGCAGGAACACAGCGTCGTGCTCGTCCGCGGCGGCCGTGTGGCAGACCTTCCGGGTGTCCGTTACCACGTTGTCCGCGGCACGCTTGACTGCCTTGGCGTCAATGGTCGCAAGCAAGGCCGTTCCAAGTACGGCATGAAGCGCGGTAAGTAATCTCTCAGACAGAAAGAGCCACACAACATGTCCAGAAGGCCCAATAAGAGCATGGCCAAGCGCCACGTCCAGGTCGATCCCAAGTTCGGATCCGAGCTGGTCGCTCACATGATCAACTACTTTATGCGCAAGGGCAAGAAGACGACGGCCCAGCGCATCGTTTACGGCGCCATTGCCGAGCTTGCCACGAAGGTTGAAGGCAAGGACGTTCTCGAGGTGCTCGACACTGCGGTGAACAACATGAAGCCCTCCGTCGAGGTCAAGTCCCGCCGCGTGGGCGGCGCCTCGTATCAGGTGCCCGTTGAAATCAAGCAGCCCCGCCGTCTGGCGCTGGCGCTGCGCTGGCTTACGACGTACGCCTCCGGCCGCCGCGGCATTTCGATGCCCAAGGCTGTCGCCGCCGAGCTGCTCGACGCCTACAACAACACGGGCAACGTCATCAAGAAGCGTGACGACACGCACAAGATGGCGCAGGCCAACCGCGCGTTTGCGCACTACGGCTTCTAAAGAGGCCCCCGGTTCCGGCTCCTGCATCCTGCCGGACGGAACCACCCGCTCCCTTTCTTGACGGCACCGCGACTGCGGTCCGGATCCCGAATCCCGCGATTCGGTTTGCTCTTTGAAAACCTAACGTACGAAACCCATTCTCTCCGGAGTTCATCGGTGAGCAACGATTCCAACAACAACGGCAAGCGCACGCAGGCGTCCCCCGAGGGGCGCAGCCATGCGCTTTGCGATGTTCGCAACATCGGAATCATCGCTCATATCGATGCCGGAAAGACCACGGTTTCCGAACGCATCCTGTACTACGCCGGCAAGATTCACAAGATTGGCGAAGTCCACGACGGCAATGCCACGATGGACTGGATGATTCAGGAGCGCGAGCGCGGGATTACCATCACATCGGCTGCAACCACCTGTGAGTGGATGAGCCGTCAGGTCAATCTCATCGATACGCCCGGGCACGTCGACTTCACCGTGGAGGTGGAGCGGAGCCTGCGCGTACTGGACGGTGCCGTCGGCGTCTTCTGCGCCGTGGCGGGCGTCCAGCCTCAGTCGGAAACCGTTTGGCGTCAGGCCGACCGTTACCAGGTTCCGCTCCTTGCGTTCGTCAACAAGATGGACCGCATGGGTGCGAACTTCCAAAATGTTGTTGACGAAATCCGCACGAAGCTCGGCGCGCATCCTGTGGCGCTGCAGCTCCCGCTGGGTTGCGCCGAAACATTCCGCGGTGCGATTGACCTCATCTCCCTGAAGTCTGTGACCTATCTCGAGGAGGACCTCGGCGCGCGCCCCGTTGTGGAAGACGTGCCTGCCGAGCTTCGCGATGAGGCGCTGGCCGCTCGGGAAGAGATGATCGAGCAGATTGCGGAAGCCGATGAGGCTTTTGCCGATATCTACCTCGCTGGTGGTGAGATTCGGGAGGACGACATCCATGCGGCGCTGCGCCGCTGCGTTGTCGCCCGGAAAATGGTTCCGGTCCTTTGCGGAACGGCACTTCGGGACAAGGGCGTGCAGCCCCTCCTGGACGCGGTGGTGCGCTATCTGCCCTCGCCGCTGGACGTGCCCCCGGTGGAAGGAACGGAGATTCGCACGGGCAAGACCGTGCAGCGGCCGGCGGACGACAATGCGCCCCTGGCCGGACTCATTTTCAAGGTGGCCTCGGACCCCTATCTGGGGCGCCTTCTCTTCGTCCGGGTTTACTCCGGCGTTCTGCGCAAAGGCATGAACGTCTGGAATCCCCGCACCCGGACGCGCGACCGTGTTCTTCGGCTGCTTCGGATGCATGCCAATACGCAAACGGACACGGATGCGATTTACAGCGGGGAAATCGGCGTGCTCGGTGGCATCGGGAAATTCACGACCGGCGACACGGTTTGCGCGGAAAATGCGCAAATCGCGCTCGACGCGATTGAATTCCCCGAGCCGGTTATGTCTATGGCCATCGAGCCGCGTTCCCGCGCGGACAAGGAGAAGCTTCAGGCGGCGCTGCAAACGCTCGCCGATGAAGATCCCACCTGCCGCATCCGCGAGGACGAAGAGACGGGGCAGACCATCGTCTCCGGTATGGGCGAGCTGCATCTGGACATTCTGCGCGACCGTCTGTTGCGCGAATTCAAGGTGCCCGCCAATACGGGTAAGCCCATGGTTTCGTACACGGAAACGGTGACCGGCGAAGGGGAAGGACGCGAGACGTTCGACCGCGAAATCGGCGGTCGCCGCCAGGCCGCCATCGTGGGGCTGCGCGTCTCTCCGCGTGCCCGCGGCGAGGGTTCCCTCGTCGAGGTCAAGCCGCCCCGCAACACGATTCCGCCTGAATTCTGGACCCCGATCGAGCAGGGGATCCAGGATGCCATTCTCACCGGCGTGCTTGCCCGCTTCCCGATGCAGGACGTGTATGTCCGCGTCACGGACGGCGGCATTGTCGACCCCGACAGCGCGACGGAGACGGCCTTCCGCACTGCGGCGATTCTCGCCTTCCGCGAGGCCGCAGCGAAGGCCAACCCTGAACTGCTCGAACCCATTATGGCCGTTGAGCTCGTGACGCCGCCCGAATTTACGGGCGAACTCATGGGCGACCTGAACGGCCGCCGCGGGCAAGTCCGCGAAATGGAAATGCGTGGCGACATGCAGACCATTCGTGCGGCGGTCCCGCTGGCGGAACTCTTCGGGTACGCAACGGCAATCCGTTCCCTCTCGCGGGGACGCGCCTCCTACTCGATGCAGCCCGAGCAGTTCGCCGTCGTCCCCCGCGCCGTCAAAGAAGCAATCCTGAACAGGTAAAGCACCATGCCTAATCAACGCATCAGAATCCGCATGCAGGGCTACGATCACCGCGTCCTGGATGGAGCCGTGTCCGAAATTGTCACCACGGCCCGCTCCAATGGCTCCGAAGTGGTCGGACCCATCCCGCTGCCGACCCGCATTGAGCGGTTCACGGTCAATCGCAGCCCCCATGTGGACAAGAAGTCCATGGATCAGTTCGAGATGCGCACGCACAAGCGCGTGCTCGACATCGTCAATCCCACCGGCAAGACGGTCGAGGAGCTCAAGAAGCTCAACCTGCCCGCCGGCGTCGACATCACCATCAAGATTTAAGGAACCATCCCATGCAAGGCTTGATCGGAAAGAAAATCGGGATGACCCAGATTTGGGACAAGGACGGCGTCCGCGTTCCGGTGACGGTCATCGAGGCGGGTCCCTGCCCCGTCGTCCAAGTCAAGGAAGCCGGCAAGGATGGCTACGAGGCCGTCCAGCTTGGCTGGGCTCCCCAGAAGGCTTCCCGCCTCTCCAAGGCGGAATTGGGCCACACTCAAAAGGCCGGGCTTGAGCAGCCGGTCCGCGTTCTGCGTGAATTTCAGGCGGACGCTTCGGACAAGCTCGAAGCCGGCACGGTTTACACGGTCGAAATTTTCAAGGACGTCCGGTACGTGGACGTCACGGCGACCTCCAAGGGCAAGGGCTTCATGGGCGTCATGCGCCGCTGGGGCTTTGCCGGCGGCCCGATGACGCACGGCGGCCACGTCAAGCGGCGTCCGGGCTCCATCGGCATGCGCCAGTCCCCCGGCTCGGTCGAGAAGGGGCACCCCATGCCCGGCGATACGGGCAACCGCCAGTGCACCGTCCAGAACCTCAAAATCGAATCGGTTCGCCCTGAGCAGAACCTCATCCTCGTGCGCGGTGCCGTTCCGGGCGCCAATGGCTCGATGGTGATTATTCGCAAGGCTATCAAGAAGGCGTAAGAGGCGATATGGCTACCATCAAACTGTTTGGCCGTGACGGCCAGGAAAAAGGCGCGCTCGAACTCGCCGACCAGGACCTCGTTCTGGACCGTGGCGAGCAAGCCGTCCGCGATACCATTGTCAGCCGCATGGCCTACTACCGTGCCGGCACCGCCTCCACGCTGTCCAAGGGCGAGGTTGCGGGTTCCAACAAGAAGCCCTGGAAGCAGAAGAAGACGGGCCGCGCCCGTGCCGGTCTGCGCCAGTCGCCCGTGTGGCGTGGCGGCGGCGTAGCCTTCGGGCCCAAGCCGCGCGACTTCTCGCTCAAAGTCAACAAGAAGGTCGCCCGCCTCGCGTTCCGCCGCGCGGTTTCCGACCGCATTGCCGACGGCTCGCTCATCGTCGTGGACGACCTCTCTCTGGAGGCCCCCAAGACCAAGGCACTCGTTCAGGTGCTCAAGGGGCTCGACGCCGCCAACGCCCTGCTCGTCGTCAAAGCGTTTGACGAGACGCTCACGCTGGCTTCGCGCAACCTGCCGGACGTGGAAGTCGCCACGGCCTCCGGCGCGTCCCTCTACCAGATGATGCTGCACCGCAAGGTCATCGTCTCCCAGCCCGCCTGGGAGGACCTCAAGGCCCGCATCGCCGCTCCCCGCAAGGAATCTTAAGGCATGAAGCACGCAAACACTGTCATCAAGGCCGTGATGTCCACGGAGAAGGGCACGGGCATGCAGGCGGAACAGAACCGCTACATGCTGCGTGTGGACCGCGCCGCGAACAAGGCCGAAATCAAGAAGGCCGTTGAGGACTTCTTCAATGTAACCGTCCTGGCCGTCAACACGCAGAACTATCTGGGCAAAACCCGGACGCTTCGTACGCGCAAGACGGTGAAGGCTCCCGATTGGAAGCGCGCGATTGTGACGCTCAAGCCGGGCGACAAGATCGACCTGCTCTAAGGCGCGAGACCGCAACCCTCTTCACGGAGAATCATCCATGGGTATCAAATCCTACAAGCCGTACACGCCGAGCCGCCGCACTGCGACGGGTTCGACCTTCGAGCAAGTCACGAAGACCAAGCCGGAGCGCAGCCTCACGGTCGCCAAGCGCTCGAAGGCCGGTCGCGACTGCTTCGGCCACATTTCCATCCGCCATCGCGGCGGCGGCGTCAAGCGCCGTTACCGTATCATCGATTACCGCCGCGACAAGGTCGGCGTTCCCGCGAAGGTTCAGGCGATTGAGTACGATCCCAACCGTACCTGCTACATCGCCCTGCTCGCGTACGTCGACGGCGAGAAGCGCTACATTCTCGCCCCCGAGTCGCTCACCGTCGGCACCACCGTCATCGCTTCCGATGAGGCGGAGCCCAAAGTCGGCAACTACCTCACGCTCGGCAAAATTCCGCTGGGCATGAGCGTGCACAACATCGAGCTCGTCCCCGGCCGCGGCGGCAAGATCGTCCGCACCGCCGGCTCCTCCGCGCAGGTCATGAGCCGCGACGCCGGTTATGTGACGCTCCGCATGCCTTCGGGCGAAGAGCGCCGCTTCCTGGCCAACTGCCGCGCCTGCATCGGCGTCGTCGGCAACGGCGAGGCCCTCGGCATCATGCTCGGCAAGGCCGGCCGCAAACGCTGGCTGGGCATCCGCCCGACCGTCCGCGGCGTTGCCATGAACCCTGTCGACCACCCGATGGGCGGTGGTGAAGGCCGTACCTCCGGTGGCGGCCCCGCCGTCTCCCCGTGGGGCAAACTGGCCAAGGGCGGCAAGACCCGCAAGCCGCGCAAGGCCTCCGATCGTGTCATTCTCAAGCGCAGAAAGTAATCCGCCATGCCCCGTTCTCTCAAGAAAGGACCCTACGTCGAGGAGAAACTCCTCAAGAAGGTGGAAGCGATGAACGCCGCGCAGCGCAAGCAGCCCATCAAGACCTGGTCGCGCCGCTCGATGATCACGCCCGACTTCGTCGGTCTTACCTTCGCCATCCACAACGGGAAGCAATTCCTTCCCATCTTCATCACCGAAAACATGGTCGGCCACCGTCTCGGCGAATTTGCGCCCACGCGCACCTTCCGCCACCATGGCGCCACCACGGACAAGGTGACCAAGTAACCGGAGGCTTCACATGGAAGTTAAAGCCATTTCCCGCAACGTGCGGATTTCCGCTTCGAAGGGCCGCGATCTGGCGCGCGCCGTCAAGGGCAAGTCCCTGGCGGATGCACTCAAGATTACGGACTTTTCGCCGCGCAAAGCTGCCGGCCTCCTGGCCAAGACTCTTCGTTCGGCCGCTGCCAACGCGAGCCACAATTTCGGCCTGGATCAGGACACCCTCTTCGTCGCCAAGTGCGTCTTCGACGAAGGCCCCAGCATGCGCCGCTACTGGCCCCGCGCCCGTGGCTCGGCCAGCCCCATTGAAAAACAGACGAGCCACATCACCGTGGTTCTCAGCGACGAAAAATAAGGAGCAAAACCTTGGGACAGAAAGTTAATCCGATCGGGTTCCGCGTAAGCGTCAACCACGACTGGCGTTCCCGCTGGTTCGCCGACAAGCGCTCCTTTGGCGATTTCCTCGCCGAGGACTGCATGATCCGCGACTACATCAAGGACAAGGCCCGCAGCGCCGCACTCGCCTCGATTCAGATCGAGCGCGCGGCCAACCGCGTCCGCATTCAGATTCTCACCGCACGCCCCGGCGTCCTCATGTCCGCGAAGGGCAAGGACGACAAGACGCTGCTCTTGGATGAGATGAAGCAATACCTCCTGAAGAAGACGGGTAAGAAGATCTTTTTCCAGATCGACGAAATCCGCGACCAGGATGCCAATGCGCAGCTCATTGCCGAGAACATCGCCGACCAGCTCGTGCGCCGCGTCACGCTCAAGCGCGCGATGAAGCGCGCCCAGAAGACGGCGATGGACCTGGGTGTCGACGGCATCAAAATGCTCGCCTGCGGCCGCATCGGCGGCGCCGAGCTTTCCCGCACGGAATGGATGAAGGAGGGCCGCGTCCCCCTGCACACGCTCCGCGCCCACATCGAATACGGCTTTGCCGAAGCCAAGACGACGGCCGGTCTGATCGGCGTCAAGGTCTGGGTCTGCAAGTCCGAACACTATCAGCCTCGCACGCAGAAACGGAGGAACAGCCATGCCGCTAATGCCTAAGCGCGTCAAGCACCGCAAGGTCCAGCGCGGTTCCCGCGCCGGGCTCGCCACCCGCAACACGCAACTCGCCCAGGGCGACTACGGCCTCAAGACGCTCGATCGCGGCTGGATCACCGCCATCCAGATCGAAGCCTGCCGTGTGTGCATCAACCGCCACCTCAAGCGTCGCGGCAAACTTTGGGTCCGCGTCTTTCCGGACAAGCCGGTGTCCAAGAAGCCTATCGAAGTCCGCATGGGTAAGGGCAAAGGCGATCCTGAATTCTGGTGCGCCGTTGTGACGCCCGGCACCATGCTCTTCGAGCTGGCCGGTGTTCCCGACTCCCTCGCCCGTGAGGCTTTCCGCCTCGCTTCCGCGAAGCTCGGCGTCCATTGCTGCATGGTCACCCGTGAGAACCAGGGCTAAGCATCAATCCGGAGAATCCATCCCATGATGAAGATGAAGCAAATCCGCGAAACCTCCTCCGAGGAGCTCAAGGCTCAGGTCGAGGAAGCCGGAAAACAGATTCTGGAGATGCGCATCAAGAAGACCGCCTCCGATATCGCGTCCAACCCCCTCAAGCGCCGCGTTCTGCGCCGCCAGGTCGCCCGCATGCTCACCGTTCTTCGCGAACGCGAGCTCCAGGAGAACAAGTAAGCCATGTCCGAAGAATCCAAGCAGGCGCGCAATCTGCGCAAGGTCCGTCGCGGGATCGTCGTCAAGAAGTCTGGCGACAAGACGATTTCGGTGCTCGTCGAGCGCCGCTACCGTCACCCCGTCTACGGCAAACAGATTACCCTGACCAAGAAATATCACACGCACGACGAGAAGAACGAGGCCGCCGTCGGCGACACCGTTGAAATCGTCGAAACCCGCCCGCTCAGCGCCACGAAGCGCTGGCGTCTCGCCAAGGTGCTCATCTCGGCCCGCGCCCTCGCGGCCGCCGCCGAGTCCAAGGCCGCCGCCGTGATCGCCGGCGAGGAAGGAAAGTAAGCCATGATCCAAGAAGGTACTGATCTCGCCGTCGCCGACAACACGGGCGCGCGCCGCGTGCGCTGCTTCCGCGTTCTCGGGCAGCGTAAGAAGTATGCGCACCTGGGCGACTGCATCCGCGTCGCCGTCAAGGAGGCGCAGCCCACCGGCGCCGTCAAGAAGGGCCAGGTCTGCCTGGCCATCATCGTGCGCACGGGGTATCCGATTCGCCGCCCCGATGGCTCCTACATCAAGTTCGACAACTCCGCTTGCGTGATTGTCGACGCCAAGAAGTCGCCCATCGGCACCCGCATTTTCGGGCCGGTCGCGCGTGAACTGCGCGAAGGCGACAATGCCAAAATTCTCTCTCTTGCCCCGGAGGTTCTCTGACATGTCCGCTCAGCGTATCAAGAAGGACGACATCGTGTTCGTCCGCTCCGGCCGCGGCGCCGGCCAGACCGGCAAGGTTCTCATGATCAACTACAAGACGCAGCGTGCCATCGTGGAAGGCGTCAAGATGATCAAGAAGACCATCCGCAAGAACGAGCAGCTTCCCAAAGGCCAGATTCTCGAGATTCCTGCGCCGATCCATCTGTCCAATCTCATGCCTTACGACCCCAAGGCCAAGAAGGGCGTGCGCGTTTCGTACGTCCGCGAAGACGGCAAGTCCGTCCGCGTCGCCAAGGGTACCGGGCATCGGTTCGAATAAGGAGACGCCATGGCTGACCTCAAAAAAGTTTACACGGAGAAAGTCGTTCCCGCCCTGCGCGAGAAGTTCGGGTTCAAAAACCCGATGGAGACGCCCCGCCTCGAAAAGATTGTCATCAACATGGCCTTCGGCATTGTCGACAAGGACACGCAGAAGTCCGTGGTGGACGATCTCGCCCGCATCACCGGCCAGAAGCCCGTTCTGTGCACCGCCAAGAAGTCCGTCTCGAACTTCAAACTGCGCGAAGGCATGGTCATCGGCGCCCGCGTCACGCTGCGCCGCGACCGCATGTGGGACTTCCTCGACCGTTACATCAACATCGCGTTGCCGCGTATCCGCGACTTCCATGGCATTCCCACGCGCGGCTTTGACGGCCGCGGGAATTACTCCATGGGCCTGAAGGAGCAGACCATTTTCCCGGAAATCGATCTCTCCCGTCATGGCGCGCCCGAGCAGGGCATGGACGTCACGATTGTGACCACCGCGAAAGACAACCAGGCGGCCCGCGCCCTTCTCGAAGGTCTGGGCATGCCGTTCATCGGCCGCTAAACGGAGCACTGATTCACAATGGCTAAGAAATGTCTTATGGTCAAGGCGAACCGCAAGCCCAAATTCGGGGTTCGCAGCTATCACCGTTGCACCCGTTGCGGACGCGCCCGCGGCTATATCTCGAAATTCAAACTCTGCCGCATCTGCTTCCGCGAGCTCGCGCTCAGCGGTCAGATTCCCGGCGTCACGAAGGCATCCTGGTAACCCGGAAAGGAGAACAATCCCATGAGTTGGTCTGATCCCATCGCGGATATGCTCACCCGTATCCGTAACGGCCAGTCCGCCGGCCAGGACGTCATCGAAATGCCCTCCTCGAACCTCAAGACGGCAATCGTCAAGGTTCTTAAGGAGGAAGGGTACATTGCCGATTACGAGGTCGAGGGCGAGGTCAAGAAAACGCTCCGCATCGAGCTCAAGTACAACGCCGAACACAAACCCGTCATCCGCGGCATCCAGCGCAAGTCCTCCCCGGGTCTGCGCGAATACTGCGGCTGGAAGGAAATTCCGCGCGTTCTCGGTGGTCTCGGGACCGCCGTCGTTTCCACCTCCGCCGGCGTCATGTCCGGTGGCGAAGCCCGCCGCCGTCACCTCGGCGGTGAAGTCCTCTGCACCATCTGGTAAAGGAGTCCAAACATGTCTCGTATCGGTAAAGAACCCGTTAAGGTTGCCGACGGCGTCCAGGTCTCCGTCCAGGACGGCGTTGTCACCGCCAAGGGCAAGCTCGGCGAACTGACCTGCAAGCTCCAGCCCGGCATCTCCGTTGAAGTCAAGGATGGCTTCGTGCATGTGACCCGCGCTTCCGATCAGCGCCAGATCAAGGCTTTCCACGGCCTGACCCGCGCGCTCATCCAGAATATGGTCATCGGCGTCTCCGCCGGCTATGCCAAGCACCTCGACATCGAGGGCGTCGGTTTCAAGTTCGATCTCAAGGGCAAGCAGATCGCCCTCTCCATCGGCTATGCGAACCCGAAGCTCTACAACATTCCCGATGGCGTGACCTGCACGGTCGGCGCCGGCGGTCTCCACCTCGATATCTCCGGCATCTCCAAGGAGCTCGTCGGACGCGTGGCTGCGGATATCCGGTCCTTCTACCCGGCCGAACCCTATAAGGGCAAGGGCATCCGCTACACGGGCGAGAAGATCCGCCGCAAGGAAGGCAAGACTGTCGCCTAACCCCGTTCGGGAGAAAGTATTTCAGCATGAAGCTCAACAATCTCAAGGACTATCGCCGGCGCCGCCACATGCGCCTTCGCCAGAAGGTGAAGGGCACCGCTGCGCGCCCCCGCATGGCGATTTTCATCTCGAACACGAACATCTACGTGCAGTTTGTGGACGACGATGCCGGCCGTACGCTGGCGTCCGCCTCCTCCCTGCCGCTTAAGGCCAAGCTCAACAAGGAGACCGCCACCAAGGTCGGTGAGCTCGCTGCCGAGGCCGCCAAGACCGCCGGCATCTCGCTCATCGTCGTCGACCGCGGCGGCTTCCAGTACCATGGCCGTGTCCGTTGCGTCGTCGAGGCGGCCCTCTCCAATGGCCTCAAGGTCAATGACGAGGAATACACCCCCATGGGCGTCGACAAGAAGCGCACCCCCGCCACCGCCAAGGCGGACAAGAAAACCAAGGAGGCTAAATAATGGCCCGCGATGATTTCAAGAAAGGGCAGGATTCGGAGTTCGAAGAAGACGTCGTCTTCGTGAACCGCTGCTGCAAGACCACCAAGGGCGGTCGCCGCATGTCTTTCTCCGCCGTGATCGTCGTCGGTGACCGCAAGGGCCGCGTCGGTCTGGGCTATGGCAAGGCCAACGAGGTCGCCGAAGCCATCCGCAAGGGTGGTGAGGCCGCCCGCCGCTCGCTCGTGCGCATCGTCATGAAGGGCTCGACCATTCCGCATCCCGTCCAGGGTCAGTGCGACGGCGGTCGCGTCCTGCTGATGCCCGCCTCCGATGGTACCGGCGTGATTGCCGGCGGCGGCATGCGCCCCGTGCTCGAAATGGCCGGCGTCCACAACGTCATCGGCAAGTCGCAGGGCTCCAAGAACCGCCTCAATGTGGTCAAGGCCACGTTTGACGCGCTCTCGCAGCTCCGCACTGCCGAGGCTATCCACACCGACCGCTTCGGTGCTCCGCTGGCGGAACCCGCCGCGGATGCCGTGCCCGTCGTCGAGGAAGCGGCCCCTGCGCCTGAGGTCGTCGAAGTCACCGCGCCCGCGGAGGCTCCCGCCGCCCCTGTTTCCGAGGAACCCGCCGCTCCCGCGGCTGCTGAATAAGGAGTGCTGAACATGGATCTCTCCAATCTGTATTCCACGCCCGGCTCCCACAAGAGCGCCAAGCGCCTCGGCCGCGGCGATGCCTCCGGCAAGGGTGGCACTTCCGGCAAGGGTACCAAGGGTCAGATGGCCCGCAAGGGTCACAAGCGGAAGATCGGCTTCGAAGGCGGCCAGATGGTTCTCATCCGCCGTCTGCCCAAGCGCGGCTTCAAGAACCCCGCCCGCGTCGCCTACACGCCCGTCAACCTCTCCGCGCTCAATGCGTTCAAGGATGGCACGACGGTCGACGCCGCAGCGCTTCTCTCGCTCGGTCTCGTCAAGGCTTTTGCCAATGGCGGTTTCAAGGTCCTCGCCAAGGGCGAGCTGACCAGCAAGAACCTCCAGGTCAAGGCCAACGCCGTCTCCGAGAAGGCCAAGTCCATCATCGAGGCTGCCGGCGGTTCCGTCGAACTCGTCTGATTGTCTCCGACGGAATCACCCCGTCTCTGCAAAGGCCGCGCCCCTTGGCGCGGTCTTTTTTTTGTGCCCACTGCGGTTCAGCGTGCCGCGCCCCCGCTCGTTCGCGCCGCACCCCTCGCGAGATGCCGGTGCCTGAGAAATGGGGCCCATGGGAAATGGGAGGCCCCGGCATCCGCGCAATACGCATGCATGTTGTAATCGTCGGCTTCGCCTCCGCCGCTGAAAGAATCATCTTCTTACAGAGACGGAAAGAGTGGCAACAGAATAGCCGCCCGTGCTACGATAGGGTCATACTCTGACGAGGATTCCCGACATGCCAAAATCTGCTTTTCCGTTCTGTTTGTGGGGGCTTATGGCCCTGTGCGCCTGGGCACAAACGCCCGCAACATTTTCCTGGGTGGAGGGGTCTTCGGACTGGGATGCCGCCGGGGCCTGGGTCAGCTCAGACCCCGCCCGCACCGCGCCTGGCGTCCCGGGGGATATCGTCAGTTTGAGCGCCACCGACACGGTGAATCTTTCCTTCACAGGCGAAAAGACGATTTCCTCGCTCGTTGACTTGCGCGCCTCGTGGACCTCGCTCACCGCCGGTGCGCCTGGCGCCCGGCTTATTTTCGACAAAGGCGGGGATGCAACGCTGACCAACCGCATCGCAGGGGGTACGATGCATCAGACCCTTTCGCTGGCTCTCGGCTCGATTACGGAGGGACTCGATTACGATGAAAACCTCGAAGTTTCCCTCGCATCGCCCCTGCTGATCCACCCCATCGTAGAAGGCTCGCTGATTGTCTATGCCCGGGGAAAACTGACTGGCGGTACGGCGGACAATCCATCGGATATCCGCTTCCGCCGCGACGGGTTTAACGAGTGGTTTCAGGCGCGGCTTACGCTCCTGCATCCGGACAATGATTTTCGCGGCGATTTGCATCTGGGCACACCCGGAGGCGACAACCGGTTCCGGGTGGACGTCGGCTATCGCAATGCCATCGGCTGGAATTCCTGCCTCGGGCATCCGGACAACAAGGTCGTCTTGTATGGAAACGAGACGTATCTGCGCGTTCACACGGGCGATCCGGAAGGGTTGCGGCGCGTCGTGGAAGGTACGGGCCGCATCGTTGGCTCTTCGGTGAACCCGGAATGGACGAATCTGTCGCTGGAAGAACCGCTCTATTTGGGAAGCGGTATGGATGTGCGGCCTTCGAACCCGAATACGGGCAGCGAGTGCGGCCTGATCCGCATTAACGGCTATCCGCTCACGATGGCGGAGGACGCAGTCTTTTCGCTGGATGTTTTGCCCGATGGCTCGTGCGACTCGCTGGTTCTCGGGTCCACGGCTGCGCTCAACCTGTGCGGACAATTTGCGTTTTCCGGCGGAGACGCGGCACCCGTCGGAACCGTTTGGAAAATTGCGGAAGTTTCGAAATCCTGCGGTGCATTGACGCTGAATCCCGCCGCGGTGACGCCAGGCTATTCGGTGAGCTGGACCGGTTCGGCGGCGGATGGATGGGAGGTTTTCGCCATCCGGAACGCGTCCGCGGAGCTCCCGGGGATTACGACCCTGACGCCGCACGATGTCGCCGCAACCACCGCCATTGTTCCGGCGAAAATCCAGACGTTGGGCACCGCCGCGGAGGCCACCGTTCGCATCTATCTCAACCCGGATTCCGATCCGGGACCGACCCCCGAGGGCTGGGCCATCGTCCGGGAAATCGCCGCCCCCGTCTCCACCACCGGCGAAATGGAGTTTGCCGTGGAGGGGCTCGAGGTCAACCGCACCTACTACCTGCGCCACGCCATTGCCACGGACGCCGGGGAGTATTTCTCCCCCATTGCCCAGACGCTCACCACGCAGGAACTGACGACGCCCGACGTCTTCAAGCAGTCAGTTGCCGTGACGAATGCCTTCTTCCACGACGCCTCCATCTGGACGCACGATTCCACGCTCTCGCGCATGGTGCCCGGCTATCCGGGCGACCAGGCGGATTTCCAGATGGGCAAGTGGGCGCGCACGTTCCTGCTGACCAACGACGTGTCGCTTGCTACGCTGCGGATCACCGGCGGCGAAAACAACGGCAGCTACCGCCTGACGCTTGAAGCGGCGGAAGACCCCGTCACGCTTCGCTTTGCGGGCGCTACGGACGGCACGAGCCGCATCGGCTTCACCGGAAAGGCATCGGCGGTGCAATTCGGGAGCAACCTCACGACGCGCCTCACCGTGGAAATGACGGAGACGCTCGAGTGTTTCGCCACCTCCGCGTACAAGCATTCATACTTCTTCTGGGCACCGCTCACGGGCGGCACGGAAGAGCATCCGCTCCGTTTCGATGTGCATTCGCAGTTTGACCAATGGACGTACGTGCGGGTTTACCTGATCAATCCCGCCAATGATTTCCGGGCGGATATCCACATCGGCGAAGAGTATGTGCGCGAAACCTACTCCGAGCTGTATGTGGGGCATTCCACGACGAATTTCACGGACGAAATGCTCGGACACCCGGCCAACGAAATCTTCCTGCACAACAACAGCCGTCTCTACCTCTCCTCCACCCACAGCCAGAACGTCTTCAAACGCGCGCTTCATGGCAATGGACGTCTCTCGACGGAATGGCGCGATGAATGGAACAGCGTCCGGGGCTACCGCGGTGTTACCTTTGCGGAGGGCGCCCGCTTCTCCCCGGCCGGCGTGGATGGAACCGGGTACGGAACGCTGACGCTTTACACGGGAGCACTGCAGACGGAGCCCGGCGTGCAGTGGCGGTTCGATGTCGCCGCCGACGGCACGGAGGGCGACACCGTCTCCCTTCGGATCAGCACCGGCGAGTGTCTCCTGCAGGGCGAAGTGACGGTCACCCCCGACACGCATCGCGTACCCGTCGGCACAGCCTGGACGCTCTTCACTATTCCGGCGGCAAAGAACCTCACGGGCTTCCAGGCGAACCTCAAGCGCTCCGCGGAGTCGCTTCCGGTCCGCTTCGAAACGGAAGGGGATGCCGAAACGGGCTGGACGGTGACGGCCGTTGCCGTCCCGGAAGAGACGATGCTCCTCCTGCGCTGAGCGGCAGCGGACGTCTGGAAAAGAAAGACCCCGCCGATTCCGGTCGGGAAGCGGCGGGGCGAGCTTTTCCGGCGGGCGGGGAAGCCCTCCGGAACTCAGGCATCGGCCTTGGCGGGCGGGGACTGCGTCTCGAAGCGGAACCCGGAGGCGCCGTCCGTGTCGACGAACAGCGTGTCGCCTTCGTGGAATTCGCCGCGCAGGATGAGGCGGGCGATGGGGTTCTCCAGATCGGTCTGAATCTGCCGCTTGAGCGGGCGCGCGCCGTAGGCGGGGTCGTACCCGCGCTCGACAATGCGGTCGACGGCTTCGTTGCTGACGGAGAGTTCCAGCCCGCGTTCGTGGATGCGGCGTTCAAGGTCGGCGAGCAGCAGGCGCACGATGGCGCGGATTTCTTCGCGCACCAGCGGCTTGAAGAGCACGATTTCGTCCAGGCGGTTGAGAAACTCCGGACGGAACGAGGCGCGCAGGAGTTTGAGGACCCGGTCGCGGACGGCGGGATCGATTTCTCCATTGTCGCGGATGCCCTCGAGCAAATCCTCCGAACCGAGGTTCGAGGTGAGGATGAGAATCGTGTTGCGGAAGTTGACGGTACGCCCGTGCGAATCGGTGAGGCGGCCTTCGTCGAGCACCTGCAGCAGGATGTTGAACACATCCGGATGCGCCTTCTCGATTTCGTCGAGCAGGACGACCGAGTAGGGCTTGCGGCGCACCGCTTCCGTGAGCTGGCCGCCTTCCTCGTAGCCGACGTAGCCGGGAGGCGCACCGACGAGGCGCGAAACCGTGTGCTTCTCCATGTATTCGCTCATATCGATGCGCACCATCTGGCGGTCGGAGTCGAACAGCTGAGCCGCAAGCGTGCGCGCCAGCTCCGTCTTGCCGACGCCGGTCGGACCCAGGAACAGGAAGGAGCCGATGGGGCGGTTGCCGTTCTGGATGCCGGCGCGGGCGCGCAGCACGGCATCGGCGACGGCCTGCACGGCTTCGTCCTGCCCGATGACGCGCTTATGCAGCTCTTCGGGGAGGCGGAGCAGCTTTTCGCGCTCGCCCTCGACGAGCCGCGCCACGGGAATCTGCGTCCAGCGGGCGACCACTTCGGCGATTTCCTCCTCGGAAACCTCCTCGCGCAGCATGCGCTCCTCCTCGCTGTTTTTGCCGGCGGCCTGGAGGGCTGCGAGGCGTTTCTCGAGGTCGGGGATGGTGCCGTAGCGGAGTTTGGCGGCGCCTTCGAGGTTGTAGGCGCGCTCCATGCGTTCGCATTCGTGGCGGGCGGCATCGAGCTGCTCGCGCACCTGGCGCACCTCCTGAACGGCGTTCTTTTCGCGCTCCCAGCGGGTCTTCATCGCCTGCGTTTTTTCGCGCAGATCGGCGAGTTCGCGGCGGAGCGCCTCGAGGCGTTCGCGCGAGGCGGGATCCGTCTCTTTGCGCAGGGCGGCTTCCTCGATTTCCAGCCGCATGACGCGGCGGGTCGCCTCATCGAGTTCGGCGGGCATCGAGTCCATCGCCACGCGAATGGAGGCGCACGCCTCGTCCACGAGGTCGATGGCTTTGTCGGGCAGGAAGCGGTCGGTGATGTAGCGGTCGCTGAGCGTGACGGCGGAAACGAGCGCGGCATCCTGAATGCGGACGTTGTGGTGGAGTTCGAAGCGCTCGCGCAAACCGCGCAGGATGGAAATGGCGTCCTCCGGAGAAGGGGGATCGACGGTGACCGGCTGGAACCGGCGTTCCAGTGCGGCGTCCTTTTCCATGTACTTACGGTACTCATCGAGCGTGGTGGCGCCGATGCAGTGCAGTTCGCCGCGCGCCAGCATGGGCTTGAGCATGTTGGCGGCATCGGTGCTGCCTTCCGTCTTGCCGGCGCCGACAATCGTGTGGATTTCGTCGATGAAGAGCAGGATGCGCCCCTCCGAGGCCTTGATTTCGTTGAGAACCGCCTTGAGGCGCTCTTCGAACTGCCCGCGGTACGATGCGCCCGCCATCAGCGCCGTCATGTCCAGCGAGAAAATCGAGCGGTCGCGCAGCGTCTCCGGCACGTCGCCGCGGACGATGCGCTGCGCCAGCCCTTCGACGATGGCGGTTTTGCCGACGCCGGGTTCGCCGATCAGGACGGGGTTGTTTTTCGTTTTTCGCGAAAGAATGCGCGTGACGCTGCGGATTTCCGCATCGCGTCCGATGACGGGGTCGAGCTTGTTGTCGCGCGCCATCTGCACGAGGTCCGTGCCGTACTTCTTGAGGGCTTCGTAGTTCTCTTCTGGCGCATCGGTGGTGACGTGCTGATTGCCGCGCACGTCCTTGAGCGCATTGAGAAAGCGGTCCTGCTTCAGCCCCGCTTCGGTGAGGGTGGCGGCGGCATCGCGATCCTTGTAGAGCGCCAGGAAGAGGTGCTCCACACTGACATATTCGTCTTTGAGGCGCTTGGCCGTCTGCTCCGCATCGTCCAGCAGCTTCTGCAACTCATTGGTCACGTAATACTTGTCCGCCTCCTGGCGGGCACCGGGGCCGGACACGGAGGGAATGCGGTCGAGCAGGCGTTCGGCGCCGGCGCGCAAGGCGTCCACGGAGGCACCGGATTTGCGGATGAGCTGAAGAACCAGCCCGTCCGTCTGTTCCAGCAGGGCGGCGAGCAGGTGGGGTACGCCGACGGCCTGGTGATTGCGGCGCAGCGCCAGTTTGCGCGCACCTTCCAGGGCTTCAATGGATTTACGGGTAAGTTTGTCGGTCATGGGTAAGTCTCCTTTTGGCTGGAAAAAGAGCAAATGCCATGCCAGCCCTCCAAAAGCCTCCATAGAGCCTTGTCTGGGACAAAATGTCTCATATATTTGAGATGTTCTGTCTCAATTACGACCCTGTTTCCGCCTGCCGCTCTGCAGGGCGCGGTATTTTGCCCCCCGGTATCCCGAGGGCGGTTTTTCAGCCGGCAGATTGCCGGTGCCGCCTGAGATTGCATCTTTCAATCCCTTCGGGTCATAGTGGCGGTGTCCTTACCTATCTTTCCGGGCGCGAGCGCCCTCCCCATGAGCGCGGCCTCGTTGCGCTGGCTTCGCTCCTATCTGGAGTCGCTGGGGGAGGCTACTGAGGCTCCTGGGAATGCTTCGCTGGTCTCCTTGTGCGCAAAAGCGAGCCGTCCTGTCTGTCGTGTTCGTCCTGTGCGTCGTGTTCGTCCTGTTTTCGGCTCGATTGCACGGCTTAGTATCAGGCGGCTTGCCGCCGAGAAATGTCCTTATTTGATACCTTGGTCGGAACGAAGTGGAGGCTCCAGAAGGGGGCTTCGCCCCTCCGTGTGGCTAAATTTTCTAATCCCTCTCGCGGCTTTGCCTCTGTGTGTAACTTTTCAAAGTAACTCTTTGCCTCTGTGTCTCTGCGGGAAACAAAACCCTCGTGCGGCTTTTCTTCGCTTCCTCCGGCTTTCCTCACCTTCTCGTCCGTGCGTTTCAAGAATCCGGGACAGCCGGGGAATTCCGCTGTCTGAACGAACAGGGGACCCGGCTATTCGCGGAAGGCGCCGTCGACGAGGCGCAGGATGCGGTCGCAGCGTCCGGCGATGTCCTCGGCATGGGTCACCATCACGAGCGCGGGCGGTACGGCGGAGAAGTTGCCGGCCAGATCGAAGAGCAGATCGAGAATCTGGCGGCCGGTTGCGGGGTCGAGGTTGCCGGTGGGTTCATCGGCGAGGATGAGGCGCGGCGCATTCATGAGTGCGCGGGCAATGGCGACGCGCTGCTGCTCGCCGCCGGAAAGCTCGTTGGGGCGGTGGCCCAGGCGGTCGCCCAGCCCGGCTTCGCGGATGAGGCGGCGGGCACGCTCGAGGTCGCCGCGTTCGTGCTTCGGGAGCGCCATCGCCGGAAAACAGACGTTTTCCTCGACGGTCAGCTCCGGCAGAAGGTGGAACGATTGAAAGACGAAGCCGATGCGGGCGGCGCGTACGCGGGCGCGGATCTCCTCGCGGGCGGTGAGCAGTTCCGTGCCGCCGATGCACAGGCGCGGTTTTTCCGCATCGGGCGCGCCGGGCGGCGCGCGGTCCGGGCGGTCGAGTCCGCCGAGAATATTCAGCAGCGTGCTTTTGCCGGAGCCCGATTTGCCGAGAATCGCCACGTGTTCTCCAGGCGCAATCCGGAGCGATACGCCGCGCAGGACGCGGATGTCGCTCCCGTGCGGACGATGATACGTCTTGGAAAGCGCGTGCGCTTCCAGCTCGGGCGCCGGAGCGGTCTCCGCCGGTTGGGTAGAGGGTTGGACCATGCGAATCACTCCTGAGAAATAGCCCGGACCGGATCAAGGCGCGAAGCCAGCCACGCCGGGAGCAGACTGGCAATCAGGCAGAAGAAAAAGACGGTGCCCAGTACGGACAGCACATCGAAGGGGACGATGCGCCACGGAATCTCCGCCAGCCCGTAAACCGATTTGGGAAAGACTTCGATGCCGATATTGGCGAGCCCCGCCACAATGCGTTGCAGATTGTGCAGCACCAGCACGCCGAGCCCGGCCCCGAGGACTTCGCCGAGGACGCACTGAATCAGCCCGCTGAGCACGAAGGCGGAGCGGATTTGCCGCCCGGAAAAGCCCAGCGCTTTCATGAGACCGATCTCGCGCGTTTTCTGAATCGTAATGACGATGAGCGTGTTCGTGACGCAGAAAGCCGCGACAATCGCGATGAACGCGAGCAGCACAAACATCATCGCTTTTTCCGTGCGCAGGGCATCGAACAGGACGCGGTCCTGCTCGAGCCAGGTCGAGACGTAGTAGGCGGGTCCCAGTTTTTCCTGCAGGGCGAGCTGCGCTTCGTGAACGCGCTCGGGGTCTTCCGTCTGGATTTGCACGAGGCGTGCGCCGTCATCCATGCCGAGCAGTTCGCGCGCCATGCCGAGGGAGCAGATGATGACGCCGTCATCGAAGTCGCGCATGCCCATGTTGTACACGCCGCGCACCAGCATTTCCTCCGGCAGGAAGAGCTGTCTCTGCGCATTGAGGTTGAGCGGCGAGTAGCAGAGCAGGCTGCCGCCGGGGCGTTCCCCGAGGCGGATGGCCAGATCGGCGCCGAGGACGATGCCGTCTTCAACGGGCGCAAAGGTGCCGTCGATGAGCGCTTCGGAAACATGCGAAAGAATGGAGGGGCGTTCGGCATCGATGCCGATAACGGTGACGGGAATGGTTTCCGCCGAGGGCGTATCGGGCCGGACCATTGCCTGCAGGATGATGGCCGGTGCGGCTTCCGTGACGCCCGGCACTTCGAGCGCCTGTTCGCAGACCCAGTCCGGTTCCGTAACGATTCCCCGGTGTTCCGTTACCGTGAGATGGGGCTTGAAGGAGAGAATCTTTTCGCGCCACACATCGCCGAAGCCCGTCATAACGGCGAGCACAATCATCAGGATAGCGACGCCGAGCATCACCCCGCAGACGGTGATGACCGGGATGACGGACGCAAACCCGCGTTTCGGGCGCAGATACGTAGAGGCGACAAAGAGGGGAAAGGGAAGCATGGAGCGAAGTGTATCAGAAATCGCCGGACCTTTCCGCACGGAAATTCGGCAGGGCGGAGATTCCCCGCCGCGCCCGCTATCTGGGCCACTGAGGCTACTGGGAGTGCTGGGGCAACTGGGGCTACTGGGGGAGCTACGCTGGCTCCGTTGCGTGCGATGGCGAGCTGTGTGCCGTAGCGAGCCGTCCTGTTTACGGTTCGCACGCGCGGGCGGGCGCGGTTGTGCCGGAAGGTAAAGTATGATACAAAGGACTGACAATGGCACGCCCGCGCGTAAAGCCGTGTTTTCGCGCGGTTTCGCGCAGGCGACGCCACCCCGCAAACCGTTCGCTAACCCGCCCGCAACAGACGGAAACGCCCGATTTGAGCGTCTCCGGTTAAATTACTAAAAAAATCTCAATTTCCCAATTGACTTCGCAGAAGGGTTTTACTATCCTTGCGAGCCATCAAACGGATTTAACCTTTTTGTATCAATATCAAAGAGAAATCAGCGTTCAGGAGACCGAACATGGCCACCAAAACAGAGAAAAAGCCCGAATTGACCCCCGAGGAGGCTGAGTGCATCGCGAAGGAGAAGGCGGAGAAAGCCGCCCGCGATCAAGCTGAACTGGAGGCTCTCATCAAGCGCGTCAAGGCCGCGCAGCAGAAGTTTGCCAACTACACGCAGGAGCAGGTGGACCGCATTTTCCAGGCGGCCGCACTCGCTGCCGCCGAGCAGCGCATCCCGCTGGCGCAAATGGCCGTTGAGGAAACGGGCATGGGCGTCGTCGAGGACAAAGTCATCAAAAACCACTTTGCCTCGGAATATATCTGCAACAAGTACCTGCACGACAAAACGTGCGGCATCATCGAAGAGGACGAGGCGTTCGGCCTGATCAAGGTCGCCGAACCCCGCGGCATTCTCGCCGGCATTGTTCCGACGACGAACCCGACCTCGACGGCGATTTTCAAGTCGCTCATCGCGCTCAAGACGCGCAATGCGATTATCTTCTCGCCGCACCCCCGCGCCGCCAAGTGCACCATCGCCGCGGCCAAGATCTGCCTCGATGCAGCGGTCAAGGCGGGCGCTCCCGAGGATATCATCGCTTGGATCGAGCATCCGTCGATTGAACTTTCCGCGTACTTGATGAAGCACCAGGATACGGCGCTGATTCTGGCGACCGGCGGCCCCGGCATGGTCAAGGCGGCCTACTCCTCCGGCAACCCCGCCGTCGGCGTCGGACCCGGCAACGACCCGGTCATCATCGATGATACGGCGGACATCAAGATGGCGGTTTCCTCCATCCTGATGTCGAAGACCTTCGACAACGGCATGATTTGCGCTTCGGAGCAGAGCGTGACGGTGCTCGCGAACATCTACGACCAGGTCCGTGACGAATTCGTCTACCGCGGCGGCTATGTGCTGAACAAGACGGAGCTCAAGAAGGTCGGCGACCTCATCCAGCTTCCGAACGGCGGCATCAATCCGGCCATCGTGGGCCAGACGGCGATGACGATTGCGGAAATGGCGGGCATCAAGGTGCCGGAGGGTACGAAGGTGCTCATCGGCGAGGTTTCCGGCATCGGTCCGGAGGTCCCGTTCTCCCGCGAAAAACTTTCGCCCACGCTGGCGATGTACAAGGTCGACACCTACGAACAGGCGGTCGAGAATGCGAAGGCGTTGCTGGCCTACGGCGGCCTCGGCCACACGGCGGTTCTCTACACGAACACGCAGAACGAAGAGCGGATCCGCAAGTTCGGGCACGATGTGCTCGCCTCGCGCGTGCTCATCAACACCCCCGCTTCCCAGGGCGGCATCGGCGATCTCTACAACTTCGCCCTGCCTCCTTCGCTGACGCTCGGTTGCGGCAGCTGGGGCGGAAACTACGTCAGTGAGAACGTCGGCCCCAAAAACCTGGTCAACATCAAGAATATCGCCAAACGGAGAGAGAACATGCTCTGGTTCCGTGTCCCCCAAAAGATTTACTTCAAATACGGCTGCCTGTGCACCGCGCTGGGTGACCTCGAGGGCAAGAAGCGCGCCTTCATCGTCACGGACCACTTCCTCTACAATTCCGGCATCATGGCGCCGATGATCCGCAAACTCGAGAGCATGGGCATCGTCTGCCACGTGTTCGCAGACGTGCTGCCGGACCCGACCATCCAGACGGCCCGGGTGGGTCTCTCCCAGCTCAAGTCGTTCGACGCCGATGTCATCATCGCCGTCGGCGGCGGCTCCCCGATGGACTGCGCCAAGATCATGTGGCTCATGTACGAGCAGCCGCAGATCAAGTTCGAGGACATCGCCGGCCGCTTCCTCGACATCCGCAAGCGTATCGTCAAGGTGCCCGACCTCGGCAAGAAGGCGATGCTCGTCTGCGTGCCCACCACCTCCGGTACCGGCTCGGAAGTCACGCCGTTCGCGGTCATCACGGACGCCGATACGCAGGCCAAGTACCCGGTCACGGACTATGCGCTGACGCCGAACATGGCCATCATCGACACCGAAATGGTCATGAAGCTGCCCAAGGGCCTCACCGCCATCTCCGGTATCGACGCGCTCACCCACGCGCTCGAATCCCGCGTCTCCGTCATGGCGTCGGACTACAACAACGCGCTCGCCAATGAGGCCACCCGCCTCATCTTTGAGTACCTGCCGCGCTGCTACACGAATGGTCCGATGGACGAAGAGGCCCGCGAGCACATGTTCAACGCCGCCGCCATGGCCGGCATGGCCTTCGCCAATGCGTTCCTCGGTCTCTGCCACTCGATCGCCCACAAGCTCGGCGGCATGTACCACGTGCCGCACGGCCTGGCCAACGCGCTGCTCATCTGCGAAGTCATCCGCTTCAACGCGACGGACAAGCCCACGAAGCAGGGCACCTTCCCGCAGTACCACTTCCCGAATGCGAAGGCCGACTACGCCAACGTCGCCCGCTATGTCGGCCTGACCGGCAAGAATGACGACGAGCTCGTGGAAGCCCTCATCGGCAAGATCGAGGAGCTCAAGACGCTCTGCAACATCCCCAAGACCCTCAAGGAATGGCTCGATGCCAAGGGCGTCACGGAGAAGGTCTTCCTCGATCAGCTCGACGAGCTTGCCACCAAGGCGTTCGACGACCAGTGCACGGGTGCCAACCCGCGCTACCCGCTGATCTCGGAAATCAAGGACATCCTGCTCAAGTGCTACTACGGCAAATAAGCCGTCCGCTCAGGCAGTTGCCCTGAACACAGCCCGGCCAGGCCTCGTGCCTGACCGGGCTCTCTTTTCCCATTCCGGGTTGTTCCGGATTTTTGAGCCACACGGGCGGGCGGCGGTTGCCGTCTGCCGGCCGGCGTTAGACCGACCGGCCTAAGCCGGCGGCTGACGAGTCGCCCGCCCACACTGAGGGCGGGCGAAGCCGGCGAAACGAAGCCGCCGACGTGCCCCCCTTCGAGGGTCGTGGCGGCGGTTCCTTCCGGCGGCTTTGCTCTGTGTCTCTGCGGGAAACAACCTTCCCATGGGCTTCCGTTGCCACAAAACAGAACATTCGCCTTTCCGCATGGAAAATGCGAAAAGGCGAATGCTGTTTTGTGAAAGGCTTCAGGCGGAGGGCTCCGCCTCCGCTGCCTTACGGGTAGAAGCCGGGATGATCCAGCGCCATGGTTTCCGGGAGCCCCAGAATCAGGTTCATGGCCTGGCAGGCCGACCCGGCCTGACCCTTCATCAGGTTGTCGATGTAGGAGACAACCCGCAGCCGGTTCGTGCGGGGATCGACGGAGACGACCAGATTTGCGTAATTCGTGCCGCGAACATGCATCGAGCCGATGGATGCCGTCGAGGGGAAGACGCGGATGAAAGGTGAGTCTTTGTAGAAGTCCCGGTAGATTTCGAGCATCTGCTCCTCGGTCTTCGGCTCCAGCAAATCCGCATAGAGGCACGACATGATGCCGCGGCAGACGGGGACGACCTGCGCCGTGAAGGTGACCGTTACGGGGGCCCCGGCCAGTTTGCCGAGTTCGCGCTCGATTTCGCACACATGCTGGTGCCCGGAAAGCCGGTATGCATTCATCATGTCGTAGCGGTTCGGGTAGTGGTGCGCGGCGGCGGTTTTTTTACCGGCGCCGGAAATGCCGGATTTGCAGTCGCAGATGACGGAGTTGGCGCGGAAGGCTTTCGCGGCGGCGGCGGGCGCGAGCCCGAGGATGCAGGAAATCGCGAAGCAGCCGGGGTTGCCGACGAGGCGCCGCGCCGGGGTGAGATCGGCGCGGTGCAGTTCCGCGGCGCCGTAGACGGATTCCGGGAGCAGATCGGGCGAGGCGTGCACCGGGTCTTTGCCGATGCGGCGCGCGTATTCCGCGTAGTCCTCGACGGTGTTGGCGCGGAAATCGCCGGAGTAGTCGATGACTTTTGCGCCGCGCTCGAGTTCGGCGCGGGCGCCATACATGCCGACGCGGTCCGGCGTCGAGAAAAAGACGATGTCCGCCGGTTCCTGCGCCGCCTCGGAATCCGGGTCGACGACGGGCATGTCGCAGAAGCCGAGCAGGTGCGGATAGAGCGAGGAGAGCGTCGTTCCGGCACTTTCCTTGGCGACCAGCGTCTGGAGTTTGACCTCCGGATGGCGGAGGAGCAGTTCGATGATGCCGATGCCACCATAACCGGTGGCACCAATTACTTTTGCCGTATACATGACGAATCAAATGTCGGCCACGGGTGTGGCGTTTTTTTAGGGGCACGGGGGTGGCACAGTTGTGGCGGTTCCCCCCGTTTCTGTTACCGAATGAAATGGATTCCGCCCGGGCGCGGGGGTCAGAGCGTGGCGGCTTTGCGCAGACGCGCGAGGACGCGGTCGCGCCCGAGCAGCGCGAGCATCTCGAAGAGGCCGGGACCCTCCATGACGCCGGAGACGGCGACGCGGACGGGGTGGACGAGCGGTCCCATGCCGCCGAGTTCAGCCGCCATGGCGCGGATGACCTCCTCCGTTGCCGCTTCCGTGAATTCCGGGAGTTTTTCGAAGGCTTCCGCCACGGCGAGCAGCCGCGCCGGAACCTCCGGCTTGTGCAACCGCTTTTCGACGGCCGCCGGATCGTAGGCGACGTCATCGGTGAAGAAAAAGGCGCAGTTCTTCGGGATGTCGTTGAGCGTCTTCGTGCGGATCTGGATGCAGGGAATCAGTTCATCGAGCGTGCAGGCCAGCGGTTGCGGCGGGAGCCCCGCCTCCGCCAGGCGTCCGGCGAAGAAGGCGCGGAACGCTTCCCGCGGCATGTGCGCAATGTATTCGCCGTTCATCCAGAGGAGCTTCTTCATGTCGAACCGCGAGGGACTCGATTTGCAGCGCTCCAGCGAGAAGGCTTCAATCATCTCTTCGCGCGTCATGATCTCGCGGTCATCCCCCGGCGCCCAGCCGAGCAGCAGCAGGAAGTTGAAGAGCGTTTCCGGCAGGAAACCCTGCTCCTTGAATTCGCCGATGAAGGCCGCGCCGTCGCGCTTCGAATACGGCTTGCCCTGCGCGTTGACAATCATCGGCAGGTGCGCGTACACGGGCACGGGCGCGCCCAGCGCCTTGAAGATTTGGATGTGCTTGAAGGTGTTCTCCACATGGTCATCGCCGCGGATGACGTGCGTGATGCCCTGCTTGATGTCGTCCACCACATTGGCCAGGTGGAAAACCGGCGAGCCGTCCGAGCGGACAATCACGAAGTCCTGCAAATCCTCGGCTTTTTTGCGCATGTGCCCCTTGACGAGGTCGTCGAACTCCACGGTGCCCTCCGTGGGCATCCGGAAGAGGACGCATTCGCCGCCTTCGCCCTTTTTGGCGCGGTAGGCATGCCCCGTGGCGAGGAGCTTCTCCACCGCCGCTTCGTGGTCGGGGCGGTTGTGCGTCTGGTAGACCGCCTCTTCATCGTAGTCGAGCCCCAGCCATTGCATGGCGTCGAGCACCTTTTGGATGGCTTCCGGCGTCGAGCGCTGCAGATCCGTGTCTTCAATGCGCAACAGGAACTTGCCGCCGGTGTGGCGGGCATAGAGCCAGTTGAAGATGGCGGCACGGATGTTGCCGATATGGACGTTGCCGGTGGGAGAGGGAGCAAAACGGACGCGAATCATGGGCGGTACACGACTGAATGAGTCGCCTCAAAAAAGAAAAGCCTGAAGGCAGGCGTGTCTGAAAGGGGAGGGGGAGAAAGCCGGGGTTCAGCCCTGGAGCGAGTTCTGCAGCTTTTCGTCGGCTGCGGCAACTTTTTCCGCGAGTTTCTGCTTGCGGGCCCGCAGTTTTGCGGCCAGGTCCGCATCGGAAAGCGCGAGCATCTGCGCGGCCAGCAGGGCGGCGTTCACGGGGCCGGAAGACGACAGCGCGACCGTCGCCACCGGGATGCCCGAAGGCATCTGCACCGTCGCCAGCAGCGCATCCAGACCATTGAGCGCGCCGCCCGCCACCGGGATGCCGACAACCGGCAGGATGGTCGAAGCCGCCAGAACGCCCGCCAGATGCGCCGCGCCGCCCGCCGCCGCGAGGATGACCTTCAGCCCGCGGCTTTCCGCCGTGGATGAATATTCGTGCGCCGTTTCCGGCGTCCGGTGGGCGGAGATGACGCGGACTTCATGCGGGATGCCCAGTTCCTGAAGCGTTTCGTGCGCTTTGGAAACCACGGGCCAGTCGGAGTCAGACCCCATTACGAGGCCGACCAAAGGAGCTTGTTCATTCATGGGTGTTGGGGGCAAATGTGTTCCGGGGAGTCTATCAAAAACCTCTTTTCATTCAAAGTCCGATTGGCGTCTTGCGTCCTTTTTATGATAGGCTTTGAGCCATGAAAAAAACGCTCCTTTTTCTTTCTCTCTGTCTGGTTCAGGCGGCGCTGGCGGATACCGTCATGGTCACCGGCAATCGCGTGAATCTGCGCGCGGCTCCTCATGGACATTCCGAAGTGGTCGGGCAGGTCTCGTACGATGACCGGCTGACGCTGCATGGTGCGCCGACTGACGTATGGGTCAAGGTGGGCATTCCGCCGACCTGCGATGTGTGGATTTTTTCGGAGTTGCTGCGCAATGATCTGGTCATTGCCGACAAAGCGCAGGTGCGTGCCGGTGCCGGGCTCAATTATCATGCCGTCGGGCAGCTGGTCCGTGGGGACCGCGTGGAGATTCGCGGCACCTTCAAGGAATGGACCAAGATTGCGCCGCCCGCGAACTGCTCCGTTTTCATTACCAATCTGTATGTGCGCGTGCTGACGCCGGAAGAAGCGGCGCAGCCGGGCTCTGCTACGCCCGCCGCACCCGCCGTCGAGGCGCCCGCGGCTCCCGCTCCTGCCGTACCCGCCGCCGAAGCACCCGCAGCACCTGCACCCGCAGCACCTGCGGCGCCTGCGGTACCCGCAGCGCCCGCACCGGAAGCCGCGCCCGTTGCAGAAACACCCGCTCCCGCGCCCGTGCCGGAGCAGCCCATTGTCTTTACCTACGATTCCGTCGTGCCGGCCCCGAAGGCCGAGACGCCCCCCGCCGCGTCCGCGGCCCCCGCCGCGTCCGAAACAGCGGCGGTACCTCAGCCCGAGCCCACGAATGCCGTGACCTCGGTCGCCACCATCCCCGCCGCCACCCCCGAGACCGAAACCGCCTCCAAAATGGAGTCGTCCGCCACGGCAACCCCCGCCTATCCCGCGTCCCTTTCCTCGCCGACCCGCCGCACGCTCCTCGGAAATCGCGCCTCCGATGAGCGCATCGGGCCCGCCAAAATCCCCGCCGCCCGCCTTCGCAGCCAGTCCGAACAGGCGCAGCCCGGCGTCTATTCCGGCACCCTCGCGTCTTCCCCGCTCTTCGGCTCTCATCCGACCAAGTTCCGGCTCGTCACCAAAAACCGCGACAACCGCGAAACAACCGTGGCGTACGTCTACGGCAATTCCGGTCAACTGACCTCCTTTCTCGGGGAGACGCTGACCATTTCCGGCGCCATCTACTGGTTCCGCGATACGGAGCTGCCGACGGTTTTTGCGCAGGACATCCTGCGCGGAAAATCCGGGTCCGCCGCTGCACGATGAAGGTCATCCGCGCCAAAAACGCCGGCTTTTGCTGGGGCGTCCGCCGCGCCGTGGAGATGGCGGAAAAAGCCGCACAGACGGCTGTAGAAGCGGCTTCGGCGGGAACTCCGGAGCCGGGTATCTGGACGGACGGCCCGCTGATTCACAACCATCAGGAGATTGCCCGCCTGGCAACGGTCGGCGTGCGCGTCTGCAATGACCCCGCAGGGCTGCCCGAAGGTGCCGCACTCCTGATTCGCGCCCACGGCATCCCGGCATCCCGGTATCGCTGGCTGGAGCGGCTGGGACTCCGCCTGATTGATGCGACGTGCCCCAATGTGGCGCGCATCCACAAAATCGTCTCCGAAGCCGCTGCCGCCGGGCGCTATGTTCTCGTGCTGGGCGATCCCCAGCATGCCGAGGTGGTGGGTATTTTGGGGTGCTGCACCAATCCGGGAGCGTGCGTTGTCGATTCCCCGGAGGCGGTCGACGCCCTCTCTGAGGACGCCTTGCCGAGGGACGGCGACGGCGTGCCCATGGTCACCTTTGTTTCGCAGACGACGCAAAACGAAGCGCTTTTCGGCACGGTGGCGGAAGCCATCCGCCGCCGCTGGCCTGCGGCGCACATCATCAACACCATCTGCGGTGCCACGCAAGCCCGGCAGCGCGCCTTGAGCGAGTTGGCGGACGAAAGCGACTGCATTGTCGTCGTCGGTTCTGCCACCAGCGCCAACACCATGCGCCTGGCATCGCTTGCCCGCGCGAAGCGTCCGACGATTGTCGTGGAAACGGCCGATGAGCTCCGCCCCGATGATTTTCGCGGCTGTTCCTGTGTCGGTGTCACTGCGGGCGCCAGTACTCCGGAATCTGTCATTGCCGCCGTGGAAGCGCGCCTCCGCTCCTTCTCCCCGGACCCTTCATCCGCCTCCGTGTCGCGCTAGCTTCGTCCGCTGCTGCTGCCGGGTAAAAGGGCGTAGACCTCAGGAAAAGGCGCATCGAATCAGGTGCGATTCCTTCGGCAAACAAGGCCTTTTTCACTAAATTGGAAGTAGCGCCGAAATTTTTGAGCAGTATCTTTCTTTAGAGAGTCCCGTCAAATATGGACAGTGCTGGGTTTTTGCTGGAATGATAACAAGTCTGGCAAGAGCTTGCGGACTGCCCGCCCGTCCAGTGACTTGCTTTGATTCCGGTGTTGACAAAAATGGAAACAAAAAAATCGATTTATACGTGTTCCCGAATAATCAGATTTTAACAGGTGATTCGTATGACAAAATCTGGAATTTTCATGTCTGGACGGAAATCTGGATGGCACGGCCAGATGTCACAAATGGGGATGGTTGGCAAATTATCGATGGAACACCACAGATTCTTAGTGGAGGAAAATATCAATGTGGACCCGCTCCGTATTCGTTCGTGAAAAACAATGCAGGAGGTCAGTATGATGTGGATTTCATTTCTTCTGCAGTTTCTGCACCTGTTCAGTATTTTAGCGTGAATGGTGGAAATACAAATTTGATAGAAACCGTATACGGGTGTCTTGGTACGGATGTCATTACAAAGAAACCAGGAACAAATGAATGGTTTTCTTTGTTGGAGAACAATCAATGAAAAAGCATTTCCCAATCGTCTGGTTGCTCCTGTTTACAGGTTTTTGCCATGGGGGAAAAATCTGTGAAATTACGGTCGGAGATGAAGTCCGGCTGTTTACGCCTTTTTTCATGACCGCTGGAACCCCCTGCGAATGGTCTGTTTCTGTAACAAACAAAAATGATTTTCCTGTTCAAATCGGGATTATGGCCTTTGCCAACGGAAAACACTATTGGGGTGAGTATTCTTTTTCCGTTGGCCATATTTGCGTGACGAATCATCTTGATCCAGGAAAAAGTTTACAGATACGAAATCCTCTCGATGAGAATTGGATGCCCTCGAACCGGGCCCCGGATACCATTGAATTTTTGATCTTTACAACCAATCTGACAACAGGGTCGCATGCTGGAAATCTTTTCTGCGTCGGCACTTCGTTTCCGGCGATTCCAGGGCTGCCGATACCGGATACCCGTGGAACTCCCATCACACGAGACGATTTTCCGCCAGAATGATTGACCTTTTTATGTGAAGTTTCGTTTTGGATGTCATCTTCCTGTCGGATAGAATCATGCGTTCCCCATACGAAAACCTGCCGCTGTGAAAACTCTATTTGCTATTTCCTTGTGTTGGATTGCATGTGCGGTCTTCTGCTTTGGCCGTTCGGACGTTGTTGTTCACGCAACAATTGGGAACGGCAGTTATTTGACGGCTCCTTATGATGTCCGTAAAGGAATGCCTGTTCAATGGTCGGTATCTCTAACGAATTCAGCCAGTATTCCTGTCCGGCTGGATGTCCTGACAAGGACGGATTTGATTGGTGATTCCGGAGAACGGCTTCTTCGGCTTTCGTATGGGTTGACCACAAATTATCTGGCTCCGGGAGCGTTCAAACGCCTTCTCATTTCAGTAGAACCGGGATGGACGGCGCCGTCCGGTCGCATGTCGTATATGACTATGGAAGCAGCCGTCTTAAACCGGACGACAGAAGAATTTTCTGTTAACTGGCATTCCGCCAGTACGTTCTATCGCCCAAATCCGTTTTCGGACAAGGACCGCAATCGATAAGGCATGTAACGGTAAGGTTTGGGAACCCTCCGTACAAAATCAAATAACGGGGCGTCTTCCTCAATTTGACCGGAAAATTTCAATTGAAGTTTCCGGATGATTGAGCCATATGGCGAAGCCCCGTTTTGAATCTCCACTACGTTCCAACCAAGGTGTCAAATTAAGATTTTCCATGTGCCACATGATGGAACTCCACAGGAACTCAGTGATGGTAAGTTTCAGTGCGGACCGGCTCCCCGGAGTTTCGTAAAAAACGGTGTTAACTGCAATGTTTACAAGTATGAAAACGGAGTTGAATGTGTATCAACAAACGGTGAACATGAGGCTGGAATTTTGATTATGACTCAGTATCCCCGGACAATTTATGGTGTAGATTTAACGGACGAATACAAAAATAAAGAAACTTCAGTTAATCCATGAAAAGTTTTATTTTAGCATTTGTCTGGTTTATATTTGCGACTTTCTGTCAAGGACAGGAAGCGCATGAAATTTCGAATAGTGAAATTGTTAATTGTATAACGAACCGAAGCCCAGTTAAGGGGCGGATTAAGATGGTAAAATGGTCATCGGGACCACGTGAGCAGCATCTTGGCAATGGTTTTTCAATCACCTCACCCGGTATCGTTTACAAAGGGAAGCCGATAGAGTGGTCTATCGGTATAACCAATCAATTCTCTTTCCCCGTTCATCTGATTGTCAGGACCACAGCCCGATGGAGGTACTATAATGGGGTGGAAATCGCTAATCTTTACAACAATATAACAACGAATCTGTTGGCTCCCGGTGAATCCGGGGTTATGTCCTATAAAGTGGATCATTGGGTTCCGAAAGGTAGAGATATCCGATTTACTGCTGATATCACTAATCTGGAAACGAAAAAACATATATCAGGAAAGATAGATGGTTATTACATTACGTCCACGAACAACTTCCGGATTCGCGACAATCCGGCGCTGATTCAAAAAATGCTTCGGGCGGCTTCCAATAACACGCTTTCTTTAAAGGATAAGACAAATGCGCCAATGAAAGTGATGCCGCTTGCCGATGGGTGTTATTTTACAGTTCCTTCAAGGGTAAGTATTTTTCAACCAATCGAGTGGAGTGTCTTTATTACGAATACAACAGCCAAAACGCTTCGGCTGGATGTCTGCTCCAGCGTTGATGCCAAGTATGATTATGGGCGACCATACAAACGTCTGGCCGCAGTGATTTCAACGAACAATATCGCCCCCGGGGAGTCCCGGCTGCTTCCGTTTTCTGTGGCTGAAAACTGGTACCCTACGAATCCGCCTCCATTCGATTGTGTGGAGTTCAGCATCAATATTATCAACCGTACAGATACGAATTTCAATTGGAATCTGCTTGATATTGATGTAGCCGAATGCACAAACTCTATTCCAACGGAATCACAGTTGAGTCCGGGACTGTAAAATTAACCGGGACGAATGCGCTGGTCGTTCGCCGCGCCCCGAATTGGGACACCGCAAATTTTCAGTGGCGGGAAATATCAATGTGGACCGGCTCCGCGTTCGGCTGTGAAACCGAATGGAAACTGTGTGTATGATGTGAATGATTTCCATGCCGCGGTTTCCGCTCCAGTTCATTATTTCAGCGTCAATGGAGCGATTACGAATCATGTGAAAACCGTTCTTAATTCACTCGGAGATTCCATTTACACAAAGCTTGCTGACACCAACAAATGGATATCCTTAAAGGAGTTTTACAGATGAAAACACGGCTCGCATTCATCGCGTTGATGTTCTTTTCAATTGCTTCATCCGGCGTCCAAATCTGTGAGGTTGTTGTCGATGAAGCAGTGCGGCTTTTTGCTCCACGCGTGATGGAAAAAGGAGTTCCATATGAATGGGCTCTTACGATAACCAACAAAGAGGATTTTCCTGTCCAACGAATGATTTATGCCAACGTTCTCGGCAAAAATGCCTGGGCAACATATTCTTTTTCAGCAGGCATAGTATGCACGACGAATTTTCTTGCTGCCGGGGATTTTAAAAAATAGTCTTTCCCCTCAAAGACTGGATGCCGTCCAATATGGTTCCGGACTGCATTGATTTTTTTATTTTTACAACCAACCTGACGACAGGCGCCAGCTCCCTGAGAATCTTTCAGGCTGTGGTTCCTCTTCCCGAATGGCGTGTGCCGGATCTCCGGGGAAATCCGATTACACAGGACGATTTTCCCGCACTGACAGAAGACGGCGATTCAGGGGCTCTATAAAAGAATATGTGGCGGCCAGGCTGCGGAAATGAAATTGTTTGAGAAAACAACGCCCCTGCACCAGAAAGTGGCCGCATCCTTGGTTGATGGATTTCTGAAATTCAGATTTGTTATGAAACGGCTGACTGTTCTTGCTTGCATTTTCTTCACGGTTGGATTTTGTCTTGGGCAGCCGGATCTTTTGGTTCATGCGCCCCTTGAAAACGGATGTTCGTTTACCGCTCCCTATTCGATTGAAAAAGGAGAAGCATTTCTTTGGACAGTCTTTCTGACCAATTCATTGGCTGTTCCAGCCCGTCTGGACGTGGCCGCAAGAACGGATGCTTTCGATGAGAGAGGGGCTCTGTTACAACGGCTTTCCTACGTTATGACGACCAACTGTCTGGAACCCGGAGAAACAAAACTTATCTCATTCCCCTTTGAAAACTTTGAAAACGGATGGTCCGCTCCGCAAGGCGTCTTCTGTTACATAACGATGGAGGCTGCTATTTTAAACCGGACAACGGGTGAATTTTCCGTAGACTGGTATACTGCCTGTTCATTCCGTTTTTGGAATCGGAAATTCCAGGAGTAAAATCTGTACCTGATTGTCCTGATGTTCTCTGCGCTGACCTCCCTTTGTAACAGGCCGAAGGGCTTCTGTATCTGTTCCTGCTTCAGGACTCGTTTCGCTCATCCTTTGCATGACAGTTCGCCCCCTCCGGGGTCGTGGCGGCGGCTTCGCTCCCTTTTTCCCTCTCCCTCCCTCTGTGTCTCTGCGGGAAACAAATCCCTCGCGCGGCTTTGCTGTGCCCGCTGTACACCAGGCTTATCCCGGATTTGTGAGCCACACGGAGGAAGGTTGTGAAACTCAGCCTCGCGATGAGTTAAGAAAATTGAGCCACACGGAGGGGCGAAGCCCCGTTTTGAAGTCTCCACTAACGTTCCGACCAAGGTGTCAAATAAGAACTTTTTCTCGGCGGCAGAGCCGCCTGAACGAAGTCACCGCAACCATTGGAGCGACCGACGGCAAAGTTATTTTACCGAACTTTCGGGTGAAAAAGTATTGGCGGGCTATTCACGAGTATCTAGTCTTAAAAAGAGGCTACAGGAGACTTCTTTCAAGAAATCTGGATAAATTATCCCGAAAAAAACCGGGATAAACCTGTACACGGATGGGGTTGCAGGGGTGCGGCCGCTCTCGCTACAATGGGGAAAACGGAGAGCCCATTTTCAGGAGGCATCGCCGCTCTCTGTTTCTTAGGAGATAACCGCATGAAAAAGACACCCGCGCCCGAAACCGTGCTTTCCTCAACCGGAAAGCGGCTGAAACTCGTCTGGCATGATGAATTCGACAAGCCCGGGTTGCCCGATCCGGCGAATTGGACCTATGAGGAAGGGTATTGCCGCAATCAGGAACTCCAATACTACACCCGGGAACGCCGCAAAAATGCACGCGTATCGGGCGGACGTCTCATCCTCGAGGCGCATTTGGATGCCTACAAACATGGCGGCGAAACGGAGCTGTGCACCTCGGCGGCCATTACGACCCTTGGAAAGCATGCCTGGACGTATGGCCGGTTCGAAATCCGGGCGCGCGTTCCCGGCGGACGCGGGGTCTGGCCCGCCATCTGGATGCTGGGCGAAGATATCGGCGAGGTCGGCTGGCCCCGGTGCGGCGAAATCGACATCATGGAATACGTTGGGTTTGAGCCGGATGTGCTCCATTTCACGCTTCACGGGCCGGGGCAGAAGCCGGACGGCGGCGGGAAACCCTCCGCACGGAGGAGCAAGGCAGCGGGAAAGCGTCTTGCCCCGGTCCGGCATGTTATGACGCCCGGCTGTCGGCTCGTGCATCCGCCCGCCCTCGACAGTTTTGTGACGTACGTCCTGGAGTGGGAACCCTCGGCGCTCCGGCTGTTTATCGACGGGAAAAAGGCCGGGGAATACACGAAAACGGGCGATTTGAGCGAGTTTTCTCCGTATCCCTTCCGCAAACCTCATTATCTGCTGCTGAACCTTGCCATCGGCGGCGCCTGGGGCGGACAGAAGGGGATTGACCCGGGTATTTTCCCGGCCCGCTTCGAAATCGAGTACGTTCGCGTCTATCAATAAAGCCGGAAAGTGCCACCATCCGGCGCCCCGGCGGAGGCCGTTTCGGGGCGCCGGAGTCGGCGGCGTCGACCATGGCAGAGACACCATTCGGAAAAGGGTCTGAAAAGCGTGCGCGAGAGGGTTTATCATTTGACAAATTCCTGAAATTATCCGATGATTTCGTGAATCCGGTTTTACGGATTGGAGGCTTCCCGGAGGGGCTTTTCGGGCTCCGGCATCTTCCCGGTTGGACAGCCGGACAGAATTTCGATTGATATTATTTCTCCACGCTTGTTATGGCACAGTTCCTTTTGCGCGCATTTATCGTGGCCATTGCGGGCTTTCTTCTGATTTGGTTCGGCTTGCCCGTCCTCCACTCGGTTTCTCCGGAGGCGACAAAGATTCTGTCCGCGATTGTCGGGCTTTCCGGCGCATCGGCATCCACCAATGAAATGATGATGGCGATGGATGACGAAGGCCCGACGAATCACGCTTCCCGGGATACCGCACCTCTGCCGGAGGCGCACCCGGTTCCCGGACTGGTGGCGGAAGAGGCTCCCGCTTCGCCGCAGCCTCCCGCACCCGCACCGGCGAGGCCCGCCGAATCGGTGGTCGGTTCCGCCGCGGAAAAATTCGCCTCCATGGCGGCGAGTGCGGTTTCCGCCGCGAAAAAGGCGATTTCTCCGGAAGAGGCGTCGAAGCCGTCCGTGGTGACCAATGTGACGGTGGTCGTGGTGGAGGAGGAACTGCCGCCCGATCCGCGCGCCGCGCAGAATGAAGAGCCGCCCTATCCGTGGGGCATCGTGGTGACCAATTCCTTCTCCATGGCGGCGGACGGCACGGCCGTCGGCGTCATCAAGGGCGGCACCCCCGTCGCCTATGCGGACGACAAGATGCTGCCGCACGGGCGTGTGTATGCGGTGTATCCGCTCGAAAACGGGCTGTGGGCGCAGGCGCCCACGTACGTGTACGAGAACGATATGGTCCTGTTTGAAGGCGTGCGCTACAGCGAGAGCAACCGCGAACAGCGCGATGCCCTTATCGATTTCTGCACAGCCTACGGCACCTACGAACAGACGCGCAACGACCTGTTCGAGCGTATGCGGGCCCGCCATCGCAATCCCCACGAGACCGAATACCGGAGAATCAAGGCGGAGCGCGACGCCCTCCAGACGGATATCAACAAAACGATGGAGCTGTTCCGCAAGACGGATACGGAAATCAGCGACCGCAATCTCCGCGCCAATCTCCGCACCAAGCTGGAGAAACTCCGCGGGGAGCAGGTGACGATGAACAACCGTTACGAACCCGTGTACCGGAAGTGGAGCGAATGGGAAAAGCAGAATCCGCTCTCAATGGACGATGTGCCCAATACGCCGACGCTCCAGAATCTGAAAAACCAGATGAAGAAGCTCGCCCCCGCCGTCGAGGAAATCGTCCCGGGTCTTTCCCCGAACTGGCTCCACTGACAACCCCGTTCCTGTCGGCTTCTGCCGTCGCCCCCGTCCACCTTTCTTCCTGCTGATGCGGTCCGGTTCCGGCCCGCCCCCTGCCAACCCCGTCGCAGAAGCCATCCTGGTCATTCCTCGGTTCTTTCATGCGATACGCCATCCTGTCCGACATCCACGGGAACCTGCCCGCCTGGAATACTGTTCTGAGCGATTTGGCCGTTCGGAAGGTCGACCGTATCCTGTGTCTGGGCGACATTGTCGGGTATGGTCCGCAACCGGCGGAGTGCCTGAAATCGGTCTATTCGCATGCGGCGGCGATGTTGCTGGGCAACCACGATGCGGTGGTGGGCGGGCGCATGTCGGCGGCCGTCTTCAACGACCGTGCGCAGCGGGTTATCACCTGGACGCAATCGCGCCTCGGGGACAAAGCGCAATCGCTTTTTGCGGAGCTCCCGCTCGTCATCAAGGGTCCGAATTTCCGCTGTACGCACGGCGACTTTGTGGACCCGGCGATGTTCCGGTACGTGTCGACTCCGGAAGAGGCGGCGGAATCCTTTGCCGCCTGTCCGGAGCAGTTGCTCTTCTGCGGGCACACGCACAAAGCGGCGCTCTACATCATCGGGCACAGCGGCGTGGTGCATGAAATTCCGCCGCAGGATTTTGCGCTGGAGGAAGGCAAGCGCTACCTCATCAATGTGGGGTCCGTCGGCTCTCCGCGCGATGGCGATCCGCGCGCTTCGTACGTCATTTACGACGAAGAGCGTCAGGCCGTCTTTTTCATCCGGGTTCCCTTTGATTTTGCGGCGTTCCGGGCTGCCGTAGCGGCGGCGCCGGGGCTTCGTGCGGAGGATGTGCAACTGCTGCGTACGGCGGCGGTCAGCGAAGGTGCCTCTCAGGTCCGCGAGGAGATGGACTTCGAGCCGAATGAGGCGGCGCGCGTGGAGGGCGGTGCGGAGCTCGAGGCGGATTTGTCGCGCCTCAAGCGCACCAACCGGATGCTCCGCACCACGGTTGCGCTGCTGATCGCGGGCGGTCTGGCGGCACTGGTGCTGGGCATCGTGGCTGTGCAGACCCTGCTTCCGCACGATGTTTCTCTGCCCGCCTATTCACTGCCGCCCATTACCGCCGTCTCCATTCTCAACAGCGATGGCAATGCGCTGCCCGCGCTCGAGCCCTGCTACGCGAAAAATGATGCGGTCTACTGTTTCCCGTACCGGATTTTCCTCGATGACCGCCGCGTGCAATCCATCGGCATCGATTCGGAAAAGCGGCTCGTGTTGCGCTCTTCCCGCCCTGAGTTGGAAACCCGGTTCATTTCCCCGCTGATTACCTGCTTCCCCGGCACCCGCATCGAAGGCATGAGCCGCGTCCGGTTTTCGGAGGATTTTGAAGGTTCCTTCCAGATTTACGTCATTCAGGTCGACAAATCCAAAGGCGAAAAACCGCTTTTCTTCCGGAATTTCGTGGATCAGAATCTCAGCAACGAGGCGACCCCCTTCGCGCTGCGCGGCTTGCGCTATCAGGATGGCTGGAAGCTCGCGCGCGGCACGAGCGATGCCGTTATCGACCCGGACGCCGCCGGCGTCTACGTGGAGTTGAGCGGTGCCTTTCGCGGGGAAGTGACCATTGGCGGGCTCTCCCTTCGCCGGAAGTAGCGCCCATGGACGGAACGACGATTGCGGCACTGGCGACGGCTCCGGGTCCTGCGGGGCTGGCGGTGATTCGCGTTTCGGGTCCTGCCGCCGGGTCGCTGGCGGACGGTCTTTGTGCGCCCGGCACGGCGGTGCCGCCCTCCCATCTGGCGGGCGGCACTTTCCGGTTTTACCGGTTGCGCGATCCCGCGGACGGTTCGCCGCTCGATGAAGCCATTGTGCTGATGTTCCGCGCACCGCACAGCTACACGGGCGAGGATGTCGTCGAAATTCAGGTTCATGGCGGGCGGGCAGTGCCCGCGCGCGTGCTGAATGCGCTGCTTGCGCTGGGTGCCGCCCCTGCCGGCCCCGGCGAGTTTACGCGCCGCGCCTTCCTGAATGGACGCCTGTCGCTGGAGCAGGCGGAAGGCGTCATGGAACTGGTGGGCGCCCGCAGCGAACGGGCGGCACGGGCGGCGGCGGAACTGCTTTCCGGCGCGCTGGGCAAACGCGTCAACGGCGCTTACGACGCCTTGCTCGCGCTTTGCGCCGATCTGGAGGCGACGCTCGATTTCGCCGATGAGGATGTCGGGGGCATCCTTCCGGTGCCGCATCTGCATGCGCGCCTCGAACCGGTGCTGGCGGAGCTCGATGCGCTCATGGCGCTCTTCCGCGAGGGACGCCTCTTGCGCGAGGGAGCCCTGGTCGTGCTGTCGGGCCCCGCCAATGCCGGAAAATCCACGCTGTTCAATGCGTTGCTGGGGACGAACCGCGCCATCGTCACGGATCAGCCGGGGACGACGCGCGATTCCATCGAGGAATCCTTCTTTCTGGATGGCATTGTGCTGCGGCTGGTCGACACGGCCGGGTTGCGTGCCACCGGCAATGAAATCGAGCGCGAAGGCATCGCCCGTGCCCGCGCACTGGCGAAGTCCGCCGATGTGGTGCTTTTTCTCCGGGATGTGACCGCACCCGCAGTGGCGTCCATACCGGAGGCTCCCGCCGACGGTCCGCCCGTCATCCGGGTTTACACCAAGGCGGATATGCTCTCCACGGGTGCGGCTGTTCCGGAGGACGGCATCCTGCTGTCTGCGCAGACAGGGCAGGGAATGGACGCGCTATTTGCCGCGCTGCGGCGCGTCCTGCAGCTCCGGGCGGACCACCTTTCGGCACCGGCCGTGACCATCAATGAACGGCATGCGGCCCTTCTGCAATCGGCGCGGAAAGAGTTGGAAGCGGCTTGCAGCCTGTATGACAGCTGTGCGGAAGAGGCGGCGGTCCCGGCTGCCTCGCATCTCCGCGAGGCCGCCCGTACGCTGGGCAGTATTACCGGCCGTTCCTACACCGAAGATTTGCTCGACAACGTCTTTGGCCGTTTCTGCATCGGCAAATAACCCGCCTCCCAGCCCGCGGTGCGCGGGGAGCGTGGAGGGAAGTCATGCGGACGGGGCGAGAGAAAGAAGAAGAGAGCCAGCGAGGCGGAGCCGCGCGAAGTTTTTTTGGTTATTGAGCCACACGGAGGGGCGAAGCCCCGTTTTGAAGTCTCCACTATGTTCCGGCCAAGGTACCAAATGCTGACGCAATCATCGGAGTCATCGGAGGATTCGGAATCATCGGGACGAAGCCAGCGCAGCAGAATCAAAGCGGCAATCCCAGCAGCCCCACTCCCAGAGGCCCCAGATCGTAGCGATGTCAGCGCAGTGAACCAGCGCGGCGAGTCGGAACAGGACGAACACGACGTACAGGACGAACACGACGTACAGGACAGACAGGACGGCTTGCTTTTGCGCACACCGAGACAAGTGTCAAGTCCTGATTTAAAGTAGACACTTTCGTATGTGATTGTACTGCGATATTCTTCCGATGGTGTCGGGTGGATGCAAAGCATCTTCCGAAGGTGCG
>CASFKR010000005.1 GCA_949295265.1 uncultured Verrucomicrobiota bacterium | reverse complement strand
CAAGGTGTCAAATAAGGACTTTTTCTCGGCGGCAGAGCCGCCTGAACGAAGTCAGCGCAACCATTGGAGCAACGGCAAAGTTATTTTACTGAACTTTCGGGTAAAAAAAAAGTATTGGCGGACTATTCACGCGTATCTAGTCTTGAAAAGAGGCTACAGAAGCCATCTTTCAAGAAATCTGGATCAATTATCCCGAAAAAAAACGGGATAACCCTGACGCAACCCGGTTGCCGCGCAGCAAAGTTGAAGTGGAAAGGGAACTCAGGTACAATCCGGGAAATAAAGGCAAAATGAGGTCTTTCGCCGCAAAAGGAGTACTTTTTTTATGGGTTTGCGCACGCTATCGGGTCTGGAGCTCAACGGCGGAAACGTTTCGCTCCGCATTGAGGATGAGGCGGAAGCCTGGTTCGCCACGATGGCGATGACCACGGCAGAGGAGGGAATCGAGGAGATTATCGTCACCCTCGAAGCGGAGCAGGAACTGCCGCCGCCGGTTTTCGAGGTGGAGCTCATGACCCGCGGGCGCGACGGGCAGATGATCTGGGCGCCGATTTACGGACAGCAGGGGAATGTGCCGGAATGGCGTCCCATGTCTGTCCGCTTTGTTTCGGATTTTGCCCATCAGGTGCCGGTTCTCGCGCTGGTCGGTCCGGGCGGGGTCAACCGGCTGACGTTCAGCTGTTCCGAGACGATGCACGAGGTGGCGATGCTCGGCGATCAAAGCGAGCGGAAGTGCGCGGTGCGCCTTTCTGTGCGCTTTTTCGACCACGGGGGCGCACCGCTACAGCGGTATGAGGTCCGGTTCCGGGTCGATGCGCGGGCCTGTCCGTTTTATACCGCGATTCCGGAGGCGGTCGCGTGGCTTTCCGGGTTCGGGGGCGTGGCGCCCGCGATGTCCGTTCCCGACGTCGGGCGCAAACCTTTTTATTCCACGTGGTACGGATATCACCGGGAGATGACCGCGGAAGCCATCGAGCAGGAGGCCGCGCTCGCTGCACGCCTGGGCATGGAGGGCATGCTCACCGATGACGGCTGGCAGGTCATGCGCCCTGCAACGGCGGCTTCGAACGAACCTTTCTATTCCTATGTGGGCGACTGGGTGCCGGACCGGCGAAAATTTCCGAAGTTCGCCGACCATGTGGCGCGCGTCCGCGCCATGGGCTTTTCGTATCTGCTCTGGTTCGCCGTCCCCTTTGCGGGGCTGCATTCTCAGGCATATGCCGCCTTCCGGGACAAGCTGCTCTATGTGAGCGACCGGCTCGGAGTCGGTGTGCTCGATCCGCGGTTTCCGGAGGTGCGCGAGCATCTGATTTCGAAACTCGAAAAGGCGCTCCGCAGCTGGAAACTCGATGGACTGAAACTCGATTTCATCGACTGGTTCCGCATCGACGGCGAGGACCCCATGGATCCGGAAAATCCGGGAGGACGCGACATGTGCTCCGTTCCGGAGGCGGTCTGCCGCCTGATGACGGAGCTGATGACGCGTCTGCGGGCGCTCAAGCCCGACCTGCTCATCGAGTTCCGCCAGGCGTACATCGGTCCGCGCATCCGCAGTTTCGCCAACCTGCTCCGTGCCGGAGATTGTCCCTTTTCCTGTCTGGCCAACCGGTTGCGGACGGCCAATCTGCGCCTGACCTCCGGCACGACGGCGGTTCACTCGGATATGCTCCAGTGGGATGTGGAGGACAGCGCCGAGGCGGCAGCCCTGCAGCTTCTGAACGTGTTCTTTTCCGTTCCGCAGATTTCCATGCGCCTGGCGGAACTGCCGCCGCGGCATGTGCGGATGCTGGCATTCTGGCTCCGGTTCTGGCGCAAGCACCGCGTCACGCTGCTGGACGGCGCCTTCCAGCCGCACAATCCGGATGCGATGATGGACCTGATCGAGGCGCGCGGCGCCAAAGAATCGGTACTGGTTGTTTACACCGCCGGTCAGGTGGTCGAGGCGGATGTCCGCGCAAAACGGTCGGTTTTCATCGTCAATGCGACGGGGGCGGCAACGCTGCCAGTGCGCGTGCGGGGTGCCGTCCGCACGGCTCGCGCCTGCGATTGCACGGGCAAAGCGCAGCCGTGTCCGGTTCCGCGCACCGGGCTTCGCGAACTGGCCGTCCCGCCTTCGGGACTTCTTGAACTGCGCGGATGACGGAAACGGCCATGAGCGTACTTGTACGTCCCTACACCGAGGCGGATCTGCCCGCGCTCCGCGACATCTGGAATGCGGTCGTCGAAGCCGGAGACGCCTTTCCGCAGGAGGAACCCCTGACGGAGGAAACCGCGCGCGTCTTTTTCGCCGGGCAGACGCGGACCGCCATTGCGCTCCTCGACGGGGAACCGGCCGGACTTTTTATCCTGCACCCGAACAACATCGGGCGGTGCGGTCACATTGCCAATGCCAGCTATGCCGTTTCCGCCCGGTTTCGTGGCAAGGGGATCGGGGAGGCGCTGGTCCGCGCCTGCCTGGCGTGCGGTGCTTCGCTCGGGTTCCGGGTTCTGCAGTTCAATGCGGTCGTCGCAACCAATGTGGCGGCCATCCGGCTCTATGAAAAGCTCGGCTTTACGCGCCTGGGATGCATTCCGGGCGGGTTCCGGGACCGCGCCGGACAGTATCGCGACATCTATCCGTACTGCCGGAAATTCGACGGCATTCCGTAACGGCTGAAACAAGAAGCCGGGCGGTCTGGCCGTCCGGCTGCAAAAGAAAACGACACGATTCCGGAAAAACCGGAACCGTGCGCCAGGTAAGGAAACGGATGGATGGGAAAATTATTCCTCGGGCTTGGTCTTGGGCAGACCAAAGCCGCGGTCGCCCTTCTTCCATTGACCGCGCTTCATAAGCAGGTCAATACGCTCGTGGCGCTTGAGGACATTGCGGCGAACGGTAATCTGGCTGGTGCCTTTCAGAGAGGTGTGGAGGCTCATGGAAACGACCCTTCGGTAAGATGACGTGTGAAAACGCGACAGACGATACCAAAAGCCCCCTCCCGCGTCAAACGGCTTTTCCCGCGAAATGCTGAACGGGTTGTCTGTCCGCGGAAATGCGACGATGGCGGCAGGATGGCGGGATGGCACGGAATGCGCTGCATTGCGCCGGGAAGGGCCGGCCACAGGCTGGTTTCGATTCCCTGAAAAGGTAGACTCAGAGCGGGATTGCAAGAAAAACGGGATAAACCCGCCGGGGTAAAATTTGCCCGAGGGGTGAAGTTTTGGTAGAGTGAGATTATCTTTGAGTCTCTTCGGGAATGTTCGCGGACGTACCGCCGATTCCCTGTCAATATGCGTCCCGGCGGCAGTCTGGCGGCCGGGGCGGCGGAGTTTTTCATGGCGTTAAAAGAATATACCGAGCAAACCATCCAGCAGCTTTCCTCGCTGGAGCACATTCGCAAGCGCTCCGGCATGTATATCGGGCGGCTGGGCGATGGTGCAGAGTACAACGACGGCATTTATATTCTGCTCAAGGAAGTGCTGGATAATGCCGTCGATGAGTTTATTTCCGGATATGGCAAGCGTGTTGAGGTAAAGGTCGACGAACGGTCGGTCACCTGCCGCGATTACGGTCGCGGGATTCCGCTGGGCAAGTTGCGCGAATGCGTCTCCCAGATCAACACGGGCGGCAAGTTCAACGATGACGTGTTCCAGTTCAGCGTCGGCATGAACGGCGTGGGCACGAAGGCCGTCAATGCGCTCTCGGAGCGGTTTGTCGCGCGGTCGGTGCGCGACGGACGCTTTGCCCAGGTGGAGTATTCGCGCGGCGAGCTGGTGAGCGAAACGGGCGGGGAAACCAAGGAGCGCAACGGTACCCTGATTTCCTTTACGCCCGACCCGACGATTTTCAAGGGCTACACGTTTCATCCGGAGCATGTGGAGCGCCGCATGCGCCTGACCGCCTACTTGAATTCCGGGCTGGCGATTGTGCTCAACGACACGACCTTCCGCTCGGAAAAGGGGCTGCTGGACCTGATGAATGACGAGGTGCAGTTCGAAAAGCTCTACACGCCCTTTTACTACCGCGATGCCACGCTGGAGTTTTCCTTCACGCACACAAACCGGTTCAACGAAGAGTATTTTTCCTTCGTGAACGGTCAGTTTACGGATGACGGCGGCACGCACCTTTCGGCGTTCAAGGAAGCCCTGGCGCGCGGCGTCAACGAATTCTCGCCGAAATCGAAGTTCGAGGCGGATGACATTCGCGAGGGCATGGTCGGTGCCGTGGCGGTGCGCCTCAAGGAGCCGATGTTCGAGTCGCAGACGAAGAACAAGCTCGTGAACGTGGAAATCCGTTCGGACCTGATTGCGAAGGTGAAGCAGCTCGTGGTGGAGATGCTCAACCGCAATCCGGCGACGGCGCAGAAAATCATCGAGAAGATCGAGGATACGCGCAAACTGCGCAAGGAACTCAACTCGGTCAAAAAGGCGGCGCGCGAACGTTCGCGCTCGGTGAGCATCCGCATTCCGCAGTTGCGCGACTGCAAACAGCACTACGACGCGAAGCGGGGCAAGGGCCTCGGCACGGAGATTTTCATCTGCGAGGGCTTGTCCGCCGCCGGCACGCTGACCGCGAGCCGCAAGCCGGACTTCCAGGCGGTGTTCACGCTGCGCGGCAAGCCGCTCAACACCGTGGATCTGCGGCGCGATGTGCTCTACAAAAACGTGGAGCTCTACAACCTGATGTGCGCGCTGGATATTGCCGACAACGTCGATTCCCTGCGCTACGAACGCGTGATTCTCGCAACGGATGCAGATGTGGACGGACTCCACATCCGCAACCTGATGATCACCTATTTCATGCGCTTTTTCGACCGCCTCGTCCGCGAGGGTCACCTGTACATCCTCGAGACGCCGCTCTTCCGCGTCCGCTCCTCCAATAAGAAAAAGGCGGATCAGAACATCTACTGCTACAATGAGCGGGAGCGGGATGAGGCCGTGGAAAAAATCGGCGCCTCCGCGGAAATCACCCGCTTCAAGGGTCTGGGAGAAGTTTCCACAGAGGAATTCAAGGCGTTTATCGGCGAAAATATGCGCCTCACGCCGGTGGATGTGACGCACGACACGCATCTGCAGGACACGATTCAGTTTTACATGGGCGAAAACACACGCACACGCAAGCAGTACATCCTCGATAATCTCGTGGTGAATCCGGAGGACATCGTATGAGCCGCCGGAAGGACAAGGGCGGCGCGGAGCCGCCGCAGCGGGATATCTTTCTGCCCGGATTCAGCGAAGACAGCGGGTCGTTTTTCTCGGCTCCGCTGGGCATTTCGCTGGGCGGCGGGTCTTCGGAGCCGGACGGAGCGGGTGCGGCGCCGCCGCCCGCACCCGGTGAGCCGGGCGGCTATACCGGGCCGGACGGAGAAACGCCGGAGGCCCCAGAGCCTGCAGCCGCAACGGACGTTGCGCCGATGGATGCTGCGGAGGCGGATGACGCCCCTGCCGCCGATGGCGCCGGTGACGATGCCGGTTCGGGCGACTCTGGCAACGATGGTGGCAACGGCGATGGCGGCGATGGCGGCGATGGCGGCGAAGACGGCGATGGCGATGGCGGCGATGGCGGCGGTGGCGGCGAGCCGGGTGCTTTCCAGCCCCGCGCAGGCGGTCCTCTCGCGCGTGTCATGGATGACAACTTCCTCCAGTTCGCCTCCTACGCGATTTGCGACCGCGCCATTCCCGCGGTCGAGGATGGCCTCAAGCCGGTCCAGCGTCGCATCCTGCATACGCTCCACGAAATGGATGACGGGCGCTTCATCAAGGTGGCGACCGTTGTCGGGCGTACCATGTTCTACCACCCGCATGGCGACCAGTCCATTTACGGCGCGCTCGTCAACCTCGCCAACAAGCGCTACCTCATCGAAGGGCAGGGCAACTTCGGCAACATCTACACGGGCGACTCCGCTGCGGCACCCCGTTACATCGAATGCCGCCTGACGGATCTGGCGCGGGATGAGGTCTTCAATCCGAAGACGACGGATTACATTCCGAGCTACGACGGCCGCAATCAGGAGCCGGTGCTCCTGCCGTCGAAACTGCCGCTTCTGCTGATGCTCGGTGCCAACGGCATCGCCGTCGGTATGTCCACGCTCATTTTGCCGCACAACTTCATCGAGTTGCTCCAAGCGGAAATCGAGATGCTGCGCAATCCCGCCGTTCAGCCCGTCCTGTACCCGGATTTTCCGACCGGCGGGCTGATCGACTGCGCCGAGTATCACGACGGCAACGGGCGCATCCGCTGCCGGGCGCGCTTCGAACAGCGCGGGCAGAATCAGCTGGTCATTACCGAACTGCCGTACGGGCAGACCACGGAGGCGCTCCAGGAGTCCATCGAAAAGGCGGCACGGGCCCGCAAAGTGCCCGTGAAGTCGATTCACGACGCAACGGCGGACCATGCGGAGATTATCATCACGCTTCTTCCGGGGACGGACCCCGAGAAGGCGATGAAGCAGCTGTACGCCGCCACCAATTGCGAGCTGTCCATTTCCGCGAATCTCACCGTTCTCGAGAACAACCGCCCGCGGGTGACGACCGTGACCGAGGTGCTGCGCGCCAACGTCAACCGTCTGCTCGCCCTGCGCAAGCGGGAGTTCGAAATCCGCGAGGGCGAGCTTCTCGAGGAGCAGCATCGCAAGACGCTGATTCAGATTTTCGTGGAGGAGCGCATCTACAAGCGCATCGAGTCGTGCACCACGGCGGAGTCCGTCCGCGCGGAAATCCTCGCCGGCTTCGAACCGTTCGCCGAAAAACTCGTGCGCCCCATCAATCACGACGATGTGGAGATGCTTCTGGCGGTGCCCATCCGGCGCATTTCGCTCTTCGACATCCAGAAAAACCGCGAGGAAATCGAGGGCATCCTGAAGGAACTCGGCGCGGTCCGCCGCGCCCTCAAGCGGTTGCGCGAAAATACCATCGAGTATCTCCAGGGGCTGATCAGGAAGTACCAGTACCGCGAGGAGCGCGTCGAGGTGGAGCCCGAGCCCGCACCGGCGGCTCCCGCCGCAAAGGGCAAGGGAAAGAAGGCGGCGGAACCCAAAAAGCCCGCCAAACCCGCCAAAAAGACCTTCCGCATCGTTACCGTGGAGCGGTTCCCGCGGCTGACTGCCGTCGAGACCTTCGACACCATCGATGTCCGTGCCGTCACCGCCACCAAACTCTCCATCTGCTACGACCGGGAAACCGGCTTTCTGGGGAACGACATGCGCGGGCAGGAACCGCTCTTCACGTGCTCCTCGACGGACCGGATTCTGCTCGTCTGGAAGGACGGCCGCTACCGCGTCATTCCCGCGCCCGCGCGGGAAAAGGTCTTCATCGACAAAGACGTCTTTTATCTGGAGGTCTACGACCGCGACCGCATCTACACGTGCGTGTACACGGAATCGGAGGTGCCTTTCAGCTGCCTGAAGCGCTTCTCCTTCGGCGGCTGCATCCTGAACAAGGATTACGACCTTCTGCCGGAGCCGGGAACCATCCGCTTCTTCGAACCGGGCACGCCGGAGACAATCTGGATCAAATTCCGTCCTGCCAAGGGACTCCGCATCCTGCAGAAGTCGCTCAAACCGGCCGACGAAGTCGCCATCAAGGGCGTTCATGCCCGCGGCAAGCAGATCACCACGAAGACCATCTCCGCCATTGCGGGCGGCGAAAAGCCGCCGCGGTTCTGGGATGATTCGCTCGTCTCCGAGAAAGGTTCGCTGTTCTGAGATTGCGTCCCGGGCTTGCCGCCGCCGCGCGGGAAAACGCCGGGACCGTCAAGTCCATTTCTCCACCGAGGGTAGGGTATGTCGAAATTCATCATTGAAGGCGGCTTTCCGCTGCACGGGCGGCACCAGACGCCGGGCAACAAGAATGCGGCGCTGCCGATGCTGGCGGCATCGCTTCTCACCGATGAGCCGGTGACGCTGACCAACGTGCCGCTCATCCGCGATGTGCGCTCGATGATTGCGCTGCTCAATGCGGTCGGCGCACGGGCGGAGCTCGATGAGCGCACCCGCACCGCGCACATCGATGCCGGCCGCATCACCGCAACGGCGCTGCCGCAGGACCTCTGCGAGCGCATCCGCACGTCTTTCCTGCTGGTCGGGCCGCTCCTGGCGCGGTGCGGGCAGATTTCGCTCTATCCGCCGGGCGGCGATGTCATCGGGCAGCGCCGTCTCGATACCCACATCGAAGGCTTTCGCGCCATGGGTGCCGTTTATGCGGACGGACATCCGTTTGCGCTGCGCACGCCCGCAGGCGGCGCTTTGCGCGGTGCGGGGCGCCACCTCCTGGATGAAGCTTCCGTGACGGGTACGGAGAATCTCGTCATGGGCGCCGCCCTCGCCGAGGGAACGTCCGTTTTCTACAATACGGCTTGCGAGCCGCATGTGCAGAATCTCTGTCAGATGCTCACCGGGATGGGCGCACAGATTTCCGGCGCCGGTACCAACCAGCTCCAAATCGAGGGTGTCCGCTCGCTGCATGGCGGCACGTTCCGCGTCTGGGGCGATTACATCGAATCGGCCAGCTATCTCGCGGCGGCGGCCGTGACGCACGGGTCGCTGGATGTGGGCCCCGTCGACGGGGATGAGTTTGACGTTCTGCGCCGCCCCCTCGCACGGCTCGGGCTCACCTTCCGGCAGGAGAACGGGCGCATCCTCTATGCTTACGACCCGGAGAAACCCCTGCGCATCGAAACGGATATCTCCGGCGCCATCTCGAAAATCGATGATGGCATCTGGCCCGCATTGCCCTCCGATCTGATGTCGGTTCTGATTGTTCTGGCGACCCAGTCAGAGGGGCTGATCACCTTTTTCGAGAAGATGTTCGAAAGCCGCCTCTATTTTGTGGATCACCTGATCGGCATGGGCGCGCAAATCGTGCATTGCGATCCGCATCGCGTGGTGGTGCGCGGCGTTTCGCGGCTCCACGGCTCGACCGTCTCCTCGCCGGATATCCGGGCGGGCATGGCCATGCTGGTGGCGGCGCTTTGTGCCGATGGCGTGACGACCATCAACAATGCCGAATCCATTGACCGCGGCTACGAGGCCTTCGAAGTGCAATTGGCCGCGCTGGGCGCCCATATCCGCCGCGAATCCTGATGTCCTGTTGCCCCGCCTGTCTCTCTGCGGCACCGTCGTTGCCGGAACGGCCGGGCGGGGGAGGCGGACCGTCAGGCGGAGCGGGTTCCGCGGGTGATGCGCAGGTATTCCTGGAAGTAGCGTTCACCGAGGCGGTGCTGCGCTTCGGTATTGAAGTGGAGAAAATCGCCGCGGTGCGGCAGATCTTCGGCGGCGGCGCAGCCGATGTACGGGAATTCGGCAGCCAGCGCGCGCAACCCGGCATTGAAGTCCTGCGGTCCTTTCGGGTGCCGCTCGGAGAGAAAACCGCCCAGCTCACCGGTCAGAAATGGCACGGTTTCGGGCAGCCCGAGGTCGTTGCGGAAGCGGCGGATGAGCGCGAGGAGCCGCTCGCGGTAATCGGCTGTGCCGCGGTAGAGGTCGGCTTCGCCCTGATGCCAGAGAATGACGGAAATGGCGCCGCCGTCGGCGAGTGCGCCGCGGGCGAGCGCCAAGGCGTTGTCGTATATGCCCGGAGGCGCATCCAGCGGCGCCGGTTCCCATTGCGTGATGGAGGAGCCGCCGAAGGAAGTGGGGATGATGCCGATTTCAGAGCCGGGCGGGAGCGTTCCCAGCAGCAGGCGCGCAAAGGTGCGTGCGGGTCCGACGCCGCGGATGGAGTGCCCGGGCGGGCACGGGAAGGCCCAGGGTGCGTCCGGCGCCTGCGGAATGTGGCGCCCTTCGGCGTCGAAGAGCCCGATGAGGTCCGGTTTGTCGCGGCAGACGGGTTCGCCAGAGGTGTGCCACGCGCCGTCGCTGCCGAAGACGCGGATGCCGGGGATGTCTTCGAGGTCGTCGGGATCGGCGGTGCCGCGGCCGGACATGTTGGACTGACCGGCGGTGAGAATGAGTATTTTTTGCGGATTCATCGGGAGAAAGCGGGTGTGCGGGGATGCGTTGTGCAAAGGGGAGAACGGAAGGGGGCGGTCAGCGCAGGAGCAGGAGTGTTTCCGGCGGGAACCCGGCGCGCAGCACGAGGCTCGCGGGGGTGATTTCGAGGCGGCAGGAACCGAGCGCTTCCGGCGATGCCGTGGCAACGAGATTTTCGAGGGCTTCTGTGAGGTTCATCGTGTTTGGAGCGGAGAGGAGCGTAACCGTATGGCCGCGCCCGCTTTCCGCCCAGGTGCGGTCGATGTTCAGGTCGAGGCCCATACCCCAGGTTTCGAGGATCGGATTGGCTGCATGCTGGATGGCGGTGTCGGAAATGGTGAGAAAGGGGGTGTCGCCGGGCCGCCCGCCGGCGGCGATGCGGAAGGCGAGGATGAGTTCCGTCCGACCCGAATCGACGAGGTCGAAGCCGTACACCTGGACGGTTCCGGTTTCACCGCCGATTTCGAAGCGGCTGGGACCGTGCGCCTGCGCATAGGGAACGCGGACATTGTACCGGATTTCGGCGCGTGCCTCATGGCACCGGAAGATTCCGTTTCCGGTGTTGGTGACCGCGCCGAAAAAGAGGTGGTCGCCGAGAATGACCCTGGCGCCGTCGAGTACCTCAAAGGTATTGTTTGTGCTGGCGTATTGGGGTACGGAGGTGCTGCCGCCATTGATGAAAACCTGCGAGCCGCCGTAGAAAACGGCATTGGAGACGGTCAGGCGTCCGCCGGAACCGCCGCCCCAATAGGCATGGTTGTTGCCGATGACCGTCATGCAGGCGTTGGAGAGAACGGCGCCGTTGCGGACGGACACCGCGTTGCCGTACGCGCCCGCGCAGACTCCGATGGTTACGCCGCGGATGAAAGGAACGCCGAGCAGCGTTGCACGGGCGCCGTCTTCGAGGATGAAGCGGTTCCGGCAGGGCGTCGCCGTTGCTGCGGCGCCATAGCCTGCAGCCAGCCCGTTTTCATTGATGTGGGTCCCGGGATTGCTGATGACCAGTTCCGTGCCGTCTTCGCGGAAGCGGACTTCATTTTCCGCGGAACTGCCGATGCCGCACATCAGGGAGCAGGTTGTGAGGCGGGAGCCGCCATAGGCCGTGAAATGGTTGTTGGTGCTGTTGCCGTCGCCGAAATAAACGCGATTGACATGCATCCGGGAGTGGGAAAGGTTGGCATTGTTCTCATTTCCTCTCAGGGAGAACGGCAGGTCGGGGGCATTGTAATCCGCACCGCGGCCCACCGCGAACTCACCGTGGTTTCCGCAGAAAATGACGCGGGAATTCGTCACGGCGCCCCCGAAGATCTGAAAGCGGTTGGATTCCAGCGTGTCGTTGCGGAATTCAAAGAAACTGTCGAGCAGCCGGGCCCCGGGAAAGACGGAGAATTCGTTGGTGGAACCCTCAATCTGAAAGGTGAGATTGGAGGCGAGCGTGCCGGTGCCGCGCAGATAAAACCGGAAGGCATGCGCCGTGAACAGCTGGTAGAAATTCGAATCGATGAGTTGCGCACCTTCCTCCACCCGCAGCGAACTGCCGGAATTCCAGATTTTGGCGTAGTTGCCGTAGTGCGCCTGATTGGTGGCGATGTTCTGCATCCGGGCCGAGGTGCCGGAGGCGCGGAGAAAGGCTCCGTTCTGCAGGTTCGCATCGCGTCCGTTGAAGTCAATCGTGCCGGAGAGCAGGTGGAGTCCATGTCGGTTGATGCGGATGGTTCCGGCCGTCGGCGTGTCCGCGCGGAGCACGCCCGTTTCACCGAAAGCAAACGACACGGCGCTCCCGTCGCCGTTTCCGGTAATCTGGATTTCGCGAAATGCCTGCGTGGCGCCGTCGGGGATGCGGACCGTTGCCGCCGAGTTTTCGAACTGCGCGATATCCCCGTCGCCCGCATGGGGAGCCGATCCCGCCGCCGTCCCGTTCCGGAGCCAGTTGGCGGGTTCGGTGAAATACCCGTCGGTTACGGCGTTGTTCCAGATGAACGTGTCTGCACCCGCCAAAAACGGCAGGAGGACAAGGGCGGCAAGGGGAGTTCTGTTCATGACGGCGGGGTACCGATGGAGCGATGGGAAGCGAAAAGGGGAAGCATTCATGCCGGATTCGGTCTGTCGCATGCCGGCACCTGATCCGCCGGATTGAAGACGTTCCCGGAAGACGTGCCGACACGCATCTGGAGGTTCAGCGGGGTTCGAAAAATGCCCCTTCTCCTTTTCCCGTAGTTTACCATAACGGCGCTTTCCATTCAACCGGAAAACCATGCAAACGTTGCGTAAACACCGCCTCCGTTTGCGCGATATCCGGCAAAAAGCCCTGCCGTCCCGACAGGGAGACGGCAGGGCAACGGAAGCGTCACGTTCAGAAAAGGGGATTAACCCTCTTCTGCAGCTGGTGCAGGGGCAGCCGCTTCGGGCTTTTCGGCGGGCTGATCCCCTTCGCGCGGCGGACGCCGCGGGCGCGCAGGGCGGTCGCCTTCACCGCGCACACGCGGACGGTCTCCGTCGCGCGCAGGGCGGTCGCCTTCGCGCAGGGCGGGCTTGTCACCGTCTCTGCGGGGCGGACGCTGTCCGTTCCACTTCATGGGGCGACCGCATTCCGGGCAGAATTTCCAGTCCGAATGGGCCTTCCGGAAAGCCTTAAAGTCTTTGCTGCCGGGGCGGCCGCACAGCTTGCAGGGCTTGCGGTTGCGCATATTGGGATTGCGGGGCGGTACGGGGCGTTCCACAGCCGCTTCGGGCGACGGAGCAGCCTTGTCGGCAGGAGCGGGATCATCTGCGAGAACTGTGGCCGGAAGCGCAGCCGCCAGCACGAGCAGAAGGGCATGTTTCATTTTCATCATGGCAGGAACCTTTGTTGATTGAATGCTAGAGCGCAGGAAAGTTCGGAAAATCATCTGCGTATTGGGTAAGACGGAGCAACCTCGCCGTTTATTCACCGGAATTTTCAGTGTGGAATTTCGCTTCTTCAAGCCTTGACTTTACCAGGCTTATCCCAGAATTTTGAGCCACACGGAGGAAGGTTGTGAAACTCAGCCTCGCGATGAGTTAAGATAATTGAGCCACACGGACTTTGTCTCCGTGTGGCTCTGTCTCCGTGTGGCTTCACTGCGCTGACTTCGCTCTGGCGTCTCCGCTTGCAGATATTACAGCGCGCTTCGGGCCGACGGTGAACCAGCGTCTGTGATAGCCCGGAGAACAACTTTTACACACCTGCTTCAGGACTCGCTTCGCTCATCCTTTGGAGTTCAGTTCGACCCCTTCAGGGTCGGAATATAGGGGATGCTCTACCTCGGGATTCGCTCGCGCTCATCCCGAGGTTAAGCATGATTCGACTCCTCCAGAGTCGTAGCGGCGGCTTTGTCCAGGCGGCTATGCCGCCGAGAAAAAGTACTTATTTAACACCTTGGTCGGAACGTAGTGGAGGCAAAGTCCGTGTGGCTAAAAATTCAAAAATTCTGCGCTGGCTCCGTTGCGCTGGCTTCGCATCCGTGTGGCTCCGCGGTGGCTTTGTCCAGGCGGCAGAGCCGCCTGAACGAAGTCAGCGCAACCATTGGAGCGACGGCAAAAGCTTTTTTTTACTGAACTTTCGGGTGAAAAAGTATTGGCGGGCTATTCACGAGTATCTAGTCTTGAAAAGAGTCTGCAGGAGCCATCTTTCAAGAAATCTGGATCAATTATCCCGGAAAAACCGGGATAAGCCTGTTTACCCGGAGGAAGCCGCTCTTTTCCGACATGGAGGGTAATTGACCTGAAAATCTGTTTCATGAAAAATAGCTGCTGGAGCGGCTTTTCGAGGAAAATGACGAAACCGCTCGATTTCAGATTGAAATTATTCCAATTCTGTAGTAGATTCAAAACCGTTCCGGAGGACCGGAAAACCATTTACCAACCGGGCGCCGCAAAGGCGTCACAAGAAAGAGAGAAAACATGAAATTCCGTTGCACCGTTTGCGGTTATGTTCACGAGGGCGATGAGGCTCCTGCCCAGTGCCCCCAATGCAAGGCTTCTCAGGACAAGTTCGTGAAGGTCGAAGAAGCGCCCAAGGCTGCTGCACCTTCCGCTGATGCTCCCGCCAAGGGCAAGCTCACGCTGCCGCAGATGGCCTGCGAGCACGTCGTCGGCTCCGCCAAGGGTCTCGATGAGCGCGTCGTTCAGGGTCTGCGCGACAACTTCATGGGTGAGTGCACCGAGGTCGGCATGTATCTGGCGATGTCCCGTCAGGCCGAGCGCGATGGCTATCCCGAGGTCGCCGAGGCTTACAAGCGCTACGCCTGGGAAGAGGCGGAGCACGCCGCCAAGTTCGCTGAGCTGCTCGGCGAGGTGGTCACCCCCTGCACCAAGAAGAACCTCGAGCTCCGCACCGAGGCTGAGACCGGCGCCTGCCAGGGCAAGCTCGATCTGGCCAAGCTCGCCAAGGAACTGGGCTACGATGCCGTCCACGACACCGTCCACGAGATGGCGAAGGACGAAGCCCGCCACGGCAAGGGCTTCGCGGGTCTGCTCCAGCGCTGGTTCTAAGGCGAATCCGTCGACGCGCACCGACGCTCCTCCCGGAACGGCGGTGTGCGCCGATGCCGGATTCCAAACGGCGCCCGCGGCGGCCGCAACCGGTTGTCACGGGCGCTGATTTTCAGCAAGGCTCCGCTCATGAAGACGGCAAGCATGAACCGCAAACAGCCCGATTCCCGCGAAATTCTGCGGGCACACGGCATTCCGGCATCCGTCCAGCGCATTGCGATTCTGGACTGGGTGCGGAGCGTCTCCTCGCATCCTTCCGCGGAAGCCGTCTTTCAGGCCTTGCGCGAGGAGATCCCGACGCTTTCGCGCACGACCGTCTACAGCACCCTGCACCTGTTTTGCGAAAAGGGCATTGTGCTGCAGGTGCCCTGCAACGATTCCGAGGGCATGCGCTTCGATGGCGATTTGCGCCCGCACGCGCATTTCCGGTGCGAGCAGTGCGGCGAAATCTTCGATTTTGCGTGCGCTTCGCACGAATTTTCCCGGCAGTTCGAGGTGCCGGACGGCTTTACGGTGCGGAGCAGCCAGGTCGCGCTGACCGGGCTCTGTCCGCACTGCGCCGCGACGGCGCCCGCCTGCAAGGCGCACGCATAGCTCCGGCGTCGCCGCGCTTCACACGAATCAGCAAACCCCCGGGCGCGATGCGCTGCGGGGGCTTCTTTTTTTTGCGGCACCGAAACGGAGCCGGACGGCTATTCGCGCGCCGCCGCCGGGGCTTTTTCCGCGCGGATGCAGCGGAAAAACAGATGGATGAGCACCGTGAAGAGAAGGGCCGCCGCAAAGGAGGCGGCAAACCGCCACGACCAGTTGATCTGCGTAAAGAAGTTGATCCAAATCGTCAGCGCCAGTGCCGGTCCCAGCGCAAGAAGCCAGTCCCGGAAGCGGATTTCCGTGGAAAGAAAGGCAAAGACAAAGAGCGCGAGAACCGGTGCGTTGAACAGGCTGATGACGAGCGAGAAGCCTTCGAGAATGTTGCCGATGGCTGCCATCAGAAAGGCGCAGACAATTGCGCCCGCCCCCAGCGCGAGGGTGACCCACCGCGCCAGCAGAATCTTGTGTTCATCGGAAACGGCCCGCTTCCGGAACAGCGGAAAAAGGTCCGTCTCCAGCACCGTTGCAATGGAGTTCATGCCGGAGTCGGCACTCGACATCGCCGCCGCCAGAATGGCGGTTACCATCAGTCCCGCAATGCCCGGCGGCAGATAATGCTGGATGTAGAAGGGGAGGATGCCGTCGGATGACAGGTCGGCCGGCGGCAGGACGCCGCCCGGGAAGGCCAGGAAGAAGGCGTGGATGCCCAGCCCCACGAACAGGAGCAGCGAAATCATCATCACGTCGGAAACCGCATTGAAGGCTATCGCTTTCATGACGCCGCCATCGGTGCGCACCGCCATGAGCCGCTGTACGGTCACCTGATCGGCACCATACTCGAAGAACATGTTCAGCCCCATGTGAATGGCGATGCTCCAGGCCGTCATCTGGAAGAAAAACGGCACGGTGCCTTCTGCGCCCGGTGCTGCCCCGAAGACGTCGAGCCGTCCGGTTTCCGCCGCCGTGGACCAGATTTCGCCCAGCCCGCCCGGGATGCGGACGCACAGCAGCACGAAGACGAGAACGGCACCGCCGACAAGAATGAGAAACTGGATGACGTCGGTCCAGACGACGGCGCTGAGTCCGCCCATGACCGTGTAGAGCGTCGTCACAACGCCCAGCACCAGAATGCAGACGCCCAGCGGCCACCCGGCGACGACCGAGAGCGCCAGCGCCGGTGCATACAGCACGATGCCCAGCCAGCCCAGCCGCGCGAGAACGAACAGCACCGAGGTCGCTGTGCGCGCCGCCCGGCCGAAGCGTCGGCCGATGAACTCATAGCTCGTGGTGACCCCCGCCCGCCGGTAGCGCGGGTAGACGGCAAAAATCAGGAGCGGTGCCAACAGCGGACTGATGAAACCCGCCACGAACAGCGAGACATTCTCCGCATACGCCTTGCCCGGGAGCACGAGATACGTCGAGGCGCTCGTGACCGATGCGTACATGCTCATGGCAACCGGAAGCCACGGCAGGTTGCGTCCCGCCAGAAAGAAGTCCGTGCCGGTCTTCTGTTTTCCGGAGAAGAGAACCCCCACACCCAGCACGAGTGCCAGATAGCCGAAGAGCGTCAGGGTATTCCAGAAACCGAATTGGGAGAAAATGTCCATGGTCGTCCTTTCTGTCTGCACCCGGAAGCGGATGCTCTTCGCATTGTAGGCAAAGCCTCCCTCCCCGGCAACCGGCCGCCCTGTTCCGCGCAACCGTGGCAGCGGCGTGGCGCGGTTGCGCCGGTTTGGTTCCGATGATTCCGGTTTGCTACCGCTAGAGAAAAAAGAGACGGGCGGCGCGGGGCCGCCCGTCTCCGGGATTTTTGGGATGGAAAAAAGAATCAGTGCGCTTCCGCCGCGAGAATCTGGTCCCACATACGGGTGTAGAGCGCGAGCGCGTCTCCGAGGTAGCCGATGACTTCGCCGCGCTTCAAATCTTCGGCATCCGGGAAGATGGTCTTGTTCTCGAGCACTTCCGGGGATTCCGCCTGGAGAATCTCGATGGCGGCGGTGTTCGGGCACCAGTAGGTGGTGTACTGCTCATTCTGGGCGGCCACGGCACCATCGTGCAGGAAGTTGATGAAGGCGTAGGCCAGATCAGGATTGGGCGCAGTCACGGGGATGACCATTTCGTCGCAGCTCATCGAGAAGCCCTCTTTGGGGAGGAAGAACTGGACGTGGTTGAGGTCGGGCGCGAGGTTGCCTTCGGCATCGAGCTGCACCTGACCGATATCGCCGGAGTAGCCGTGAACGAGCATGAACTCACCGCCGGCAATGCCGGTCTTGTACTGCTCATTTTCGAACTTGGCGATGTTCTTCTTCCAGCGGATGACGGTGTCGCGGGCCTTCACGAGCGCTTCCTCGTTGGTGGTGTTGATGGAGTAGCCGTTGTAGCGCAGCGCGGCACCGAGCGTTTCGCGCATGTCGCCGAGAAGGGTGATGCGGCCGGCGAGCTCGGGACGCGTCTCGAAGACGCTCCACGAAGGCTCCGGCGGCGGCGAAACCTTGTCGTCGCGCCAGGCAATGCCCGTGTAGGTCACCATGTAAGGCACCCCGTAAACCATGTCGGCATCCAGCGCGCATTCGAGGTAGCGCGGGTCGATGTTGCGCAGGTTCGGAATCTTGGATTTGTCGAGCTTGACGATGAAGCCGTCGCGGCCCAGCTGCTCGACCATGTAACTGGAGGGGAACAGGATGTCGTATCCTGTGGTACCTGCCTGGATTTTCGCCAGCATTGCCTCGTTGGAATCGAAAATATCGATTACCACGCGGCAATTATGCTCTTCCTCGAACTGAGCGATCAGCTCGGGGTCGATGTACTCACTCCACGTGAAGATGTGGAGTTTTTCCGTGGGAGCGCCGCAGCCCGCGAGGAGCAGAGCGGCAGCGGAGAGGGCCAGGATGCCTTTATTCATTTCGTGCTTGTAACCTGTAACCGGAGTTGTGGCGACGGCGCGCTTTCTGTGGGTGTCTGTACCGTCCGTTTCGCCCGGAAGGGTAAGCGGGACCGGTGCAGACGGGGATATTTGCGAGGAGATTTTCCTTTTTAGGGGTTATGTCATCCGAATCGACGGGTGGCAATGGCGGCGAGGATAACAAAAAAGGGGGGCGGGGGGTACAAGTTTTTTTCGGTTTGCCGGAGCGGGCAGACAGGGGGGGCGCCGCAACCCGGGCGGCGTGCGCTTCCGCGCATGCCGGAGGAAACAGAACGCACCGCCGGGACAGCTTCCCGGGCGGCGCGAAACGGGACGGAACCGCGGCAGCGTTTCAGCGGATCAGGAACATCGTGTGCGCGAGGCTCCGGATGCCGGTCAGCTCAAAGGTCTTTGTCTCCGCATTGTACGCGAGCGTGGCACCGGAGAGGTCCAGCGTGCCCGGCGAGCGGTTCTCCAGGACCAGCGGCATCGTGGCGGGGTCGACCCGGCTGACCGATGAGAGCGTCAGAACCGGGAAGACCTCCGAACTGCGGACCGTGCGCACGCCGTCCGTCAGGTCTTCCACGCTGACGGTCATCGTCACCACGGTGCCCGACGTATTGGGCTCAAAGACGTTCATCTCGACGCGAGATTCATCTTCCGCGCCGATCTTGAAAGCGATGTTGAAATCGTGGTCGGGGCGGAAGGTTTTGGTCAGCCGGAATGTGCCGGTTTCTCCGGGCAGTCCGCCCATGAACGTGATGCCCGCCTGTTTGGGCGAGAAACTGGCGGCGGAGGCGGTGTGCCCCTCCATGGCGTAGGTTGCCCCGGCGGCAAAAGCGTTGTACGGATTTTCGTTCCAAGTGACGCCATCCGCCAGCGCAAAAACGGCTTCATTGGTGATGAGCGAGGGAATGGGGCCGCTGGCATTGCCGAGAATCGTCAGTCCGTCATAGAGCTGGATGCGGGAGCCGCGGTAGACGCGCTGACCGTTGAAGCGCAAGGTTCCGGGACCGGTCAGGCGGATGCCGGGACGGCCGATGATGTCTCCGTGGAAGGTGCGCGATGCGTCATCCGCGAAAACGAGCGTGCCGACCGTGGACGAGACGGCATCCGAGAGCAGGGCGTCGTAGTCGTGGATGGTTTCCCCGCCTTCAATAATGATTTCCGGCTTCGTGGCGCCCATGATGAGAATGGACGGCAGCGCATCTTCGGCCACGGAGGCGGGCCGTTTCCATACCCATGGTACAGAGAAACGCAATTCGCCGGAACCCTGCGTGTAGAGGCAGATGTTTTCTCCCTTGAAGACCACGGCGCCGTCGCCGTGGAAGCGCAGCGCCTCCGCTGAATTGATCCGGAGCGAACCGAGCGTGAGCGTGTGCCCGTTGAGGTTGACGTCCAGATCGCCAGTGGTCATGTAGCGCAGCATGCCCCGGACTTCCCGGTCTTCGCCCAGCGTCCACGTTCCGTTCATGGTGTTGCGGTAGACGCTGTGCGGGTCGAGCGCCGTGTCTTCGGTGATGACCGGATACGAGGTGATCTGGGCCAGCGAGCCGTCTTCTTTGGTACCCAGATAGTAGATGGAGGAATGCCAGTTATCGGGGTAATAGCCGTATGCATCCGGATGAATGGGGAGCGTCACGGTGGCTCTGGCGCCGACGCCGACGTCGAGGATCGCGTTTTTGCCTACGGTCATTTCCTCAATGTCGGCGGTCATGTACATGCCGTTATCCGTGTTGAAGCGCAGTCCAAGCGCGCCCGAATCATGTTGAACGCTGAAGCGGTGGTGAACATTGGTTCCGGGGTTGCCTGTCGGTGAGGAAAGCGTGAACCCGCCGGCATTGGTTTCGGTGCGCAGGGTCGTCCCGCTGAGCGGCGCATTGGCGGAAACGTCGAAGCCGGTGCGGTTGCCGTTGCCGTCGGAGTAGCTGCACCGCAGCACGAGCTCCATGGCCGGATCGGGGCTGACGTGGAAAGTGGGCCCCTTGCCGGATGCAACGAGGCGGGAGACGCTCCAGGGCTTGTTGGTAATGGTGAGCCAGTTGTTCTGGCTGCCGCTGTTGGTGATGGTGACATCGCCGTCGGCACCGCCGGTGTAGATGATGGGGGTTGCCCAGCCGCTTCCGCTCGTCTGGGCGTCGGCGGTGAAATGAACCCGCGCATGGATGGTGGCGCCGCCGCCGTTGATATTGCCGGCAACGGTCAGTTCGTCGCCTTCGCGTCCGATGACGGCACGGGAACTGTTGATGGCAATGCGTTGCGCGTACGCGTGCCCGTTGAGGTAGATGGGGAAATTGCTGACGCCGTTCAGCGTTTTGGGGAGTCCGACCGCATCTGCAAGGGAGGGGATGGTGTTGGTGGGGGTGCCTTTGATGGTCCAGTTGGCCGGATTTTGCCAGTCGTGATCGCCGGCCTCATCCGTCCACGTGAACGTGGCGGCATCGGCAACTTCACGGATGCCCGGCGAAACCAGGAGCAACAGCGTGGCAAGGGCGTGGCACAGCGGAGCGGGATTTTTCATGGGAAGAACGGGGAACAGGAGAATGGTTGGTTGGCGCACCGTTGTGCGCGGGGGATGGATTTGCGGTGAGTGTATCACACCGCTTGTTCTCATGTCAAATACATGTAAAAGCGTGGGTATCCCGTGTCTCTGCCATTTCCATCGTGGGAAAGAGCCTTTCAGCCAAAGAAGGGGTGTAAAATTGGCCACGGCCGCTTGCACTGCTACGGTGCAGCCGAAACGTCAGTGGCAGAGACGCAGAGAAAAGAGGCGGGAACGGACATCTGCTTCAGGACTCGCTTCGCTCATCCTTCGCAGGACCGTTCGCCCCCTCGGGGTCGTGGCGACCGCGCCCGCTTTGTCGCGCTTCTCCGCGCCGACTCTTCTGTTTCTCCGCGCTGGCTTCGTCGCGCTTCTCCGCGCCGGCTCTGCTGCTTCTCTGCGCCGACTCTGCTGCGCTTCTCCGCAGCGACTCAGCACCGTGCGATGGTGAGCCGTCCTGTTCGTCCTGTTTGTCCTGTACGTCCTGTTTTCGTTCTCTGCGCTGGCTTCGTTCAGGCGGCTTTTCCGTCGAGAAAAGGAACGGAGTTGCTCCCTTAGCCGAAACGTCAGTGGAGGCAAAGTTCGTGTGAAACAAGGGAAAACCTCATCAAGAGACGGGAAAAGAGAGGGCGGGCAGAGCGGTTATTTGCGGGGTTTGGGGACGACGTGGATGCGCGGGAGCCAGAAGAGGCGGCGCACAATGGAGGCGTGATGGAGACGCTTCATCCAGGCGTCCGTCATTTCCTCCGGATGGAATTTGTTCAGTGCCTTGAGGAGCCCGTTCATGTCGATTTCCTCCAGCAGGCGGCGGAGGGGACGCGGCAGCAGACGCGTGGAAACGGCGGATTGCCAGTCAATCAGGATGGGACGCTCTCCCGGCAGGACGAGGATGTTGCGCAGGTTGTGCAAATCGAGGTGGACCACGCGATGGCGATGCACTTCCAGAACGCCTTCGTAGAGCCGCCGGAAATAGTCGACGGAAAGAATGCCGCTCCGGCTCGCGGAATCGGGCGCATGTTGCAGCAGGGTGCGAAGCGTTTTGCTGCCGCAGAAATCTTCCTGCAGGCAGAACGGGGAGAGGCGTGCGACGTGTCCCGGCACGATGCCGACGTCCGAGAGCCGCCGCAGGTAGCGGACTTCGCGCCAGATCAGGAAGCGGCCGACGGTGTTGCGGACCGCCCAGGGGGCTTCCGAAAAATCTTTTTCGACGACGGCGGGATTGCCGGGGCGGTGAATCCGGTAAATCCTTGCGTTGAAGACGCCGCCGCGGTGAATCAGGATGCGTTCCGGGCAGATGGATGGATGGCCGGAGGCGGGTTGTCGGGAGGTTGAATCGAACACGGGAAACGGGAGAAACGGGGGTGGGCGGAGTCTTCCGCGAAATGCTGTCCGGACGCCGGGCAGTCCCGGGTCCGGACAGCGGCAGCTTTCATGGGTGATCGGGTGCGTCAGCCGGTTGGGAAGAGTTGAGCCGCTTGGCGGCCGGCGCTTATTTGCGGAGCCGGTTCCGGGTGAAGAACGTATAGCAGAGCGGCATCGTGGTGAGCGTGAAAATGCCGGCCACGAGGATGCCGCCCACCGAGGCGGCGCCGATGCCCACGCGGTTCACGGCGCCGATGCCCGTGGAGAGCGCAATGGGAATCATGCCCAGACCGGAGGCCACCACCACCATGAGCACGGCGCGGAAGGTGTCCGCCACCGCATTGTACATGGCTTCGTGGAGCCGCTGCCCGGCGCGCTGGAGCTGGTCCATTTTGTCGATGATGAGCACCGCCGCATTCACCACCACGCCGATGAGCATCACGATGCCGAGCAGCACGAAGATGGAGATGTTCATGCGGTTGAGCTGCAGCGCCCAGATGACGCCCACAAGCCCCATCGGGAAGGTCAGCAACACCACGAGCGGACGCGAGAAGCTCTCCAGAATCGCCGCCATCGTCAGGTAGGTGAGCAACGCGGCGAGAATGATGGCTTCGAGGAAGTCCGCCACCGTTTCATCGAGCATTTCCGCAACACCGACGGTATGAAGCCGGTATTCGTGATCGGCGAGACCGGCTTCCTCGGCGTAGCCCATGATCTGGTTCATGACCGTGCCGCTGGCGAAGCCCTTGCGTTCGTTGCCGGTGAAGGAGATGGAGCGGTTTTTGTCGTAGCGGTAAATCATGACCTTCTGTCCGTCGAAGACCTGCGTGGTCAGCGCCTCCATGGGAATGGGGCGCCCCGTTTCCGCGGGCAGCGGAAATTCCGCAACCTGCGCATACCCGGGCTTTTCCTGCAGTTTGACGCGCACGTCGATGGTCTTGACATCTTCCTTGAAATCGGCGGCTTCGATGCCGTCCACGTTGGCGCGCAGAATGGTACCGACATCGGAGGGGCTCACGCCCAGATCCGCGAGGACGGGGCGGTTGGGGTAGACGCGGATTTCCGGTTTGTCATCGCGCGCGGAGGTATCCAGCTGTGCGACGCCGGGCAGGGTGAAGGCGTGCTGCTGCAGGCGCTGGGCGCGGTCGGAGAGTTCATCCAGGTCGGGACCGCTCAATACCATGCTCAGCGTGGACGAGGCGGCACCGACGGCACCGGGGATATTGACGCTGGCAATGACGTCCGGCACACGGGCGAGGTCGTCGCGCATCTGCTGGAGCACGGTGGAAATATTCCATTCGCGCTCCGACGGCGCCTTGAACACCATGGAAATCTGCGCCAGGTAGACGCCCTCGGAGGCCTGACCGGAGATCGAGTCGGCCACGCCGGTCGTGAGGAGCACGGACTCCACATCGGGATACTGCCGGACCCGTTCCGAAATGGCGAGCGCCTCCTTCACCGTGGCATCCAGATCGTAGTAGTCTGGGAATTCAAGGCGGATGCTGATGCGGCCCCAGTCGTCGTCTTCAATCATCGTGAAGCCCAGACCCTTCAAGCCGAAGACCATGGTCCCGGCGAAGATGAGCGCCGTAAGCAGCACGAGCGCGCCGGAGAGAATGCGGCGCGAGCCGATTTTGCGCAGCCACGCGGCATAGCCGGTTCCCCAGCGCGTGAGCGTCCGCTCCCAGCGCATGCCCAGGCGCGGCAGCAGGCCGGTGCGCTCCGATTCGTTGCGCATCCACAGGGCGCAGAGAATCGGGGTGAGCGTGAAGGAGATGAAAATGGAGGCGATGTTCACAATCAGCGTGGTCAGCGCGAAGGGGCGGAAGTACTGGCCCACGATGGAGCTCATCATCGCGATGGGCAGCATCACCACCACATTGGTGCCGGCGGAGGCCAGCACGGCCACGGCGACCTCGTTCGTACCTTTGCAGGCGGCTTCCCAGCGGTCCGGCGTGTCGTTGAAGCGGCGCGCAATGTTTTCCAGCACGACGATGGAGTTGGACACCAGAATGCCCGCAGAAAGACCGATAGCCAGGAGCGAGACCACGTTGAGCGTCTGTCCCGCCAGCTCCATGAAGAAGAACGAGATGATCACCGTAATCGGCATGGTGACCGCAACGATGAACGTGGTGCGCAGGTTGATGAGGAAGGCGAAGAGGATGACCGCGCACAGTCCGATGGAGGAAACGATGTCGTTGAGCGTGTTGTCGACGTTCACCTGGACGATTTCGCCGTCGTCCTGGAGCCACTGCAGCTGCACGCCGGGCGGCAGGTCGTTCCGGATTTCGTCGAACCGTTCACGGATGTTCTGAATGGTCGTGACGGTGTTGCCGTCCGATTTCTTGATGATCTGGATGGCAATGCCCGGCTTGCCGTCGAGGAAGGCGCGCTGGCGCACTTCTTCGGTGGTCTGCCGCACGGTCGCCAGATCGGAGAGGTAGCGGCGTTCGCCGTTCGGACCGGTGGCCACCTGGAGCGTTTCGATGTCGCGGATGGTTTTGTATTCGGCGTCGAACTTCACCGAGTATTCGCTGCCGTGCTGGCGGATGCGGCCGCTGGGCACGGAGAGAATGCCGCGCTGGAGCGCCGCCGCCACATCGGCCGCCGAGAGGCCCGCCGCCGCGAGGCGCTCGCGGTCCAGCTCCACCCAGATTTCGCGCTCGTTGCCGCCGATGACGTCCACTTCGGCAACGCCGTCCACGGAGGCGAAGCGGTCGGAAATCTGGTTGTCGGCGTACCAGTACAGATCATCCAGCGGCATGTCGCCGGACAGGAAGATGTTGCAGATGGCGGTGGCATTCAGGTCCAGTTTCTGAATGATGGGGTCATCGCAGTCTTCCGGCAGTTCGGAGAGAATGGGGTCGAGCTTTTCGCGCACATCCTGTGCGGCGATGTCGACATCGGTTCCCATGTTGAACTCGATGAGCACGTTGGCCGCATTTTCGATACAGGTGGAGTAGACGTGCTTGAGCCCTTCCACGCCGGAGACCGCATCTTCGATGCGTTTGGCGACATCCTTTTCCATGTCTTCGGACGTCGCACCGGGCCACGTGGCGGTAATCGTCACGTAGGGAATATCGGCGGAGGGGAGGTTTTCCAGCGAAAGCTTCCGGTAGGAGTTCGCACCCAGACAGACGAGTGCAATCAGCAGACTCGCCATGGCGACGGGGCGCCGGGTAGAGGCAGTAGCCAGGAACATCGCAAAGTCCTCAAAAAGGTTCGATGGAGCGGGAATCAGCGGGCTTCGGCAACCTCGGCCCCGGCGCCGGCGGCAGCCGGAGCGTCCGCTTCCAGCGGCGCGGCGTCAATGCGGCGGCCGTCGTAGAGCTGGGTTTGGCCTTTCACGATGACCGCATCGCCCTCGGAGAGGCCGGAGAGGATCTCCATCCGCCCATCGGTCCGCAATCCGGTTGTCACCGGGCACGCCCGTGCGGTGCCATCTCCGTTATCGACGAAGACAAGGGTGCCGGCGGCGCGGTTGAGCACAGCGGATTCGGGAACGGAGAGTCCGTTGCGCTCCTCGAGAATGATTTCGAAGTCCGCCATGGCGCCGGGAACCGCCACATCGGAGCCGGGCAGGAGCGTCTTGATTTCGAACGTGCGCAGACGCGGATCCACGGCGGGGGATTTCGCGCTGATGACGGCATCTTCCAGCGTCTGGCCGCCGACCGTCAGGCGGGCGGTGGTTTTGCCGGGCTGCACTTCGCCGTAGTATTGCGCAGGCAGGAAGGCCATGGCTTTGAGTTCTTTCGTGCCGTTGATGGTGATGACGGCGGTGCCGGTCGACACCTGTTCGCCGGGCTCCAGATTGCGGGCGTTGACGATGCCGTCGATCGGCGCCAGCAGCACAGCATCGGAGAGCTCGCGCTCGGCAATGGCCAGTTCGGCGCGATACTGGCTGACGCGCTGGCGCGAGAGTTGCAGATTGGCGGCCTGCACGGCGGTGTCGGCCTTCGCGGTGCGGGCGTTCAATTCCGCCTGCTCGGCTTCGTTATCGGAAACGCGCCCTTCCTTGTGGAGGCGGGTGTAGCGTTCGGCATCGCGGCTGGCTTTTTCGGCGACGGCTTCCGCGCGCTGCAGCTGCGCTTCCGCCACGGTGACCTGCGCTTTGGCGGTGGCGAGCACTTCGCGGGCAACGACGACATTGTTGGAGACCTCGACGGGGTCGACCGAGAAGAGGCGCGTGACACCCGCCTGCACGGCGTCGCCCAGATCGACATCCACGGTGAGCAGGGGTCCGTCGATGCGGGCGGAAACGATGGCCGAGTTTACGGATTCCAGCGTGCCCTGTACGCGCACGGAGCGGACGAAGGCGCCGGTTGCGGCGGGTTGGGTGCGCACGGGCAGCCGGTTGTCGGCGAGCGTGGGCTGCGGGGTGTCGGCATCCGCCTGTTTGGAGCAGCCGCAGACCAGCCCGAGCGTGCCGAGGGCTGCGGCCAGAGGAAGAAGAGAGGAAATCGTTTTCATGGTTGAAAGAGACAGAAAGGGGTTCGGAACGGATTCTTTTTTGAAAAGGGAGCCCGGTGCGTGTTATGCGTCCGTCGCGGGCGCATCTTCCGCGGGCGCATCTTCCGCGGGCGCGTCTTCGGGTGCGGCGCGGAATTCCTCGGGGCGGGCGGGCTCCGGAATGAGCGTGATGCCCATGGCCAGTTCGAGGTTCGCGCGCGCCACGCGTTCCCGGTAGGCGCTTCGCAGCCAGGCGTTCTGCGCGGTGTCGCGTTCGGCGGCGGCGTCCAGCGCTTCGTTGATCGGGGTCAGCCCTTCCCGGGCGCGGGCATCCAAATCTTCCGCTTTGCCCACGGCCACTTCGTAGGCGCGGCGCGTCAGCGCGGCGTCGGCGGCGGCATCGAGCACCGCCGCATGCGCGGAGACCACCGAGGCCATGATGGAAAGGAAGATCTGCTCGCGCGCCAGTTCGCTTTTTTCACGCTCCGCTTTGGCCGTTTTGTAGCGTGCGTGATTCGCAAAGCCGCTGAAGATGTTCCACGCACCGGCAAAACCGGCCGACAGGTTGTTTGCGGGAACGCTCATGACGTCGTTGCCCGTGAAGGACCACGTGCCGAACAGCCGCAGCGTCGGCAGAAAATTGCAGAAGGCTTCGCGCACCTGCGATTCGCCGATGACCACCTGACGGTCCGCGATGGAAAGCGATGGGTGGACCGAAAGCGCCGTGAGCACCAGCGTCTCGTCATCCGCATCGAAGGGTTCCAGCGGTTCATCTTCCGCACTGAGTTCCACCGGCGCAAGCGGAGAGAAACCGAGCAGCTGGAGCAGGTTGCCTTTAAGGACGACAAGCTGACGCCGTGCCGAAGCGAGCTCCGCTTCGCGGGCTTCCTTGATCTGCAGCGCCTGGTCGCGCTCCCAGGGGCGGGCATAGCCTTCCTCGGCAAGCCCCTGCACGCGGTCCGCCGTCTGCGTGGCCGCCTTGACCTGCTGCTCGCAGGCGCGGCACAGATCTTCCTGCACGCGCACATCGTAGAAAGCCGCCGTTGTTTGCAGCACAATCGTCTGCCGCGTGTAGTCCGCCGCAAGCGCCGCCGCTTCCTGCGCGTGTTTGGCGGCATCGTACAGGAACCACGTGGAGGGCATGAAGACCGACCACCCCAGATCGCCGCTCCCGTAGGCGTAGTTTTTCGACGTCTGAACCGGGTCTTTGCGGTAACTCAAGTAGTTGACCGAGGCGGAGACCTGCGGCAGAAAGGCGGAGAAAGCCAGCTGCGTGTCGAACGAGCCGATGAGTTTGCCGAGTTCGGCGAGCCGGATGTCGTAGTTGTTGGTCATCGCAATGCGCAGACAGTCATCCAGCGTCAGCGGACGCGTCAGGTAATCCTGTGCGCGCATTTCGAGCGTGTGCGAAAACTGCAGGGTTTGGTCTTCCCGCGCCTCCGCGGGATCGAAGGAGACGCATCCCGGGAGCAGGAGCGCACCGAGGACGGTGACCGGTAAAAAGAGGTATTTCATGGGTGGGCGGCGGTGTTGCCGCAAGGGTGGAACAGCAGCGGAACGCGGCGTCATGCAAAGGCGCCGCGCGGTTTCGGCAGAGGAGACTCAGACTTCCAGTTTTTCTTTGGTTTGCGCCAGCGAGTCGGCAATCTTCTTGAGCGTGACGAGGAATTGTTCGAATTCCGCCGCAGGGATGCCGCTGATTCGCTCGTGGTGGATGGCGATGAGCTGCTCAAGGATTTTCTTCAGCAAATCAATGCCCTTGCGGGTCGGTTCCAGAATGAGGCGCCGCCGGTCGACCGGATCGGGGATCCGCCGCACGAGCCCCCGCTGCTCGAGTTTGTCGAGCGTCGAGGTCATCGTCTGCCGGGAGGTATGCAGAATGTCGCAAATACGGGCGGGCCCCGGCTTCTCGTTTTTAACGGTCAGTCGCCGGATGGCGGCCAGCGTCTCCAGTTCGCTCCGCGGCAGTGAAATGAACGAAAACAGGGAGTTGTAGATGGTGCCGAGCTCATAGAGATACGAAAACCAGCGTTCGCTCAGAACGCGGTTGTTTTCTTCGGCTTGTTTTTTTCCCATGGCGAATCCCGTGGCACAAGAGGTGAAAAATCAGGTAGTCCGGACACTGAATTGTAAAATGCGGGCTATTTTTTAGAAAATGAAATAATCCGAAGTCCGAACAATCGAGACTATAGGACAATCCCATCCCTGAATTCAAGCGAAAAAGCTCATTCCGGACAAAATTCCGTGAAAACCCGCTCCTGTTGCGAGCTTTCTGCAGCTGATGCGTACGGGAGAAGCGGCGTAACCGTAATCATCGAAAGCCTCCAGCGTCCCAGTCAGACAGCACGCCATTTCGCGCACGTCTCCGCCGCGAACGCTGCCACGTGCCCGCTTTCGCGTTCACGCGCACAAGCAGTCGTGTCTGACCGGTCTTCGGTTTGCTGCGCTGGCTTTACAGCGCTGTCTGGGGCTACTGGGGGGGCACGGTTGTGCCTTTTGATGGGGCAACTGGGGCTACTGAGGCTACTGGGACTACTGGGGGTGCTACGCTGGCTCCGCTACGTGCGATGGCGAGCCGTCCTGTCTGTCGTGTTCGTCCTGTACGTCCTGTACGTCCTGTTTGTCCTGTTTACGGCTCACTGCGCTGGCTTCGTTCAGGCGGCTTGCCGCCGAAAAAAAAAAAGTCCTTATTTGACACCTTGGTCGGAACGTAGTGGAGACTTCAGAAGGGGGCTTCGCCCCTCCGTGTGGCTCAAAATTCTAAAATCCCTCGCGAGGCTGAGTTTCACAACCTTCCTCCGTGTGGCTCAAAAATCCGAGATAAGCCTGCGGGAGGCGCGGAGAGACGGAGTGGCGGACGATATGGTAGAATCGGGGTATGGCAAAACCGAAAAACAAAACTGCGGGCCCGGTCCGTGAAGAACCGGCGGCGGAGCTGCCGCCCTGGGCGCGGCAGACCCCGGACGGTATGCGCGTCCGGGTGCATGTGACGCCGCGCGCATCGCGCACGGAACTGGCGGGGACGCACGGCGACGCGCTTGCGGTGCGGCTGCAGGCACCGCCCGTCGATGGCAAAGCCAACGCCGCTCTGTGCGCCTTCTTTGCCGAGCGCTTCGATCTGCCGAAAAGTAAAGTGCGCGTTGTTGCCGGAGAGACGTCCCGCGATAAAACGCTGGAACTTTCCGGACTTACGACCCTGCCCGAAATCTGACGCCCCGCGCGGGGCCAATGGCACCGATGGTGTCAGGGCGTGAGGTCGAAGGGCAGGGGTTCCTCCGTGCGGAGGATGTGCGTCAGCGCTTCTTTGGAGGCGTGGAGGACGACCTTCGTGCGGGCGAACATTGCGGCACGGAGGAGGCCGCGGCGCGTCACATAGCCGGCAAGGCGCGCGGGCGGCAGCAGAATATGCACGGTCGGTGCGGGCTGCGGGGTGCCGTCTTCCGCAGGGATGCCGGTGAGGTTGCCGACGGCCCGTGCGAAAGGAAGGCTCCGAGCCGGGGTGACATCGCTGATGCGCAGCGTATGGACGGTGCCATCGGCAGGATGGACAAGCCGGACTGCAGGCGGTTCTCCCGGGAATTGCCAGCCGAGATCGTCGCGCAGCAGGTTCAGCCCGGTGTGGTCATGATTGAGCAGGACGGGGCAGGGCTGCGTTTCCGGGCGTGTTTGAGCGAGCGCATCCGCGCCCCATGTGCCGAACTGGAAGGGCGTGAGCAAGATGCCGTCGTCTGCGGGAAGCCGGGGTGGCAGATCGAGCGAATCCGCGAACAGACGCACCGTGGCGGGCGCGTCTGCGGGCGCGGTGGAGAACGCCAGCAGGGCTTCGAGGTCGCCGCGGCTGATGGCGGCGCGAAAGGCGGTTAACGGATCGGATGCGGATGCGCCGTCCGCCGGAGCGGTGGGCGGGGCGGGCGCGTGCGGCAGACGGGCGAGCAGCGCATCGAGCAGCGCGGCGAGCGTCGAATCGGTGCGCGTTTCGGGCGTCTCCACGAGGAGAACGGGGAGTTCGGCATCGTGGATGCGCAGGAACGTGAGCAGGTTTTCGGCGGAGAGGGAAGGCGCGAGGCAGAGAACAACCGGGCCGCCAGTGAACGGGTTGGCCTGCGCGGGGCGCGGTGCTCGTTCCCGGGGGCGATGACCCAGCACATCGTTGAGGGGGGTGCAGGTGATGCCCTGCCGGACGGCCTCCGGGAAAGGACGCAGCAGCCGGAGCGCCATCTGCGCATTGGGCGCGACGAAGTGCGGCGGGCGGGCGGTGTCCCGCAACAGGGCGGGGACGAGGCGGCGGAAAGCGGCATCCGATCCGTCGGGGTCGAGCGGAAGCACGGAGAGGCTTTCCGCCCGTGCGCCGATGCAGCGCACGAGCCCGGTTTCGACGAGGAAGCCGCGCCGCAGATAAAGCCGGTCGTGGAACAGGACGAGCGGCCGGTCGGCGGTGAGCCCCGCCTCGCGGTTGTCTGCAACAACGCAGAGCGGCGATTCGTGCAGACAATCGCAGAGCGCCTCCGCCGGTGGCAGGGGCGTGGCAGGGTCGGTGGGGGCGGGGTTTTCGCGGAGGAGCGGACGGAGGGCGCGCAGGGAGCGCCCTGCGATGCGTTCGAGCGGGAGGGCGGTGCGGCGGGCTTCATAGGCGCGGGCGGCGAGGTCGCCGAGCAGCGGCAGAAGCGGATCGCGCGGTGCGAGGCGTGCGAGCAGTTGCCGCGTGGCAAAGGAAAAGGCAGACATGGGGGCGAAGGCGTGGCGTTAGAGACCGAGCAGTTCGGAGAGTTCGGCGAGCAGGGGCTCGGAGGGACGGTCGGCGAAGATGGCGCCGGGACGGCCGACGGCGAGGGGACGCAGGAAGTAGTACCGGATGCCGCCGAAGCTGCGTTCCCAGGACCACGCGTCGCCGAGAACGGCGCGCAGATGGGCGCGGACGGCTACGGCATAGATGAGGTACTGTAGGTAGTAGCTGTGGGCGGCCATTTCGGTTTCAACGCGCTGCGCGTCGATGGCGGCGGGATTCCCGCCCATGGGGTTGGACTTCCAGTCGACGATGTAGTAGGCACCCTTGTAGCGGAAGAGCAGATCCAGGAAGCCCTTGAAGAAGCCGTCGGGGATGGTCTTGCCGCCATCGCGCTCCAGCGCTTCCAGGAAGGGCGCGCGCACCGGGAAGCCGGCCCAGTGCTTGCGCAGGATGGCTGCGATATCGGCGAGGCACGGGCGCGCGGGGCGCCGGGCGTAGTCGGCGCGGAAATCGAAGCGCCATTCGGCAAGGCGGTCGGCGGGCGGAATGTCGGCGAGGGAGAAGGTCGACCCGTCGACGGCTGTGAGCGGCGCGTTGAGCGTGGCGCGAACCATGTCGGCGACGAGGCTCAACTGCTGTGTGCGCAGGGCCGGTTCCGGCGAAAGCAGACCATGAGTTTCGAGGCTCTCTTCGATGAGGGAATCGGTGACCGCCGGATTTTCCGCTTTCGAGAAGGGGATTTTTTCGAAAATGGCATGCCAGCAGGTGCCGACGGCCGTGCCGCCGGGGAAGGAGAAAATGGTGGCGGCGGCCTCTTCAGCCTCCAGCACCTCCGGTGTTCCCGTGTCATCGGATGTTTCAGCGGCGGCCTCTTCCGTGTCCTCATCGTGGTCGGCGCCTTCGGTTTCCGCCTGCCGTTTGGGGGCGGGGAGGACGTCCTCGGGCTTGACGGACGAGAAGGAACTGCCGGCGAGGAATGCGGGCGGGGCGGGCGGGGGCGGGGGCTGGGCGAGCGCTTCGAGCCCGGCGCCGTCTTGCGGCAAGGGTGTGTTCTGGAGGTCTTCCAGCAGCCGGAGAAGCCCGTCGGGGGTGCCGCCCGTCTCCTCCGCCACGAGGTCGATGCCTTCGGGGGGCGTCCAGTGCTCGAACGGCGTATTTTCCCGGTTGAGAGGCGGCAGGAGCGGCGCCAGCACGGCGATGTCTTCGCGCGGGTTTTCGGTGTCCGGACGGCGTTCGCCGGCGAGCCGCGCAAGATGGTGGGAATACCCGGCGATGCTGCAGGAGAGCAAATCGGAGGGGATGAAATCGCGGAGCAAAGAGGTCGCCTTTCTGTCGCCGCCGTCACCCGGGTCGCAGAAGTAATACAGGGCCAGTGTGGCACGCGTCAGCGCAACGTAGAGGAGGCGCACCTGCTCCTTCTCGTCCTCCTGTCTGCGATGCTCCCTGACTTCCTTTTTCGTGAGAATGCGCGCAACGGGCTGCGCCTGAACATCGGGCTGGAAGTCGATGGTGCTCAGTTCCGAGCGGACGCCCCAGCCGTTGCCGAAGCGCAACGATTTTTCGACGTCGGGCAGCATGACGATGGGAAATTCGAGCCCTTTGCTGCCGTGAATTGTCATGATGGTGACGGCGTCGCGGTCGCTTTCGAGGCGCAGTTCGGTGTTTTCAGTCTTTTTTTTGCGCCGGTACGCACCGGGCGGCGCGAGTGCCTCGGCGCGGCAATCGGAGAGCCAGATGCCGATGGCACAGGCGGAGGCGGGGCGTGCCCCGAAACGCGTCTGAATGTACTCGACGAGCTGCAGGAGGTTGGTGAGGCGCCGCTCCGGGTAGGACCCGGACCCCAAGACGGCTCCGAGGGAGACCCCTTCGAAGAATTCGTTCCAGACGGGGGCAAAGCCATCGCGCTCGAGGTGGCGCCCGAGATGTTCGAGGAAGGCGGGAACCGTTTCCGGAGCGAGCGTGGCGTCATCCTGCTGATAGAGGCCGGCGAGTTTCCGGAGATGGGGCGGGCAGGGGATGGGGGCTGGGTGCTCGCCCGCCGGACCTCCGGCGAGGGTCGCGGCCTGTTCAATGGTCAGATTCAGAAAGCCGCCGAGCAGGAACCGGTTGCGCCGCGTGACGGCGTACGGTGCGGCGATGGCATCGAGGAGAATCAGCAGGTCGGCGGCTTCTTCCGAGGCAAAGACGGAGTTGGCCGAGGACAGCACGCAGGGCACGCCGAGCCGCATGAGCGACTGGAAAAGTTTCTTGCCGGTGTCGTTGGTGCGTACGAGCACGGCGATGTCGCCGGGGCGCACGGGGCGGCCCTCCGGGGTGCCGTCCGGGATGCGGTTCTGCTGCCGGTCTTTGAGGAGAAATTCGATTTGGCGGACGGTGGCGTCGAGCCAGAATTCCGGGAAGCAGGGGACGACGTTGAACGCCCGGTCGCGCCGCCGTTCGGGGCCCAGAGTCGGCTTCTTTTCGTACGGCAGGGCTTTGACAGGCTCCGGATAGTTGATGCGGGAGCTGCCGAAGACGCTTGTGTGCGAGCCGTCGAAGTTACGGCGGTCGCCAAACAGGGAATTGACCGCCTCCACGAGTCCGGGCGTGGAGCGGAAGTTCGTGCTGAGCTGGTAGGAGCGCTCGAGCAGATCCTCGTTTGCGGCGGCCGCCTCGTAGGTGCGGATGTCGGCTCCGCGGAAGCCGTAAATGGCCTGTTTGGGGTCGCCGACAAAGAAGACGGGCGGGCGGTCTCCCTGTTCATCGGGGGGTGCATCGAGGAAAATGCGCGCAAAGATGCGGTACTGCACGGGATCCGTGTCCTGAAACTCGTCGATGAGTGCGGCGCGGTATTCTTTGCGGAGCAGTGCGGCGAAACGCTCGCCGTTTTTCTCATCGCAGAGGGCATCCTGCATGCCCTGCAGAAGGTCATCGAAGGAGACGGTGCCTTCGCGGTCGTGCAACTGCGCATACCGCTCGCGAAGGGCCGCGGCGGCATTGAGGTAGTCTTGTGCGAGGCGGTAATCGACGTCGGTTTCCTCCGCGGCGGCTTTGCCGGTTGCCAGTTTGCCCTTCACCCGCGCACCCTGCTTCTGCATGAGCGCACGGAAGACGGCGAAGAAGGTTTCGAAGGAGGAGCGGATGTTTTGGGTGAGGTGGGAGAAGTCGCCGCCGGGAGAAAGGACTTCGGAACGCCACCAGTCGGCGGCGAATTGCCGCATGGGACCCGATTCGTCCGGTTCCAGCGCCTGGTCGAAGGGAAAGCGCGTTTCGAAGGCGAAGCGCGCGAGGCACTGGCGGCAGAAGCCGTGGATGGTGAAGATGGAGGCGATGTCGAGTTCGGCAACGGCGCGCGCGATGCGGATGCGCGCCTCGCGTGTTGCTTCGGTGTCCGCTTCCGGGTCGATGCGGCAGGCCTTCAGGAGGGCGTGCGCCTGCGGGGAGGCCGAAGGCTCCCCGGCGAGCGCCGCCCGCAGATTCACGAGAATCCTGCGCACGCGCTCCCGCAATTCCGCGGTTGCGGCCTCGGTAAAGGTGACAACGAGAATTTCCGGGACGCGGCAGCCCTTTTCGAGCACGAGCCGGGCAAAGATGTTCTGGATATTGTACGTCTTTCCCGTGCCGGCGGAGGCGGCGACGAGGTGCGGTCCGGGAAATTCGCAGTCGGCTTCCGGACTGAGAATCCATGCGGAAAAATCGCTCATTTTCTTGTCCTCCGCGGAGCTCGGGACGGTTCCAGTTTGCAGTTCAAGGGGTCAAAATCTGTCCAGACGCCGCAGATTGCCTCCATTCTCTGTTCGCGGAGGAAGGTTTCATTCATCAGGAGATCCGGTTCGAAGGCGACCATCTCTTCGGGCACCTCCAGCTCGCCGCTTTCGCTTTGCGCCAGGGTGATGTCTTTGGGTTTTACCTCTTTCTGGGGCGGGAAGTAGGGCAGCCATTCGGAGGCGAGGAGGCTGAGGATATCCGCCAGACGCATATAGGCCTCCTCTGGATCCATCGGGGTCAGCAGATACATCCGACCGTCGTCGTTCCGTTCAACCTGCGCGAGCACAGTGGGGCCGGTGTGCCCGGCAACCGTGGCGATGAGGTGGCGGATCCATCCGGAAAGAAAGAGAGCCGACTCGTCGGAGCTCCAGTCGAGCGCCAGTTGGACGGGCACCGTTTCGCCCATCTCGTTTTCGAGCATGAGCAGGCGGTTTTCGAGGCGCAGCTCGATGGTGCGGTTGCGCACGCGGGGCGTGCCGCGGCGTTCGCCGACGCAGCCGTCCGGCGTTTCGGTGACGTAGAGCGGCTGGAGCGAGGTGCAGGTGACGGAGGCGGTGAACGGCTGCCCGGGAGGCGGCAGTTCCGCGATCAGGGCGCTGATGTTCCTGTCCGGAAAACTCAGCTTCCGCAATACGGGATCCCCGTGCATGTCCGTTTGATTGAACGTCAGTTTGCGGCGCCTCAGCCGTTCCCACTTGTCATTGTCCGCATCGGCGATTTTCAGATCCGAGAGCGCCGCATCCGAGGAAAAGGACCGGCCGCGCTCCGACAGCAGCCGGGCGTACCAGAGGAGCAGTTTTTCTTTTTCCGGACCTTCCAGCAGGGCGGCTTTGTTGTGGTAGACCGTCTGTACGGCATCTTCGGGCTCGATGGGGCGCGGCTCATAATCGGAGAAAGCCAGATTCCGGGTTTTGAGCGCCCGGAGCGGATCGCGCAGCATCTGGACGAGGGCGTCCGCCGTGAGCACGTCGGGTAGCGGAATGGCGCGCGGCCGCGGCATGCGCGCCTCGCGGGGCGAGAGCAGGCTGCGCGCAATCTGCCAGTCGGTTTGCGAGCGGGAGAGCGGGTAGCCCGCGGCGCGGGCGGCTTCGGGCGTAAAGTAGTCGGGGTGGAACGCCTGCAGATGGTGCGTGACGGGCTCGAGGCATTTGGCGTCGGCAACGGGCTTCGAACCGGCTGCGGGGCGGCGCGAGAAGTGCGCATTGACGTAATCGACGAAGTCGCTGAGCAGAGGCGAAGGCGGCAGGGGCGCATCGGTCTGCTGATCGCGTCCGATGCAGGAGAGCACGAGCGTCTGACGCGCGGCGCAAATGCCTTCGAGCATCGCGAGCGCATCTTTGTCGCGCCGCGAGGGTTCCAGAAAGGTCGGATGCCGCATGACGAAATCGAAGGACGGCGGTTGGTCGCTGCCGGGGAAAAAGCCGTTGTTGAGTCCGCACAGGCACACGAGGCGCGCCGGGTAGGGCATGCCTTCGCGCAGGGGCGCAAAGACGACGGCGTCGGTGCCGATGTTGAGCGAGGCGCGCGCGGCGATGCCGTTCAGGGTCTCTTCGAGTGCGGCGCGGACAATGGAGAGCGGAGGCACAGGGGCGGGGCCGCCGAGGTTGTCGGCGAATACGGCGCGGTCGATGAGCCGGAGGATGGCCTGGCGCAAATCGGCGAGTTGCAGCGCATAGGCCGTATCCCGCACGAAAAAGGCGTCCACGGCCTCGAGAAGGGCTTCGCGGAGCGCCTCGAGCGGGAGATCGGGCGTGTTGAGGCGTGTGCGCAAATCCAGCACGCGGCGCAGGAAGAGGTCGAGCCCGCCCACGAGGGGCGCGGCATCCGCCGAGAAACTTACGATGGGCAGATACGGCTCGGAGCCGTCGGGCGGCGTGTAGAGGCGGATGTCTTCCCCGAGGACGGCGTCGGCGAGCGGCGACCGCGCGGATGTCAGCGTGGCAGAGACGTCGGGCTTGCCCAGCAGCTGCCCGAGCAGGAGGCGGTCGACCCCGCGGCGCCAGGTGAACCCGGGCGGCGCGCCCTCCGGGCGGACGAAGTCCCGGTCATCATCCCGGACCCCCGATTCGCGGAGGGTGCGCTCCACGTGCGCCTCGTCCGCGCCCCAGCGGATGTTGGCTTCCCGGAGCAGGTCGCGCAGGGTGCCGAGCTGTTCGGAGCGGAACCCGAAGCGGGGGCCCACAGCCTCTGACGAGAGCAGGGAAAAGGCCTGATCGGCGGGGAGGCGCCCGGCGGCAAAATCGAGGAGCGTCAGGAAGTCGGTGAAGACGGGCGGCAGTTCGCGGGTGCGCGAGCCGGCAATGCGCACCGGCAGGAGCCGCTCCGGCGCATCCGGCGCGGCATCCGGCGCCGGGGCGAGCCGCGCGGCGTTGAAGACGAGCGGAATCAGCGGCGCGTAGGCGTCCCAGTTGCCGCACAGCACGAGGATGTCGCGCGGCGAGGCATCCGGGTGATCCGCGAACCAGGTGAGGATTTCCTCGCGCAGCGCCTCGAGTTCGCGGCGCGGACTGTGCGCCAGCAGCAGCCGCAGCGAGCGGTCGTCGGCGGCCACCGGGTTGGCACGCTCATCATCGGTGCGGCGTTCGCGGATGTGGCGGCGGACGCGCCCGAGGAGCGTGTCAGCGCCCGGCTGAATGGTGCCGAAAAGCGGCTCCTGGTTGGCGTCCAGTTCATCGAGCAGATGCGCCAGAAACCCCTGAATCGCCAGGGCGAAGCGGCCGAGCAGCGGATGCGACCGTTCGGCGATTTCGCGGCTGATGCGCTCTTCGCCCGGCTCCAGGTCGAGCGTGCCGTCGAGCAGTTCGCGGAAGACTTCCTGCCGCGCCGCACGGAACGGCGCATCGTCAAACCACATCTCTTCGGACGGATTGAAGGCGTAAAGCGTGACGGGAAGAATCTCGGCCAGCCGTTTGAAAAAGAGCAGAAAGGGGCGCGGCAGATCGTTGACGCCGAAGACGTGGACCGAGTCGTAGCGCGGCATGCCGCAGGAAAAAGCCGTTTCGAGCCGGATTTCGCGCTGCTTGAGTGCCAGAAACTGCGTCAGATACGAATTGGGAAGCTGTTGCACCAGGGCACGCCAGAGTTGGCATTGCCATTTCTCGGCGGCCGGGGCGCCCGGCGGGAGTTCTTCCGTTTCCCAGCGGTGGAGCATTTCGGGGCGCCGCACCTGATAGGTGTCGAAGACGCGCGCCAGCACGCCCGCAAGCGAAAAGATGCGCGTATCTGCGTTTTGCGGACTGTCGCCGACATACCGGTACAGCGCCGGGTACCGGGGAAGGTCGCGCGAGAGGATATTCCGGATGCGCCAGCGCAGCATCTGCTGCGAATAGGGATGTTCCGCCGGCTTTCGCTCGGTAATGGGACGCGCCTCGAACGCCGCAAAGAGCCAGTCATTGACGAACGGATACAGCAGCTGGAAATCGAGGTTGGCCACCAGCCGCTCCGGGGCGGGGGCCCGCTGCACGAGTTGCCGGCGCAGCCAGTCTTTGCGCAGGGCATTGCCGGTGACGATGCACGTCGGCGTAAACGGATCTGCGGAGGATGCGGCACGGCGATTTTCCCGCAGGCGTTCCGCGAGGGTTTCAAGCGAATCGCTCCAGACAAGAGAGAGGTGGGCGGACATGGTTCACAGGGGTGCGTCAAAAGCCGGTTGTTGCGATGGAGACGGCGCCGGGAATCACAGACCGCCCGGCTGCGCGGTTATCGGGTCTGGCCCGCACGGCGGCGTTTCCGTTTCCATCACGGTTATGATGCCGGAACCAGCTGAAAAAGTCAACCGGATTTTAAAAGGAAATAAACTATGTAAAGACATTAAACTTGCGATTTTATGAAAACCTTGACACCGGTGCGGTCTTGTGCGAGAATTGCCGCATCTTCACACGGGTCAGTGTCCCGCTCGTGGGGGCGACTGGTTTCGACGTGCCGGTTGAGGCCTTAGTCGCGCGCCGAGGATCCAAGGTGTACTCGTCAAGCATCCCTGGAAAACAAAACGCCAACACTGAAATGGCTCTGGCTGCCTAAGTCTCTCCGCATTGAGAGATGCGGCCACGCTGAACCGCGATGCCTGCCAAGCGGGGATGCGTCACAATTTTGCGCAGGCTGGCTGAGCGCTGTGTAGCCGGGTGCTCAGCGACACTTACGTGGCTGCTGGCGCAGCAGGTGCCTGCCTCCGGGCTTCCTGCTGTGTGAGATTCAAACAGAGGCTACGCGCGTAGAAGCTATGGTGGCTCCGTTACGGACGGGGGTTCAATTCCCCCCGCCTCCACCAATTCCCGTCAAAAGTCCGCCGAGGGCACAGCCCCGGCGGACTTTCCTTTTTGCGGCCCATGCCGCTGCGCTAGGGCGGGGCGGAGGGGCGGCGTCAGCGGGTGATGCGGCGCAGTTTGCGGTCGGCCAGCGGGAAAACCAGCGTGAAACAGGCGCCTTCGCCGGCTTTGGAGGCAACGTCGATGCGCCCGCCGTGGTCCTGCACGATGCGCTGCACAATCGTGAGCCCGATGCCGTTTCCGTTGGGTTTGGCCGTCTGGAAGGGCTGAAACATCTGCCGGAAGAAGTCTTTGGAGATGCCCGACCCCGTGTCGCGGAAGGCAATCGACAGATCGCGGTCGTCCGCAGAGAGCCGGATGTCGAGCGCGCCGCCGTCCTCCATGGCTTGCACGGCATTCTTGATGAGGTTGAAGAAGACCTGCTGGAGCTGCTGCGCATCGCCCTGGATCTTCGGCAGATTCTGCGGGTAATCCACGGAGACGCGGATGCGGTGCTCTTCAATGTCCGTTTTCATCACGCGCAGCGAATTCTGCAGGACTTCGCGCAGGTCGCACGGCGCCAGATTGGGCGCAGAGGGCCGCAGGGCGCGCAGGAATTTGGAGAGAATCAGGTCGAGGCGCGCGACTTCGTCAATGGCGACCTGCACGAGTTCGGAGAGGTCCTGGCGGGTTTCCTCATCGGGGACCCGGCGCAAGTCGCGCGTCAGCAGCTGCAGGTGGATGCCCAGCGCGTTGAGCGGATTGCCGATTTCGTGCGCGAGCGAAGCGGCCAGCACGCGGACGGCCTGCATGCGTTCGCTTTCCAGGACTTCGGCGCTGTCCGCCCGCTCGCGCGTGACATCGCGCAAAATGGCGACCGTTCCGGGCGCATTGTCGTCCAGCGCCCCCGCCTCCAGCGGAAAGGCGGAGAGCTGCACGATGCGGTGCCGCGGACGGTAAATCTCGATTTCCGCCGTGGTGACCTTTTCCCAGGTGGCGTCCTCCCGGCGCGAGAGTTCATTCCAGTCGATATCGGGCAGGAAGCGCTCGACGGGCCGTCCGCGGACGCGCGAGGCGTCGAATCCCAGCATCGTCTCGGCCGTCTTGTTGGCGTAGGTGACGTTGCCTTCGGCGGAGATGACGAGAATGCCCTCCTGAATCGACTGAATGATGGTCTCCAGCAGCGCCCGCTGCCGGGCGAAGGAGGACAGCACGGAGGAGATGTTCGAGGGGTCGAGCCTGTCGAGCCGAGCCGACAGCTTATCGACGAAACCGGCGTAGTCCATGGGGCGGGTTCCGGGTTACGAAAGCAGGAGCCCGGCAGCGACCTCATCGCGGGTTTCGCGGCCGGCGAGGGCTTCGATGAGCAGCAGGGCAAACGGAACGGCGGTGCCGGGTCCGGCGCCGGTGAGGAGGGTGCCGTCGCGGAGCGCGGGCACATCAGGCACGTACGTGCCGTTCGGAATCATCTGCTGGATGCCGGGGTAGCAGCAGTAGCGCTTGCCGGCGAGCAGCCCGGCGGCGTCGAGCACCGCCGGAGAGGCGCAGATGGCGCCATGGAACCGGCCCGCCGCCGCAAAGGCGCGATAGACGGCGAGCACGGCGGGATTGGCGCGGAGCGCCTCCATGCAGCCCATGCCGCCGGGAGAGACGGCGAGGTCGTACGCCGCCGCGAGGGCTTCGGGGGCCGCAGTCAGCGTTTCATCCGCCTGGAAGTCAATGCCATGCGCACCCCGGACCGTCGCCGACGCCTGTGCGGCGCAGACGGTGACGGAGACCTGGGCGCGGCGGAGAAGATCAATGATGGCGACGGCTTCGAGTTCTTCACAGCCGTCGGCAAGGACAACAAGGGCTTTCATGGGTTCTGTACCGTTCCAAAAGAGGTGGATGTTTCCCCAATTGTACCACAGAAAGCCCAAAGCGCGAGCGTAAACCGGCGGCAAACCCGAGGCTTATCCCGGTTTTTCGGGACAGGCGGCTCTGCCGCCGAGAAAAAGTCCTTATTTGACACCTTGGTCGGAACGTTAGTGGAGACTTCAGAAGGGGGCTTCGCCCCTCCGTGTGGCTCAAATTTCTTACCTCATCGCGAGGCTGAGTTTCACAACCTTCCTCCGTGTGGCTCAAAAAATCGGGGTAAGCCTGAAACCCGCCGCGCCCGCCCGTTGGGCGGAGCGGTCAGTCGTGGCGGAGGGCGACGATGGGATCGAACCGGGCGGCGCGCATGGCCGGGTAAATGCCGAAGATGACGCCGACACCGACCGAGATGCCCAGCGAGAGCACCAGGCTGTGGAGCGTCACGACCGTCGGCATGCCCGCAAAGAAGGTGACCGCCAGCGGAATCAGGACGCCCAGTCCCATGCCGATCAGCCCGCCCAGCGCGGACAGCACGAGCGATTCGATGAGGAACTGCATCACAATCTGACTCCGCCGCGCGCCGATGGCGCGCCGGATGCCGATTTCGCGCGTGCGTTCCGTCACGCTCGCCAGCATGATGTTCATGATGCCGATGCCGCCGACCAGCAGCGAAATGCCCGCAATGGCGCCCAGCACGATTGAAAAGGTGCGCTTGGTCGCTTCCGTCTGCCGGAGCAGCGCCAGCGGGACGTTTACGTTGTAATCCTTCCGTTTGTGGAAGGTTTCGAGCATCCGTTGAATAGCGCCGGCCGTCGCTTCCACGGCTTCTTCGCGGTTGACGCGCACCACAATCTGGTGGAGCTGCACGAGCTCGCGGGTGCGCGAGCCCTGCGTGTGGCGCACGAACAGGTCGCCAAAACGCTCGCGCGCGGTCGTGATGGGAATATAGGCGTCCGTCTGGTTGTCGAGGGTCTGCCCCTGACCCTCCCCGGCCGTTTCATTTTTGACGATGCCGACGATTTCAAAAGCCTCGCCGTCAATGGTGAGCGTGTTGCCGATGGCGTACGACTTGGCCATCAGGCGGCGCGCGCCGTACTCGGTGAGGACGGCCACGTTGGCATGGGCGTCGAGGTCTTTACGGGTGAGGAGGCGCCCGGCTTCGAGCGGACGGGGCACGACCTCGAACCATTCTTCCGTGGTACCCATGAGGCGCAGATCGAGCGTCCGTTTCGCATAGCGCCCCGGCTTTTCGATGGTCTTGACCGGGATGGCGGAGAGCACCGTCGGGAACGAGGATTCGAGGCGGCGCACATCGTTGTAGAGCAGTCCGTAGACGCTCAGGTTGTGCCCGCGCCCGCTGGAGTCGTCATCCGCGGGCTTGGCCGCCGTGAGGAGGATGTTGCGGCTGCCGAGCTTGCGGATTTGCGCGAGCGCTTCCTGGCTGGCGCCTTCGCCAATGGCGAGCATGGCGATGACGGAGCCGACGCCGAAGACGAGCCCGAGCATCGTCAGGAAGGAGCGCAGCTTATGCAGCAGGAGATTTTTGACGCCGAGCTTGAAGTCGCGCGACAGCCGTGTCGTAAGGACGCTCATACCATCTCCTTGATCAGACCGTCGCGCATGACGATGCGGTGCTCCGCCCAGGCGGCGATGTCGGGTTCGTGGGTCACCATGACGATGGTCTTGCCGCGCTTGTGCATTTCCTGAAAGAGCTGCATGATTTCGATGCTGGTGGCGGTGTCGAGGTTGCCGGTCGGTTCATCGGCGAGGACGACGACGGGGTCGGTCGCCAGCGCGCGTGCGATGGCGGCGCGCTGCTGCTGACCGCCGGAGAGCTGCGACGGCCGGTGGGCGAGGCGCGCCTCGAGTCCGACGATTTTCGCGAACCGGGCGGCGCGTTCCATGCAGGCGGATTCGGGGACGCCCTGGTAGTAGAGGGGGAGGGCGATGTTTTCCGCGACGGTCAGCTGCGGAATGAGGTTGAAGCTCTGGAAGACGAAGCCGAGATGTGCGAGGCGGATGTCGGAGAGGGCGTTGTCCTCGAGGTCCGAAACATCCTGCCCGTTGAGGCGATAGGTCCCGGCGGTGGGGCGGTCGAGGCATCCGAGCACCTGGAGAAGCGTGGATTTTCCGGAGCCGGAGGAGCCCATGATGGCCCAGAATTCGCCTTTGCGGATTTGGGCGGATACGCCGCGCAGGGCGTAGACCTTTTCCTCACCCATATCGTAGATTTTGGTGAGGTTTTCGACTTCGATGGCGAAGGGTTGCGGGTCGCCGCTCATCGGGCTCAGTCTCCGGCGGATGCTACGGTGGCGGGCGCCGCGGGTGCGGCGGATGCTGCGGGCGCCGTCTCCGCCGCAGGCTTGGGTGCGGCGGCGACCGGCGGCGGCATCGTGCCGG
>CASFKR010000004.1 GCA_949295265.1 uncultured Verrucomicrobiota bacterium | reverse complement strand
ATTCCAACCCCTTGTCCAACTGACAACCAGTTTTGTAGAATACCCTTACTTACGACAAGGGGGACACTCTTCGTGTCTCACTTTTGGGGAAGGGTTCAACCGCCACACCCTCCACCCCCCCCAATCTCCAGACCCGGTTCCTCACCTATGAATGAGCTACGCTCTTTTCCGCGCACGATGGTCGGCGGCGTCTCCCTTCCACGCCTCATCTGCGGCACCAACTGGCTCCTCGGCTACTCCCACACGGGCGGCGTTGCCGACAAAATAATCCGCGACATCCACAACAGCGCCGAGCAGATGGCAAGTGTCATCGAAGCCTTCGTCTCCGAAGGGTGCGATGCGCTCATGGCGCCGTATTCCGCGCAACCCATGCTTCAGGAGGCGGTGCACCTCGTGGAAGAACGCCTCAACCACAAGGTCATCGTCATCGACACCCCCTGCATGAACATGGATGACACGGCGGACGCGCGGCGCGAAGCCCGTGCCGCCATCCATGCCTCCGCGCAATCGGGCGCAACGTTCTGCCTCATCCACCACACCTGCGTGGAGCAGCTCGTCAACAAGAACCTGCGCGCCATTCCGCGCCTGCCGGATTATCTCTCCATGATTCGCGAGGAGGGGCTCCTGCCCGGACTTTCCGCCCACATGCCGGAATGCATCACCTACAGCGATGAAAATGAATACGATGTGGAGACCTACATCCAGATTTTCAACTGCCTCGGGTTCCTGATGCAGGTGGAAGTGGAGTCGGTCTACAAAATCATTCAGGACGCGCGCAAACCGGTCATGACCATCAAGCCGATGGCGGCGGGGCGCACGACACCCTTCATCGGGCTCACGTTCAATTTCTCGGTTTTGCGCCCGTGCGACATGGTCACCTGCGGCTGCCTGACGCCGGAAGAGGCGCACGAAGACGTGGAGATCGCGCGCGCGGCGCTGGAGCGGCGGCGGCCCTTCATCGAAGGCCGCAGCAGCCCGGTGAAAAGCGACATCATCAAATAAGCGGCACGGGCTTCGCCCGCACCGCCCGCCATGCCCGCTCTGCGGACGGCGGGGCGTCGCGGCGACAGACGCGCAGCCCTGCGGGGTTGCGCGTTTGTCTTTTTTTTTTTATGCGCGTTCCCCCTCGGCGAGCAGCGCCGAGAGCATCAGGAAACAGAACAGCCACACGATGCAGGGCATCTGCAGGGAAAAATCAAAGCCCGAATGGATGGTGTAAATGACGAGCATGAGAAGCCCCGCGAGCGGAAGCGCGCGCTCCAGGGGATCGCCCGACATCTCCTGCAGCAGGGCACCCTGCCGCCGGTACAGCAACGCAAACAGACCGAAATACGGGAGCAGAAAAAGGCAGAATCCGACGATGCCGTACTCCTCCAGCAGCTGCGTCCAGTCGCTGTGCACCTCGTAGAGATGGTACGTATCGTTACGGAGCCGCGGCCAGCGGATGGTCTTCGGATCGCCGTTGACGGGGCGGACGCCATCCTCCGTTGCGGCAAACTGCGCCCAGCGGTTTGAATGCTGCCCGGGGCCGATGCCCCAGACGGGATTGGAGCGCCACGCCCGCACCGCCGAACCGATGTAGGTGCCGCGGTCAAAGGAATACCAGAACGTATCGGAAAACCGCTCCGCAACCTCGGAAAAAGATTCGCTCTTCTCCCACGCAACCCACAGGGGATGGGCTTTCATCCGGTTCATGAGGGGATTCTCGGTATACCGGATGGCGAGGAAAGCGGCCGCGACAACGGCGAGCGTGAGCACGAGGGCCAGCGTGCGCCGCAGCGCGCCCCATCCGCGAAAAGCGAACAGCGGAATGCCGATGGCCATGCCCCCGATGAGGGAAGCGATGCCGCCGCGCGAAAGCGTCAGGAAGTTCGGGATGCAGAGCAGCACGGCCCCCGCAAGGCAGGCAAACACCGCACGGCGGGAAATGCCGGGCACGAACATCGTCCCCACAAGCAGGCAGAGAAAGATATTCGCGTAGGCGGAGAAATGGTTCGGGCAGTAAAACGGCGCGCTCAAACGCCCGACATAATTGAAATCGTTGGCGCCGACCCACAAAATGGACTCGTCATTGGTCAGGATGTGGTTGATGAGGCCGCAAACGGCCAGGAGCCCCATGTTGACGAGCAGCAGCCGCAGCAGCAGCGCACGCTCCCTGTAGCGGGACGAATAGAGAAAAACGAGAAAAAGCGCCGCAGGGGTAAAGAACAGGAGCAGGCTCCGCTCCGTCTCCATGGCGACGGCGGGCATTCCGGGCGCCGACGGATACTGTGCGCGAATCAGCGCATAAGCGAGAAAGGGCACGCAGAGCGCCATGATCCCGAAGATGCGCGGCGGCACTTTCCGGATGGGACCGACGTAGATTCCGGCAACCGTCTCCATCAGAAGCCCGGCGCCGCAGAACAGGCACGAAAGCGTCAGCACCGACACCATCGTCCAGAACCACCACATCTCCCAGGACGCGAAAAGCCACGGGCTGATGAGCAGGACCGCACCGCCGCACATCACCGCCAGGCGGTGACAGAGTTCGTAGACGCGCTGCCCCACAGCTTTTGGCGGCGCATAATCAGCATCAGAGGACATGGAGAACGGATCCGTCGGCAAACAGGATGAACGGAAGGAGCGGAACGGGAACGGGGGTTACAGTAAGCGACCCTCCCGGCGCGCGGGAGAAGCGCATCGGAAGGGTCGGGACTCAGAGCGGATGACAGGGCTCCGAAGAAAGTGGGAAAAAATCCGGACGGGTGTGCTTACAGCGCCTTGAAGGCAATGCAGGCGTTGTGACCGCCGAAACCGAGGGCGTTGTTGAGCGCCACGCGCACCGGGCGTTTGCGGGCGGTGTTGGGCGTGTAATCCAGATCGCACTCGGGGTCGGGCGTCGTGTAGTTGATGGTGGGCGGAACAACGCCGTCGCGGATGGCGAGCGCGCACACGACCGTCTCCACGGCACCGGCGCCGCCGAGCAGGTGACCCGTCATGGACTTGGTCGAAGAGATGGACACCTTGCGGGCGGCTTCCTCACCGAGAGCGGCCTTGATGAGCGCGGTCTCCGTCTTGTCGTTCATCGGGGTGGAGGTACCGTGCGCGTTGATGTAATCGACGTCATCCACGGTCACGCCCGCTTCCTTGATGGCGAGCGTCATCGCGCGGGCACCGGCCACGCCGCCCGGCATCGGAGCCGTCATGTGGTAGCCGTCGCAGGTCTCGCCGAAGCCGGCGACCTCGCAGTAAATCTTGGCGCCGCGGGCAACCGCGTGCTCGTATTCCTCGAGGACGACCACTGCGCCGCCTTCGCCCATCACAAAGCCATTGCGATCCTTGTCGAACGGGCGGGACGCATGTTCCGGATCGTCGTTGCGGGTGGAGAGCGCGTGAAGCGCAGCAAACCCGGCCACGGAAACGGGGCAGACCGGAGCTTCCGAGCCGCCGGCAAGCATCACATCCGCCTCATCGTACTTGATGGCGTGAAACGCCTGACCGATGGAGTGGAGGCCGGAGGCGCAAGCGGAAACGACGCCGTAGTTCGGCCCGCGAAGCCCGTGCTCGATGGCGATGGTGCCGGCGGCCATGTTCGAAATCATCGCCGGAATGCAGAAGGGGCTCACGCGCGTCGTCTGCTTTTCGATCATCTTCGAGACTTCCGTCTCGGTGATGTCGATGCCGCCGACGCCGGAGGAAACCGTGCACCCGCAACGGAAGCGCGCCTCGTCGTCAAGCGTCTTGAAATCGATGCCGCAATCATCCACGGCCTGCTTCGCAGCGGCGACCGCATACTGGCAGAAAAGGGCCGAGTGGCGGGCCGTCTTCGGATCCATGTACTGCGTGGCGTCGAAATTCTTGGTTTCACCCGCAATCTTGACGGGGAAAGCCGAAACGTCGAATTTCTGAATGGTGCCGATGCCGTTTACGCCGGCCACGATATTCTTCCAAAAGGTGTCGATGTCGTTGCCAACGGGCGAAATCACGCCCAGGCCGGTAATTACTACGCGACGCATGATTTGTCTCCTGCGGGAAGCAAAACTGGGAATAAAATGTGCAGAAAGAAAAGAAACGAACGGAACGGCGCCGGAACGCAACCGTGCGAACGGCAACCGTCCGTTCTGTGCTCCGGGAAAAATCCCGGTGGCAGACAATTAGTCGACGTTCTCGGGGACGCCGTTGGAGCGGAGAAACTCGATGACGGAGCCGACGGTGTCGAACTTGGTCGCCTGATCCTCAGGAATGTCGCCGTTCATGTAGGGCTTGAAGGCTTCCTCGATGTTCATCATGAGCTCAGCCTGATCGAGCGAGTCGGCGCCGAGATCGTTGACGAAGGAGGATTCAGCCTTGACGGCGGAAGCATCCGTGTGAAGGGAGTCGCAAACGATTGCGATAACTTTTTCTTCGAGGGTCATGGTGTGAGTAGGTTTGGGTTTGAGTAGGATTTTATGGGAAATGTGCCGCCGCATCAACAGCGGCAGGTGGCGGGCACCCGCCCGGGAAAGCCATGAGGCGGGCGCGGGAGAGCGAACATTAAGGCATGAGCATGCCGCCGTTCACGGAAAGCACCTGCCCCGTCACGTAAGCGGCATTGTCACCAGCGAGGAAGGAAACAGCCTTGGCGATATCCTCGACTTCGCCGAACTTCTTCATCGGGATGACGGAAAGCATCGCCTTCTTGACATCCTCGGAAAGCACATCGGTCATCTTGCTCTTGATAAAGCCGGGCGCAACCGCATTGACGCGGATGCCGCGGCCGCCCAGTTCGCGGGCGCAGGTCTTGGTGAGCGAAATCAGGCCGCCCTTGGAGGCCGTGTAGTTGGCCTGCCCGGCGTTGCCCATCTGCCCCACAACCGAAGCGATGTTCACGATGGAGCCGGTACGGGCGCGCATCATGAACTTGGCGGCTTCGCGGGAAACGAGGAATGCCCCCTTGAGGTTGATGTTCAGGACCGTATCCCAGTCCTCTTCGCTCATGCGCACGAGCAGTCCGTCGCGCGTGACGCCGGCATTGTTGACGACGATGTCGAGCGCGCCGAAAATGCGGATGGCTTCGGCGATGCCCGCCTCGACGCTCTTCGCATCGGCGACGTTGAGCTCCAGCGCTTCTGCGGTGGCGCCCAGAGCGCGCAGGGAGGCGACGGTCTCCTCGCACCATTCTTTCTTGACGTCGCAAACGATGATGTTCTGCGCCGTGCCGTCCTTGACAAGTTGTTCGCAAATCGCGCGGCCGATGCCGCGGGCAGAGCCGGTAACAAGTGCCGTCTTGGCCATGGTTGTGTGATCTCCGTTACGGGTAAAAGCCAGTAAAAAATCTTTGTGCGGAAACCGCGCTTACGCGAGCGCGGCGGCGGCAGCCTTCGCCTGTTCGGCGGTGCCGACGTTGTGCAGCGCAACGCCCGGGAGCGTACGCTTGACCAGCCCGGTCAGCACGTTGCCGGGGCCGAACTCGACGCACACCTGCGCGCCGCCCTCGCCCATGCGGGCCATGTCATCCGTCCAGCGGACCGCATGCGCAATCTGCGCAATCATGGAATCGCGGATTTCCGCGGGATCGCCGTGGACCTTGCCCGTATAGTTGGAAAGCACGGGGGTCTTCGGCGTGCAAATTTCCGCCTTGGCCAGCACATCGCGGAGTTTCTCCGCCGCAGGCGCCATAAACGGCGAGTGATACGCACCGGCCGTCTTGAGCACGATGCCGCGCCCGCCCTTGGCGCCGGCGGCCGCAGCGGCGGCGGCCACCTGATCGTGGGTGCCGCCCAGCACAATCTGTGCGGACGAGTTGTAATTGGTGACGGTGCAACCCGTCTCGGCGGCAATCTGTTCCACCGCTTCCGGAGTCAGCTTGGCCACGGCCACCATGCCGGAAGGATTCGCCTCGCACGCCTCCTGCATGAAACGGCCGCGCGCTTCCAGGATACGCACGCATTCCGCGAAGGAAACCGCGCCACCGGCCCAGAGCGCCGTCCATTCACCCAGACTCAACCCCGCCATCAAATCGAAGGCGACGTTGGGATTTTCCTTGCAGAATGCCGTGTAAGCCGCCGCAGAAACAACAAAAATGGCGGGCTGGCAAACGTTCGTCTTCGTCAGTTCCTCCATCGGACCGTCAAAAATCACGGAGGAAAGGGAATAGCCAAGAATCTGATCGGCTTCAGCGAAGAGCGCGGCGCACTCGGGATAAGCCTCGGCCAAATCCTTGCCCATTCCGACGGTTTGGGCACCTTGACCGGCGAACAAAGCTACTTTCATGGGGTCGAAAAAATGCGATGCTGGTTTTGCTTGATTGCTGTAGAGATGGAATTATCGCATAAAAGGTGGCATTTGTGAATCCCAAAAATCAAAAATCCGGAACGTTTCTTTGAAAACAGGTTCCGCAACTCCGTGCGCTGATTCCCGAAACGTCAGATTCATGGCACTTTACCTGCGATTTTCGCCGTTTTTCCCCTTCTCCCCCGCCCGCGCCCCTCTCCATTCGCACCTTTTCCGTGCGAATCCCCTGCCACCGTCCCCCCCGTGCGGCTGGAAATGGGACAAACTCCCCTCGGGACGGCACCCGGGCGCGGGCGGCGGTTGCTGGACAACAGGGCATCTGCTAGACTCGCGACCTGTCAATTTCAACACCCCGAACAGATATGGCTCAAGGTTCTCCATTTGCGTGGCATCACCTCCGCGGCGTCGTTCCCGCCGACTGGGAGGTTTCGCGCTTCAGTATGGAGGACCGCGTCGGGCGCCTCGAATTTGCGAATCGCCGCGGGTTGCAGGCAACCGTCAGCTGGGAACCCTGCGAACGGGAACCCGATCGGCTCACGACGATGACCGTTTTCCTGGCGAACAATGTGCTGGGCAAACAGGCGGCCCGCGAGCGCAACCTGCGCGTCAACGACGTGCACACGGCGGAGGCCGGCGCCTTCGTGATGGGCTGGCTCGATCTGAACCTGCCGCTGCAGGCGCTCGCGTATGACCGCGCGGGCAACCGCCTCGTCCGCTGGGTGTTTGAAGGACTCACCGCGCCGGAAAACCGCAAGCGCATTGTGGAGCCCATTTTGCGCTCGTGCGATTTCAACGACGACCCGGCGGTATGCGAGTATCGCCTCTTCGGCATCCACGCCATCCTGCCGCGCGAATACCGCATCGAGGATATCGCCACCTTCCCGGCGCGCACTATGATGGCGTTCGAAGGTGACAAATCCAAGGCGCGCATCACCTTCCGGCGTTGGGGGCTTGCCGATCTGCACCTCGCCACCCAGTCCCTCGAAACCTTTTACCGCTGGGCCGTCCGCGGCAACGGCATCGACTGGATTTCCTCCGAACCCTGCACGGTTTCCGGGTGGGAGGGACGCCGCATGCGGTATTCGGCCCCCCGCGAACACCATAGCGACCGTTTCATGGCACGCCGTTGGAAAAACGGTGATGCCTACGTCTGGCACGACCGCGCCGCCAATCGCGTCTACTCCTTTGAGCAGATGGGGCCGGACGGCTATCCCGTCCTCGCCCTTCCCGATTGCATCCCCGGTGCCGTGCCTTCCTGATTCACCCCTGTTCTGCGGTTCAGGGTCACCGTTCCGGGAGTTTCTTCTCTGCGCCCGGAACCGCCCCGCGCCGCTATCCTGCCATGCGCTGGATTCTCTATAATTTTCTCTTTTCGATTGCGTACATCGCCCTCCTGCCGAAGTTTTATCTGCGCATGAAAAAACGCGGCGGCTACCGTGCTCATTTTCAGGAGCGCTTCGGGCGGTATGATGCGGAGACCGCGCGCCGCCTTGCCGAAAAGCCGCGCGTCTGGGTTCACGCCGTCTCGGTCGGCGAAGCCAATCTGGCCGGGCAGATCATCAAAGAGCTGCGCCGCCGCAACCCGGCCTTCTCCTGCATTCTCTCCACCACCTCCTCGACCGGGCACGCCGTCTGCGAGAAAATCGTCGGTCCGGACGACGTCCTCGTCTATCTGCCGGTCGACTTCCCGCGGTGCGTGCGCCGGATGCTCCGCACGGCCAGGATCTCCGCGATGGTTCTCACGGAAACGGAACTTTGGCCCAACCTGATCCGGATGGTCCGTGCGAAAGGCATCCCGCTGCTCCTGGCCAACGGGCGCGTCTCCGACCACTCGGCACCCGGCTATCGCCGGCTGCGCGCCTTCTTCGGTCCGGTACTCTCGTGCTTTGACACGCTCCTCGTGCAATCGGGGCTCGACCGCGACCGCCTTCTTGCCGCCGGCGCCCCTGCGGAAATCATCCACCTCACGGGCTCCGTCAAATTCGACATTGCGCCCCCGCCCGCGGAAAAGGTGGCGCACGCCATCGAAACCCTGGCCATCGCCGGGATTCAGCCGGGCAAGCATACCATCCTGCTGGGCGGCTCTACCTGGCCCGGCGAAGAGACGGCACTGGCCGCGGCCTGGAAGCAGGTCTTTGAAAAGCATCCGGAAACGCGCCTCGTGCTCGTGCCGCGCCATTTCGAACGTGGCAGGGACGTGGCAGCGGAGCTGCGCGAAGCGGGCTATCCCGTGCTGCGCAGTTCGCAGTCCGCCACCGCCCCGGAACCGGGAACGTGCGGGCGCCAGTTGCCGCCCATTCTGCTGGTGGACACCACCGGGGAACTCTTCGCGCTCTACTCGCAGGCGGACATCGTCTTTGTCGGCAAATCGCTCCCGCCGAACGAGGGCGGCCAGAACATGATTGAACCCGCCTCCTTCGGCAAAGCCGTGCTGTGCGGTCCGCACACCGAGAATTTCAAGGCGGTCATGGAGACCTTCCGGCAGGCAGAAGGTATCTTGGAGGTGGATTCTCCGCGCGCACTGGAGACCGCCGTCCGCTCGCTGCTCGACAAACCGTCGGACCGCGTCGAGCTCGGCGTCCGTGCCGGACGCACCGTTTCCGCCTCGCGCGGCGCCCTGGAGCGCACGGCGGACGCCATTGAGGCACTGCTCGACAAGGCGCTGCGCAGCTAGCGCCGCCGCCGTCCCCAGGAGGTTCGCGATGCCACGCCCGTGCCACGCCCTTGCCACCGCGCTGGAGCAGCTCTATCCGACGAGCTGCGTGGTTTGCGGCGTTCGCGGCGTAAAAGGCGTGTGCGCGGACTGCCTGGCGGCGCTTCCGCTGCACCCGGCAACCGGATGCTGCGCGATTTGCGGCTCCATTGCCGTGGAACGCGAAGAAGCGTCCGGCACCGCCGATCCGGTCTGCCCGGCGTGTCAGGCGCATCCGCCGGCATTCGACGCCGCGCGCTCCGCCGCGGCGTTCCGCGGGAGCGTCCGCATCCTCGTCCACCACTTCAAATACCGGCGCGCCTCGTGGCTGGCGCGCCCGCTGGCCACCTGTATGCACGGTGCGTGGGTCGCGCATTTCGGGACGCTGACACCCGACTGGATTGTGCCGGTGCCGCTCCATCCGGAGAAGCGACTCGCGCGCACCTACAACCAGTCGGAACTCCTCGCGCGGGCGCTCTCCCCGATGCTGGGCGCGCCCGTCGCGCGCTCCCTTCTCTGCCGCACCCGTGCCACGCCGACGCAGACGCGGATGAACAAAGCGCGGCGCCTTGAGAATGTGCGCAACGCCTTTCGCGTGCCGGACCGCGCGCGGCCCTGCGTCTACGGGCGCACGCTGCTGGTGGTGGACGACGTCATGACGACGGGAGCCACCTTCCAGGCGTGCGCACAGGCGCTGCGGCAGGCGGGTGCCGCGCGCATCCTGTGCCTGAGCTTTGCCCGCGACTGACAGCAACAGGCGCAACCGCGCCGCGGTCAGTGCGGAATCGCGATCTCGGAAACGGTCCGCAACTGATGGCGCACCATGTAGGCGCGAATGCCGTCGATGACGCGCAGCGGCGTCTGCGGATCGACAAAATTGGCGGTGCCGACGGCCACAGCCGAAGCGCCCGCGCAAAGAAACTCGATGGCATCCTCCGGCTCCACGATGCCGCCCATGCCGATGACGGGAATGCGCACGGCGGCCGAAGCCTGCCAGACGAGGCGCACCGCGACGGGATGCAGAGCGGGACCGGACAGCCCGCCCTGGACATTGGCGAGCACGGGGCGCCGCCGCTCAATATCGACGGCCATGGCGGGGAGCGTATTGGAAATCGAAAGACCGTCCGCTCCGGCCGCCTCCGCCACGCGGGCGAAGACCGTGATGTCGGGCACGTTGGGCGCGAGCTTCACAAACAGGGGAAGACGCGTTGCGGCGCGCACGGCGCCGACGACCGTCTCGAGCACATGCGGATCGTGCCCGAACGAAGCCCCGCCCTTCTTCACGTTGGGGCAGGAGACGTTCATCTCGAGCGCGGAAATCTCCGGGGTATCGGAAAGAAGCCGCGCGACCTCCGCATATTCCTCGACGGTCCTGCCCCAGATATTGACGATGGCGGGCACGCCGACCTTCCGCAAAAACGGCGGCGCCTGCCGCAGGAAACCCTTGACGCCGGGACCCTGAAGACCGATGGCGTTGAGCATCCCGGCGCGCACCTCCGCGATGCGCGGCTGCGCATTGCCCGCGCATGCCTCCAGGCAGATACCCTTGCAGGTGATGGCGCCGAGGCGCGAGACATCGATATATTCGGCATATTCCTTGCCGAAGCCGAACGTGCCGGAGGCGGTCGTCACCGGATTCTTCATCCGTAAACCGCCGAGACAAACGGAAAGATCCGGCTCGAAAGGCGCCGTCGGGGTATCGCTCATTGCTGCGCCTCCTCCCAGACAATCATGCCGGCCTTGAAAACGGGACCGTCGGCGCACACGCGGGCAATGGCCGTCGCCTCGCCCGCGCGGATTTTCTGCGTGCAGCCCAGGCAGGCGCCGATGCCGCAGGCCATCCGCCGGTCGAACGACAGATACCCGGGCATACCCCAGGCGAGCGCACGCTCATCGACAGCGCGCAGCATGGGCGCGGGACCGCAGGCGTAGAGCGCAACGCGCGTTTCCGGATGGGCGGCGCGCCAGGCATCGAGGGGCGCCGTGACGAGCCCGCGCACACCGAGCGAACCGTCGTCCGTTGCCGGATGCACCTCGCAAAAGCCCAGCTGCGCAAACCAGTCCGTGAGCAGAATATCCTGCGCGGTGCGCCCGCCGCAAAAGAGATGGCACGGCCGCCCGAGCGTCCGGGCGAGATAATAGAGCGGCGCGACGCCGAAACCGCCCCCGATGAGGAGCGGCAACACGCCTTCGGCGGGCGGCGGGAACCCCTTCCCGAGGGGTCCGAGCACATCCACCGCATCCCCGGCGCGGATGGTGCGCATGGCCGCAGTGCCCCGCCCGACCTCCTTGTAGAGAATGGTCAGGACGCCCGTTTCCGGGGCGACGTCGCAGAGCGAAAAGGGGCGGCGCAGCGCACCGGCATCGAGCCCGGGCACGCGCACATGCACGAACTGACCGGGCCGTGCCGCGGCGGCGATGGAAGGAGAAACGAGCCGCAACAGGCGGTAACCCGCCTGCAACGGCTCGTGACTGAGTACTGTGGTTTCCGACTGCATGGACAACGCGGAAACACAAGCCCTGGGGGGCTTACTGAGCGGAAGCGGCCTTGGCGGCGCGCTTCGCCAGCTCCTGAACGACCTTCTTGGGGCGAAGGAGCTTCGTGCGGATCTCGAGGGGAGAAAGGCGGTTCGCCTCCTCCTGAGGAACGCCCAAAGCAATCAGGCGCTTCTTCTGAACCTTCTGGCGACGGGCGCGCTCAGCCGGTGTCTTCTTGGGACGGCGAACGTGCTTGACGCGCTCGACGTGATCGTGGGACTGCAGCGACATGGTGTTCTCTCCTTAGTTGGCGGGCGTTTCCGGCTTGGCGGCAACGGGCTCATTGACCCAGCTCAGGACAGCCATCTCGCATCCGTCGGAAGGACGCTGACCGACCTTGACGATACGGGTGTAACCGCCTTGACGACCCTCCTGCATCGGGACGATCGTCGTGAAGAGCTCACGGACGGCCGCCTCGTCGTTGAGGACCGCCATGGCACGGCGGCGGGCGTTCACGTCACCCTTGCGGGCAACCGTCACCAGCTTTTCAGCGAGCTGGCGGGCCACCTTCGCCTTGCGCGCGGAGGTGCGGATCGATTTGGCCTTGATGAGGCCGATGACGAGCATCTCGATCAGCGCCTCGCGATGCGACGAGGAACGGCCGAACTTGACGTTATTCTTTCTGTGGCGCATGGAAAACCTTTTTCCTGAAATACGTTATTCGTGATCTTGCGGCGGCAGCAGCGAGGGATCCAGCTTCATCCCGAGCGCAAGCCCCATCTCGTGGAGTTTCTGCTCGATTTCGTTGAGGGACTTCTTGCCGAAGTTGCGGAACTTGAGCATATCCGCAACCGTGCGGGTGCAGAGCTGACCGACCGTTGTAATCTTCGCGTTGTTGAGGCAGTTGGCCGAACGGACGGAGAGTTCAATCTCGTTGACGCTCATCGCCAACTTGCGGCGGAGCTCGTCCGTATCTTCCACAATCACTTCGGGAATCGGCTTGATTTCCTCGATGATCGACTTGTTGAAATTGATGAACACGTCGAGATGGTGCCGGAGGATATCCGTCGCATGGAGCAGCGCCTCATCCGGTTCCACGCGGCCGTCCGTCGAAATTTCGATCACGAGGCGCTCGTAGTCCGTCTTCTGACCGACGCGCGTGTTGGAAACCTCGAAGTTGACGCGGGTCACCGGCGAGTAAATCCGGTCGATGGGAATGACGCCGATTTCCTGCTGTTTGGGGCGGTTGTCGGCGTTTTCCGGCGCATTCGGATCGGTATCCCAGGTGGCGGGGCAGAAGCCGCGGCCCTTGGTGATTTTCACCTCCATCTGGAAGGTGCCTTCCTCGTTGACCGTGGCAATCGGATGCTCGGGGTTGAGGACCTCGATGTTCCCGCATTCCTCCGCAAGATCGCCCGCCGTGACGACGCACGGGCCCTTGCGCTGAACGGTGATGACCTGCGGCTCAGCCGCATAGCTCTTCACCAGCACCTTCTTGAGCGAAAGAACGATGTCGGTGACATCTTCCTTGACACCCGGAAGGGAGCAGAACTCGTGGGGCGCACCCTCGATTTTGACCGAGGAAATCGCGCACCCCTCAATCGAGGAGAGCAAAACCCGACGCAGCGAATTGCCGATCGTACGGGCATAGCCGATTTCGAAAGGTTCCGCCGTGTAGCGTCCGAAACGGGAAGTAGCGGTTGCCTCGTCCTTCTTGACGCCTTGCGGCATCTGGAAATCATTGAGTCGAATAGGCATAGTCTCTTCATCCTTTCCGCACGGCAGGCCGGGCGTCTGTGCCGGGACCCGCCGGGGGATTGTTGGCCTTGTTGAACCGTTGGCCGCCTGTCAGGCGGCGCAACGCTAGCGGGAGTAGAGTTCGACGATCGTCTGCATGTTCACGGTCTCGGGAACCTCGGTGGGCTCCGGAGCGCGCGTAAACGTGCCGGTCTTCGTCGAATCATCAAACTCGAGCCAGTCGTAGGCCTTCTCGCGCGGGTGCTTGAGAGACTCAACGATAGCGTCCATGTTGCGATCGCGCTCGCGAACGCCGACCTTCTGGCCGGGCTTCACGATGTACGAAGGCACGTTGACAACCTTGCCGTCCACCTCGATGTGGCGGTGGGAAACAAGCTGACGGGCTGCGGGGCGCGTGGGTGCGAGGCCCAGGCGGTAGACCACATTGTCGAGGCGGCTCTCGCACATCTGGAGCAGGAGGTCACCCGTATTGCCGCGCTTGGCGAGGCAACGCTCGTAGAAAATGTGGAACTGGCGCTCGAGCATCCCGTAGATGTACTTGGCCTTCTGCTTTTCACGCAGCTGGTTGCCGTAATCGGTCGCCTTTTTGCGACGCTTGGGACCGTGCTGCCCCGGCGGATTCGACCGTTTGGCGAGCACTTTGTCGGGACCGTAAATGGGTTCGCCGAAGCGACGGGAAATCTTCGTCTTCGGACCGGTATAACGAGCCATGGATTAGACCTTCCTTCTCTTGCGTTGACGGCAGCCGTTGTGGGGCATCGGAGTGATGTCCTTGATGACCGAGACAGCCATTCCGGAAGAGGCGATGGCGCGCACCGCGCTCTCGCGGCCGGCGCCGGCACCCTGCACCAGAATTTCGACTTCGTGCATCCCCTTGCCCAGCGCGATCTTCGCGCATTCCTGCGCGACGAGCGTCCCCGCGAAAGCGGTGGACTTGCGCGAGCCCTTGAAACCGGCCTTGCCGGCGGAGCTCCAGGCGATCACGTTGCCGCGGGCATCCGTGATGCAGCACTGCGTGTTGTTGAACGAGGCCGTGATGTGCGCGACACCGGCCGGAATCGAACGGCCGCGGCGCTTCTTGTCGTCATCCGCGACGGGTGCCTGCTGCGCGAGCACATCGCCCATGACGATCTTCATCGCCTCCGAGGGTTCATTGGCGGCGGGCTTGGCCCCTTCGGCCGGAGCCTTGTTTTCTTCTGCCATAATTCTTGTCCTTCGTAGCTGAGGCGGTTACTTGCCGGCTTGCGCGGCCTTCATCGCCGTGCGCTGTTCCTTGTCACGAATCGCGCCGACCGTGCGCTTGCCGCCCTTGCGGGTGCGTGCATTCGTACGGGTGCGCTGACCACGGCACGGCAGCCCCTTGCGGTGGCGCGCACCACGGTAGCTTCCGATGCTGATCAGGCGGCGGATGTTCTGCGAAACCTCGCGGCGGAGGTCGCCTTCCACATGCCAATTCGCCTGAATGACCGCGATGATGGCGCGAATCTCGTCCGCCGTCAGCGTCTTTGCACGCTTCGCAGGATCGATCTTCGTCTGCTCCAGAATCGCTTTCGCCCGGGCCGGCCCAATGCCGTAAATGTACCGAAGCGAAATATCAATTCGCTTGTTGTCGGGAATGTCAATGCCCATGAGTCTCGGCATATCCGGTCTCCTTACCCTTGCTTTTGTTTATGACGGGGATTCGTGCAAATCACATGCACGATGCCCTTCCGGCGAACGATTTTGCACCGCTCGCACAATCTTTTGACTGAACTGCGCACCTTCATGAGGTGATTCTCCAAATGGTTTGTAAAAGCGGGTTTCAAGACTACACGATTCCCGGATAAAAGGCAAGCGGAAAATCGGTTTTCTCAAAAATTTCTTCCGAAAAGCGGAAAATTTTCTCCTTCCGCACAAAAATGGAATGAAAATCTGGAAAAATACGATTTTTTCGTTACGATTTTTCTCGCACCCGTTCATTGTTTCAAGTACAATTAACGCAAAGCAGAAGCCTCAAGAATTCATTTTCATTTTTTCTCTGTCTTCCTCTTTTCCCGGACCCGACCATGACGACTGCCTTTCGCGACCGCGTCCAATCGCTCCTCACCGAGCAGGAGCATCTCCTTTCCCGCCCCAATCTGCCGGAAGCCTGGACCGACGGGCTGTACCGACGATATCACCACCCCGTGCTGACGGCTGCGCACGTACCCGTCGCGTGGCGCTACGATTTGCGCGAAGACAGCAATCCGCTCCTGCTCGCGCGCATCGGCGCCAACTCCGTTTTCAATGCGGGCGCCATTCTGCACGAAGGGCGGTATCTGCTTTGCGTCCGTGTGGAGGGGATGGACCGCAAGTCGTACTTTGCGATGGCGGAATCGCCCAACGGCGTGGACGGCTTCCGCTTCTGGGAGCGCCCCGTCGCCCTTCCGGAAGCGGCGGAACCGGCGACCAACGTCTACGACATGCGGCTCGTTGCGCATGAGGACGGCTGGGTCTACGGCTTTTTCTGCGCCGAGCGTCACGATGATGCGCATCCGGACGACCTCTCGGCTGCAACCGCCACGGCGGGCATCTGCCGCACGCGCGATTTTCTCACGTGGGAACGGCTCCCCGACCTCGTGAGCGCCAGCCAGCAGCGCAACGTCGTCCTGCACCCGGAATTCGTCAACGGCAAATACGCGCTCTACACGCGCCCGCAGGACGGCTTTATCGACGCCGGCTCGGGCGGCGGCATCGGCTGGGCCCTCATCGACGACATCACGCACGCCCGCGTGGACGCGCAAACCATCATCTGCCGCCGCCGGTACCACACCATTACGGAGGTCAAAAACGGCGAAGGCCCCGCCCCGATCCGCACGCCGCAGGGCTGGCTGCACCTCGCGCATGGCGTGCGCGGCACCGCAGCGGGACTTCGCTACGTCCTGTACCTTTATCTGACGGCGCTCGACGATCCCTCGCGGGTCATCGCAGAACCCGGCGGGTATTTCCTGGCGCCGCGCGGCGTCGAGCGCGTCGGCGACACCTCCAACGTGCTCTTCTGCAACGGCTGGATTGCCGAGCCTTCGGGGCGCGTCCTCATTTACTACGCCTCTTCCGACACGCGTCTGCATGTGGCGGAAAGTTCCGTGGAGCGGCTCGTCGACTACTGCCTCAACACGCCGCCGGACAAAGGCACATCGCGCGACTCCGTCGCCGCCATCAACCGCCTCATCGACGGCAACTGCGCCGTCCTCAAAACGCTGACCGGCGATCCCGCCTGATCCCCCGCCCCACCCTGCTCCGCTCCGCCGCATGATCCCCGTCCGCATCACCATCCGCCGCATCGTCTGCCACCGCGACCTGATGGCGGAATACGAAAATCCGCTGCCCAACCCGTGCCCGCACCGCGAAGGCGAGGTCTTTCTCGCCACAACGGCGGAGAAACCGGAAGGTCTCTGCGAAAGCGCATGGCAGACGCTCTTTCCGTTTGTGCTGGCACTGGGCTCGGGCGGGACGGGGCTCTACGACGGCTGGATGAAAAACCCGCGCACGGCGCTCGTCTCGTGCAACGACGGCTTCCGTCCCGTCAGCTTCCTGCTGGAAGCGCTTCCGGCGTCCGCTGAAAACACCTGATCCGCCGTTCCGCTTTCATCTTCTCCCGCCCCTGTTCCCGAAGGAGGTATTCCATGGCACAGAAACGACTCCGCCCGCCCGCATCCGCGGACGTCTCCGAACCGGCCGGTGAAGCGGCCCGCATCGGCCAGGCCCTGCGGCAACTGCGGGGACGCCGCGGCCTCCGCCAAAAGGAACTGGCGCAGCTCTGCGGCATGAAATCGGGGCAGATCTGTTCGCTCGAGCTCGGGCGCCGCCAGCCCTCGCTCCGCACGCTGCGGCGCGTCTGTGCGGCGCTCGGCACGACGCCGGATGACCTGCTGCGCATCGCCATGCGCGGCGAATCGCCGCCGCAGAACATGACCGACGGCGCGGGAGAAACCGAAGCGCTCCTGCCGGGGCTGCGCGAACTCTTCGAAACGCCGGAAGACAAGCTGTTCGCACCGCTTTCGCGGCGCGGCATCCTGCGCACCATGCGGCAGGATTCCTATGCGGCACCCCTGCCCTCCGAAGATACCGTTTCGGAAATCGAGCGGCGCATCACCGACTACCTGCGCGTCGAGGCCATCTGCGGTGCCTTCCGCAAAGCCGCCATTCCGCTCTCCTTCCCGTTTCAGCCCGACGCCGACGGCGCCGAAGCGCTCGCCGATTCGGTCCGCCGCTTTCTCGGGCTCGGCGATTCCATCGTGCTGGATTACGTCTCCGTGCTGGAAAACCGCGGCATCCGGATTCTCTTTCTGCCGCTGCCCGGCGGCAACGAAAGCCTCTCCTTCTACGAGCGGGAGCACGAAAGCGCCTTCCTCATCATCAACGACGCGCTCACGCCGGAAAAACAGCTCTTCCGGCTGGCCATCGAACTGGCGTACCTGTTCCTGTTTACCCGCAACAACGGCAAACCCGTGCATGAATCGGCGGAAACCAACCGGCGCTTCGCCAAATATTTCGCCGCCTGCTTCCTGCTGCCGCGCGCGGCGGTGCTCTTCGCCGCAGCCTCGCTGGGGGCGGGGCGCAACGACTGGACCTTCCCGCTGGTGCTCCGCGTCAAACGCCATTTCGGTGTCAGCGCCGAGGCGTTCTGCTACCGGCTGCTGGAGCTGGGGCAGATCAGCGACGCCACCGCCAACGGCATTCTCGGCGCCATCCACGGCTATTACGAAACGCACCAGAAACGGGAACCCGGCGAAACGCTGCCCGCGCTGCTCGCCAACGGCCGTCTGGCCGATCTCGTGGAGCGCGCGCGCGGCATTCCCGGCGCCTTTGACGAAGCGCGCACCATCGCGCACCATGCCGGCATCCCCTTCGAAGAACCGTCCGCACCCGCGCCGCGCCTGCCTTTCTTCGGCTATCCCGGCCCCGATGCGCCGTAGCCTCCAACGGACCGGAGCGGAGCGGTTTATTTCACCGGCTCGAAGGCGGCATCGGCGGCGCCCGTAAAGCGATACAGGTTCGCGGCGCACCCTTTCCGTCCGTCGACGGTTGCCCAGGAATCGACCAGATAGAAGAGCCCGCCGCCCACCGGAGCCATGCCCCACGGGCCGAACGGGAAGTCCCACCCGTAGATGCCATGGGAAACATTGCCTTTTTCGAGCAGCGGAAGAACGTCCCCGTACGTTTCGCCGTCAAAGCCCTTCAGCGGTTCGCGGCACGGCGGCCTGCTTCCGTCGACGACGAAGAGAGTGTACTGGGGGAACTGCTGTTTGTTCCCCTTGTATGCGGCCATGAAGAAGTTGCCCGAGTGCGGATCATCGGCGAGATTCTGTACGCCGTAACTCGTGTTGCCGGTGTACACAAAGTATTTTGCATCGGCTTATCCGGACCGTTGCGGTGCAGCCCCTCGCGCGTGTGCCGTGACCAGTACGGCGCGAGGGTTTCGAGGTCGTATGCGAGAATGACCTGATAATCGTTGTCGGTCCGCGTCGCGTCCTTGTAGACGCCATATGCCACGTAGACAAACGTGCGCCCGCGGTCGGCCCCGAACCCCGGCGCAAGGGTCGTGCCGTCAATCCCGGAGCAGCCGAAGCGGTGTTCAACCTGCCGTCCGTTGTTGACGACGGTGGCGGTGTGATCGTCGCAGACCTCCCGGAGGAACACGGTCTTCAGAACGGAGGCGTCTTCCGCATCCATGTCCGGGCGCGTGATGTTTTGCCCGTCGAATGCGGCCACATAGAATCCGACGGCGACAGGCGCGTCGCCGTCGGCGGCACCGTTTTGCGCCTCCGCGATGGACTTGCGGATGCTGCGGCCGATGGCGTCGTTTTTGAATTCGAGCGAGCCGTACACCTTGCCGTCTTCCGGATTGTACGAAATGCACCCGAGGTGCCCCGTCAATCCTTTTACACTGCCGAGAACCTTTCCCTCAAAGTCGGTTTTCACCAGTTCCGTCGTGTACGAAAAGTAGACGTGCCGCCGCTCAAGGTCGACGGCCATTCCCTGCACGTGCCCTGCAACAGCCTTGCGGGGCCCGGGAAAGATGGTGCGCGGCAGCGCGTTTGCGTCCGCTTGCACATCCTGTTCCGGCGATTGCGGTTTCATGTCTTCCTGCGTCCCGGGCACCGTCTGCGCCGGGAGGGTTGCGGCTGCCAGAACAGTCGGGAGGACAAACGCGGGAACAAGGTTTCTCCGTTTCATGATGGCAATCCGCCTGGGCGGAACGTCGGCATGGATTGAATCCGGGTGAACAAAAGCCTGGATTCCGGAAACATCCGGTGCACACAACCCGGTCCGGAACAGCCGCCCGGCAACAGGTCCGATGTTTCTTTCACGAATCCATGCTATCATACGGCTTTTGCAAAAAAGCCATTCCTTTTCCCCGTGCAGAAAACGAAACCGTCCTTTTACGCTCCTGGAGCGGGAAATCGATGAGTCCTCCTGAATTCTTTCAGCCGGATTCCCGCAGAGGAAAACAAAGGGAAGCCATGCCATGAGCACCCTGCTGCAGGATTCGCTTTGCTCATCCCGAGGGCGGCAATCTGCCGCTTGAGGTTGCATCGTTCGACCCCTCCAGGCTTATCCCGGATTTTTCGGGATAATTGATCCAGATTTCTTGAAAGATGGCTCCTGTAGTCTATTTCGCCGAGAAAAAGTCCTTATTTGACACCTTGGTCGGAACGTTCGTGGAGACTTCAGAAGGGGGCTCCGCCCCTCCGTGTGGCTCAAAAATCCGGGATAAGCCTGCCCCTCCAGAGTCGTGGCGGCGGGCTCCTTCCAGCGGCTCCGCCACCAGTACCACTGATGGTTTCGCTGCGCTGGCTTCATCGCACTGGCTTGGCTGCGCGAAAAGGCTAGCCGTCCTGTCTGTCCTGTTCGTCGTGTACGTCCTGTCTCCGGCTCGCTGCGCATCCGGTTCCACGGGCTTCGCGCGGCGCTCTACGCATTCTGGTTCGGCTGAGCCAGGCGTCTCTTCGGCCCGTTTGCACTGCGGGCGGAAAAGAAAGGCGAACCCGCCCCTGCCGTGTTGCGCAGGGACGGGTTCGCGTTTTATTTTTTTTTTCGAACGCAGGGGAAAGCGTCAGTGTACCAGCAGGAGCGTGGCGTTGTTGTTGAGGTGCAGCGTCACGGTCTGCTCCGTCAGCACGACGGAGTATTCCCGTGCGCGGGAGCCCGTGACTTCAATCATGCTTTCATCCAGCCCCGCAATCGTCCCGGCGGACAGCAGCGTAAAGCGTCCGGCTGCGAAGTCCGGCACTTCCACGCGGATGCCCGATCCGGCATCGAAGGCCGCCGTGCCGTCAATCCGGAGGACGGGCTGCGATTCGTAGCCCGCACCGGCGGGCACCACGTAGACCACGCGGTCGCCGTTGGAGACGGTCAGCGCGGCTGCCGACACATCGGCGGTGCGACCCGTCAGGCGCAGCGTGTTGTTGGTGTTGGCGTCATGCGTCAACCCGAGCCGGATGGTGCCGTCCACGCGCAGGGTACCGCCCGCAACGGTGAATGCATTCTGCGCCTGGTGGTTCTGGCCGGCCAGAATGGAGCCGCATCCCAGCTGCAGATTGCCGCTCACCGTAAAGAGGGCCGCTTCCGGCGTATCGCCGTACACGAAGGCCGTCTGCCCGACGCCATAGCGCGAATCCTCCGGCATCGAAACCGAAGAGACGCGGAACGTGCCGTTCGAGACGACAATCCGCCCCGTCGGTGCGCCCCAGCCGTCGCTGCTATGCCCGACTTTCACGGCGGCACCTTCGAACAGGCCGCCGTCCGAGACCTCCAGCACATGCCCCTGATTGCGCCCGGCAATGGAGACCGTGCCGCCCTGCATCCAGACGCCGCCGTTGCGGATGCGGACGGTGTCCGCGCCGGAGCCGTTGTTCTTGCCGATGACCAGCACGCCGGAATTGGTCACCGTGCCGCCATTGACGTCAATCCGGTTGCGCTGCGAATACGTGGTCACCGAACCGTTGACCCACACGCCGCCCTTTTCAACGGTCACCGAGCAGAACCCGGCACCGCCGATGTTGGCATTGCCGACGTTGACCGTGGCGCCGTCCAGAATCTCCCAGGCGTTGCTTGTACCGCCGGTAATCGTCATGTTCCGCATGGTCGTCACACTGTCCCGGAAGACCATCTTCGAGCGCGAAGTTCCGCGGCAAATCGAGGCGTCCGAACCCGTAATCCGGAACGTGCCGCCGAGGATTTCCATCCGGACATCGTTGGCGCCGCTCTCCGTCGCGAAGTTGAACGCCCCGACTGTGAGCTGCGTTTCCGGAGCGAAAGAAAAGCGCACCGTTGCGGCGGGAGCCTGTACGGAAAGCGACTCCGCCGTCAGCGTTTCCGCACCGGCTTTCACATCCGCCGCGATGTTGATCACCGCCGAAAGCAGCGAATTCGGCACCATCGCCGGGTTCCAGTTGGCAGCCGTCGACCAGCGCCCGTCGCCCGAAGCGTTGGACCAGACCGTTGAGCCGGTCCAATCGTACTGCGCCAGTTCCGAAACGGCGGTCCGCACGCGGTCGCCCACGGACGTCGTCGCACGAAACTGGACGAACTGCGACACGCCGGGCGTTGCGGGTGCCGCCACGCTCACCGAAAGCACCTGACCGGAAACCGCGCCCGGGAAGGTCTCAATGACTTCCAGCGCATCTGCATCCGTGCCGTAGAGCGCCTCGACGATGGGCGTACCGAATCCGGCATCCTCCAGCGTACAGGTAAACTGCAGATCTCCGGACGTTTCATCCTGCGAAACGGTAACGGCGCCGAACGAAGCCAGGCCCACCGTTTCGAATGACTGCACGGGCGTCTGCGCCGTTCCCTGATCCGTCACAACCGTGTGGAAATACTCGTAACCGGCGGCCGGTTCCAACCCCGTGAATGTGTACGAAAAAATCAGATCTTCCGGGATCTCCGCAAACGGAACCTCCGTCCACGCCTCCGTCCCGGCTTCCCGGTACGAAAGCGTCACGGAGGCAACCGTCCCTCCGTTCGGGATGACCGTCAGGGAAACCGTCGCCTCCTGAGCGGTAACCGCCTCGGCGGAACCGTACGAGAGAAAGACGCCGCCCTCCGCATAGACGACATCGCTCAGTGCGGTCGCCAGCACCGCCTCATCGAAAATCATCGAGGTGTTGCCGGTCTGATAGGGCGAGTAAAAACCGATGCCGATAAACGTCCCGTCCGTGCCGCAAAGCTCTGCGGAGACGGGGTCGCTCCAGGACGGAAAGCCCGCCCACTCCGCCACCGGAACAGCCGAGGCGCGGAGGACCTCCGCGCCGTTTTCTCCGGCGCCGATGGCGCATTCCGCCAGGCAGAGATACGGAACGCCGATCTGCAGGTCCGCCGCCGGGACGAGCACGGTATCCTGCCCGCCGGCCGCCAGAACAAGGTCCGTTCCGTCTGCGGTTTTCCGGAACAGGAACTGAAGCCCGTCCGGACGCGCCGAGAGCGTATTGAGCGTGTCGCTTGTTCCGTTGAACGTCTCCGTGAGCAGGCCGCCGCCGGCATAGCGTCCTTCGGCCAGCGAAGCGTTTACGCCGGAATCCATCCGCATCAGCATCCGGAAATAGAGCGTCCCGCTTTCCGGGATGACCGCCGTATCCGCCAGACGGTACAGCCCGCGGGCCGGGGTCGCCGTGCCCGAATTGCGCACGATATACGCCCCGGAGCCATAGAGCATTTCCGCCGGGAATGTTTCCGGGAGCGCAAGCCCGTCGTTTGCACTGATATGCGGAATGCCCGTGCCGCCCGCCCAGGAGGAGGAGGCACTGAACCCGACCGTCCCGGCGGTTGCATGCTGGTCGCGTGCATTGCCCGCCGAATAGCCGCCGGTTCCGGTCTGGAAACCGTCTGCCATCAGCACTTCAGCAGAAGAAACGGCGGCACTCGCGCAAAAAACGACCATGCCGACGAACCGTTGAAGAAAATGTTTTCTCATGAATCTGTCAACCCTGCGTGTTCAACTGAAAGGGAAGGAACAGCCCGGAGACTGTTCCTCAACGGAAAACGCCATCGGAAAAGAGGAGAGCCGATGGAGAAGCGTCAGAAGACGCGGTAGGAGCGGATCAGCCAGTTGTGGTAGGCCACGGGACCGTCCTTATCCTCCACGAGCGAGCCGTCCGTCATGCGGGCGGGCTCCGGATCGCGGAAGACCTCCACGATGGCGCGCGTGGTTGCGAGTGTGGTGCCGTCGGACGTGGAGTCCTCGTAGCCGTAGTTGGGCGTATAGGCATCCGCCCGGAGCAGGATGAGGTAGCTCTGACCGCGCGTCGTGAAGCCGTTGATGACGGAGTTCAGGAGACTCTCGCGCTCCGCGTCGCTGACCGGCTTCCTGGAGAAATCGTTCAGCATCGCATCGAGAATCGGACTCCGCTCCTCACCGTTGCCGTCGTAATCGGCGGCCATGCCGATATCGGAAAGACGGGAGACAACGCGGCGGGAGGTCTTGAAGCGCTTCGACTCGATGCGGGTCGCTTCCGTGTCGAATGCGGAAATCAGGTTTATGGCGAGATTGAGCGCCTCCGCTTCTGTGACGGTGTTGGAGGCGGTGCCGCCGCTGTGCCGGTATGCGGCACCATTGAACACCGAAGCAATCGGGTACGGATTGCAGGGAGCGCCATCCACCGTTGCACGGGGCGGGACGGTATCCTCGTAATACACGAGCTGCGGCGCATTGAGGTTCACCCGACCGTTGTGAACGGCGGGAAACTGAACGGCATTCGCCGTGGGATCGTACGTGGTGGAATTGAGTTCGATATTCTTCGCATCCGGGGCGCGCTGCTTCGTGAGCGTGAAGTAGTCGAAGACGCGGTGGAAATCGCCGTTAACCATGTCCTGCGTCCAGCGGAACGTCTGGAACAGCGAGAGCGTCTCATACGGACCGCAGGAGACGCCGCCCAGCTCACCGAGCGACAGAAAGGCACCGTTGGGCATCTCGCGGTCCATGAGCTCGTTGAGCGAGAAGAAGGAACTGCCGGCCTGATCCTGCTCGCCGAGCTGCGTATCCTGATCGCCGGAAACGAGCGTGTGCGCCATGTCCGGACAGGTTTTGCCGCGGTGCATCGTCCAGGAGGTGAACGGCATTTCGTTGTACTCTGCGCTGAAGAGGTAATCCTGCTGCAGAATATTGAAGCGCGGAGCCGCCTGACCGCCGAAGGTCATCATGTCGTTCGCGGCGCTCTCACCGTCCTCATCCATCTTCTTGATCAGGTCGTCGGTCCACTTTTCACCCATGGAGCGGCAGACGAAATCGTTCATCCACACAAGCATGCCTTCCGGGTAGGAAGACTGCCCCTGACGGGTATCCGTATAGAGCGAAGACGTGTCGAATGCAAAGTAAGGAGCCGCGCACATGGCCCAGCCGACGGAGAGCCCGCCTTTGGAGCCGTTCGGGTTCTTGACGTGGGTTTCCGTGCCGGAAGTATGGACGATGCCCATGTTCATCCGGATCCAGTAGGACTTATCTCCATCATCAAGCGCGGGTGCCGGGACCTGCTGAATATCCCCGTCCTTGTTGGAAATCGTCACCTTCATGCGAACGGGAAGGTAGACGTCCGTGGCGTTGGCATTCGGCGTCTGGGAGGGATCTTCCTCGAACAGCGTCGGCTCGTAGAACTGCCAGGTGCCGACCCAGGTGCCGTCCTCCGCCTGTTTGGGCCAATCCTTCGCATAGCAACGGACGCGGAACTGCTTGGTGTCCTCGACGCCGAAGCCGCGGGAAATCAGCACCCAGTTTCCGGAGTTGTCCTTCTTACTGCCGGAGATGTAGTTGTTGTCCAGATCGAAGAGCGCATTCCACGCGCCGTTGTGGAGAACCTCCCAGTAGATTTTCTTGGGATCGCGCACGCTCGTTCCGCCCCAGTTGAGGTATTCAATCAGCGATGTATCGTCCCTGCTGATTTTCGAAACGGAGCCCGGCTCCGGATTGGAAAGAAGAATGTCATACGACATATCCATCGTGATGCCGGGGATGTTGCGCGCATCGGCAAAGGAGAGACGCGCACTGGCGCCGACCTTCGCCTCGAACTCGATCTGCTTATAAACCTGAGCGCAGGCATCGCCGACCGGATCGCCTTCCACATGTCCGGAACCTTCGATGTCATCGCGGATCCCGCCAACTCCATCGGTGCCGTAGGTGGCGCCGCCCTTCTTATTCATGAAGGCCCACGTCATGGAAAGCGCGGGAGCCGGCTCCGTCATCGGGAAATTCAGCGGATTGCCGCGGATGCTGACCGGCGCGGAGAACGGGTCGTCCACCGAGGCAAACGTGCCGTCTTCGAGCAGAAGCGGCAGATCGGAAATCTCATCGAGATCCTGCCAGGCGTTGAACGAGCCCCACTGCCCGGGCACCGAATCATCATCGAGGGCGTCGAGAAGCGCAACGGTCGCGAGGCGGGGCCGCGAAACCTCGTAGCTGTTCTTGTTCGGGAAGAAGCGGTACTTGGGCTCGTAATTGCCGTTGTTGTCCTCGGCGGCGGCACGTTCGGTGCCGGATCTGCGGTTTTCGGAACGGGAGCGGGCGAAAATGCGCGTCATGGCACCCAGCGTGCGGCGGGCGAAGTTGCGCTTCTGCCCGCTGTCCCAGCTGTCGATTTCGTCCTGATCGGGCAACGGAATTTTCGGGTGCCCTTCCGGCGTGATTTCATCGAGCGAAGTGGTCACGCCCGAAAAGAGGTCGGCCGGGAAATAGGGGCCGTCATCGGCGGTGCCCTTGCAGGAATTCTGCAACCGGTCGCTGTCGCCGGGGTAGAGAAACGCCATCGAAGGATAGTCGCCCTTCTTGATGCCGAGGCGGTCGCAATCCTGCAGGGCGGTCCAGGAAATCATGTCCGCCGTGGAGAAGAAAGACCCGGCTTTTCTGCGCCCGGCGAGAAATTCTTTCGCGTTCCGCATGGAGAGCGGATAATCCGTGGAGGTGCGCGTGGGCAGAATGAACGCAGAGGGATCCTCGCCGGAGGTATCCTCGCGGGCACCGCTGTCCTGGTCGTACCCGGCTTTGTTCATGTCGAGCAGACCCGTGGTATCCAGCACGACAAAGGCGTAGCGCCCGATGAGCGCATCATCGGCCACGCGGCCTTCTTCGCCGTAGATGCCGCTGCTCGTGCCGTGGACGCGCCCCTTGGCGCCGATGGAGGCGTAAATGGGAGCCCACTGGACATCGGCCGAGCGCACCAGCGCGAGCTGCGCGGGCGTCAGGCACGCGGCCATCTCCGCATTGAGAATCTTCGCTTCGGCATTCTCATTATTGTCGAGCTGCCGCGAATGGAAATAGTCGTCGGAGGCTTCGCTCGAAGAGGCCAGATACGGCTCCCGCCAGACCGGGACGGCCCAGTTGTTGGACGGATTGTCGAACGACAGGTCGACGGCCTCCAGCGCGCGGGAAAGCGCCGTCTGAAGGCTCTGGCGCGCAACAAAGGAATTCTTGAGATTGGTGGTGCCCGAACGTTCCGTCCGGGTGAACATGGAAAAGGCGATGGCCATCAGCATCATCACGGAGAGGATGCCGAGCACGACAACCAGTGCAGAACCTTCGGATTGTCTGTTTTTCATAGTCGGGTTAGCAGGCTGCAAATCGGTTCAACCAGGGAGCGGAGGAAGCATCAGGGCTCCCAGAGGCGGTCATTCCAGCGAAAATCCTCATCGTAGATGCCGTCCTCACAGAAATAGCGGTATTGGGCCGGAAAGCTGATGACGCCCTCGAAAGCGGAATCGGCCTCGACCTCCGTCGGGGTTTCGAGCTTGACGCGATAGGCGTTGCCCCACGGGTCGCAGAACGCCTCATTGTCACCCTCGAAGCGGTCCGGCGGAATGTTGAGCATGGCGGAGCGGTTGCCGGACTCCCCGATGAGCGGCGCCAGATTGGACTTGGTCAGGAGCGTATACCCGTTCTCCGACGAGCCGGAGAAGTTCGGGAAGGTGCGGTAGGCGTTCCAGTATGCCTTGATGGCGGCGCAGACCTGCTGCGCCTCGGTGGTTGCCGTGGCGACGTAGGCGCGGTTGCGCGCGGCGACGGCGGCACCGCCCGCCAGCCCCATCAGAATCCCGATGATGGCCGCCACGCCGAGCAGTTCCACCAGCGTGAAGCCGCTCCGCCCGGAAGCCCGGCCCGAAATGTTGTCCTTGTCACGATTCATGTCGGAAATCCCTGCGTCCTCAGCGGATGATGATGTCGTCCTTCTTCGTGGAAGACGAGCTCGAATTGTCCTCGCCATCCGGCCCGAGCGATTTGACCTCCAGCGAGGAGTACGACCCGGTGCGCGTCAGTTCCAGACGGATTTTGACGCCGATGACATCCTGCCAGGCAATCTTGTCTTTGAACTCGCCGGTATTCTCGAAGGAGGTGCGTTTCTGCGTATTGCCGCTGTAGATCAGGTTGTCCGCGGGCTTTTCGACCGGCACAAACTTGAAGCTGGCGGCATACGAGTTGCCCATCTGGTCGTTGGAGGTGTTGCCGTTGTCGTGCAGCGTTGTGGAAGAAAGCTGCCTTCTGCTCCATGAAGCGGGCGTGGAGGATCCGGTGCGCGTCAGCGCATACTCTGTGCGCACCACGGAAGAACCGGCGGTGTATTCAATGAGACGGGGCTCCCGCTCATCGGTATCCTCATTGTTCTTGAGGCACACAAAGGAGAGCGAGGAGTCGGACAGCTCGAGCGGCTGATCGCCGAACTGCCCGAAGGGGCGCCCGTCGATGAGCGTATTCATGTCGCGCGTGATGGCGCCCACAACGCCGCGCACAATCATGCCGCCTTCCGCCCGCGCATAGCCGGCGTCCCAGGCCGAAGAGGACTGCGTAAAGAGGGTGCCGATCATGACGATCATGATAAGCAGCACGGCGGTTGCGACCATGACCTCAATCAGCGTAAAGCCCTGTTGAATGCCCTGTTTGATTTTCATGCGGGAAAGGTTCGTCCGCCGCTTCCGGCGGTCGGAAAGGATGAAAGAGAAATGCGAAACGGCCATCACGGGCGGTGGAGGAAGGAGAATTCCTGCGAAAAGACCTGCTCGCGGATGTACGTTGCGGGGAAAGCCTGATCCGTGGAAACGACGGTGACGATGTAGCGATGCGGAAGGATGGTTGTGTCGTCCTCCGACGTATTGAGGTTCGCCGGGTCGTCCGCATTGGCGGAATTGCTCGTCACCTCGCGGAGCGGCCGCAAGATGCGCACGACGCGGATGAGGTACTGCGCCGGAGTGATGAGCCGGTTGGAATTGGGGATGGAAGGCGCCTCTTCCTCCTCCTCGCCGACGTACCAGACCTGGCAGGGCTCGTCATTGCCGAAATCGGCCGATGTGTAGTCCTCGACAATCGTGCGCGTCATTTCGGAAAACCGGCTGCTGCTCCGGAAAGAGGACATCCCCATGAGGCTGGTGTCAATGCCGGTGTCGTTGACGGCGACCTGCCACCACGAGCCGGGATCGTTCCAGATGGCAATGTCGTCGATGGCGCGCACATTGGCGGAGATGGTCTCGAGCAGGGACGAGGCGAACGTCACCTGAACCGTATCCGCCTGGGCATTCATGCTTTGCCGGAGGGCGCCCGGGAAGACGCCGAAAATCGACAGCATGCCGCCCGCCGCGACGAGCAGCGCCATGTTGACTTCAATCAGGCTGAAGCCACCCTGACGGCGCGCAGCCGGGCGTCGGCGCATGCGCAGGAGAGATGGAATGCAAAAGTTCATGCCAGCAAAATCGTTTCGGAAGCGGCGCCCGCCCGGCGCCGCTTATTTGATGGTGGAAATGGTGACGTTCCCCTTGCCGTCCACAGCAAGCTCGGCGCCGCGACCGGTCGTCGGATCGATGATTTTATAGGTCCGCGTGCCGTTGGACTGATCGACCGAACCGTCGGGAAGGAAATGGATGAAGCTGTCTTCGATGGCACTCTCATTGACTTCGCCGGAGGCGGCCGAATAGGTGCCTTCGAAGACCATGCCTTTGGGAAGCGACTGCTCCGGGGAGACAACCCAGCCGTAATCGTTGCCCTCTCTGAAGCCCCTGGAGTACGCCTCGGAGGTGATGGCGAAGGACCAGGTGTCGTCCTCGCTGTCGTAGAACATCGGGCACTCGATTTCGGACGCGACGTGAGCCGTCATGTCGTAGACCTTCATCTCCGAGAAACGCTCGACGTAATCATCCCAGATGGCGTGCTGGTCCTGGTTGCTGAAGCCGGAGAGATCCGTGAGCCCGGAAAGACCGTCCGCAGTGCTCGCGTAGTCATCGGAAATCCAGTAGAGATTGAGATTCTCGTTGAGGGGCTTCTTGCTCTTGTGGGCGCGCTCGGTGATGGTGCCGGCGCGGCGCACGATGCAGTAGGTGTTGTAGCCCGTCAGCTGGAAGTACATATGCTCGCCATCGACGCACGCCTGCTGGCGGGCCAGCATGATGGAGCGGCGCACGGAATCGGCGCCGGCCGTTTCGCCGAAGGCCTTGAGAATGCCGTTAAAGCCGCCCACGACGAGCACCGACATGATGGCGATGATGCCAATCACGGCGATGAGCTCAAGCAGGGTGAAGCCTTCGCGGGAAGTTTGGGAAGACGCCATGGCAGGGGGAAGGAAAAAGCGGGTTGAACGCAGATGCCGCGCCGCCGGTCAATCGGCGGAGACGATGCACACGTTGTTGTTGAAATCGAACGTAAAACGGAACGGCACACCGCGCGAAGAGGTGCGGCGGCGCTCCTTGGCCGAGAAGCGGTAATAGTCGTGGTTGCTCCTGTAGTAGGAGCATTCGTTGTTGTTGCAGTAGCGGCGGTCCGCGTTTTTCGTGTAGGCGCGGTCGCAATACGGGCAGACGATGAACTCCGCGCGGTAGACGAGCACGGGGTCGTCGCGCTTGGGAATCTTGGAGCCGTAATTGGACTCCGCCGGGTCGGAGTAGGTCGCCTCCCCGCGGGTCACGAGCAGCGCATCGGTCATCTGCGCGCACGGATAATCCTTTTCGCCCAGCCCGGAGGATTCCGGCGTGAGAAAGCCCTTGAGGTTCAGGAAGCATTTGTCCGTGCCGTCGGGCAGCCTCGCGTCGAGGAGCTCCTTGATGACGATGTTGTTGTTCTCCTCGAAATCGAGCTTGTAGGAGTAGATGTCCACGGTATCGGAGGAGCCGGCAACCCGATCGGTGCCCGTCTTCGTGCGCTTGAGGTTCGCCTTCACGTAGGAAGTCGGGATGGGCCAGCGCTTCATGTCGTGGTAATACTCCATGCAGGCGCTTTGCAGGAGGGCCGCATCGTTCTTGTTCTTCGCATTGCGGGCCGTATTGATCTGATTAAGAACCGCCGACGAAAGCAGTCCGGCGAGAATGCCGATGATGCCGATGACGACGAGCAGTTCAATGATGGTGAAGCCGTGACGGGATTTCATGGAAAGGGAGATGCTGCGGAAGGATTCGCGGACGGAGAAAGAAAGCGGGGGCGACGGGCGGGACAGGCGGGCTTACGGCTGCCAGGAGCAGAGGACCTTTTCGCGGTCCTCATCGTAGACCCAGGCGGCGGATGTCGCGGGAAGCTCGAGGTCCGAGCCGTCGCGCGTAAATTCGCCGGGAATGGTCACCTTGCCGTCGCCGTCGAGATCGAGAATGACCCAGACGAAGCCATAGCCCCAGGCCTTTTCGGAATCGTTGGACTTCTTGCCGGTATCCCGGACGTACTGGGCGTCGTACGATGTGAGCGGATTGCCGTCGTCATCGACGAGATGGCGCTCCACCCACGAGGTGAACATGCCGAATTTCTTCTGGAGGAAGGAGCGCTCGAGGCGCGTATCGGCGGGCCATAGCTCGCAGTTGTCGCCGTAGCTGGCAATGGAGGTCGGCAGTGCGGAACCCGCCGTTGCACCGCCGCCGGAAATCGCGTAGGTGGGTTTGTACGCCTTGGCGTCGGCACCGTCGAGCGGTCCCGGTGCCACCCACCAGTTCAGGAGGGAGGTCATGCGCGGAGACATCTTGTAGATGCCGTCGCCGCCGGCGGCGGAAACGCCTGCATCGTAATCCGCCTGGCTGTTGAGGAGCGCGCGCGAGGGGTAGCGGCCGTTGTCCAGCTGCAGATTGGCCCAGGCCGCCGCCACCTGGTTGCACAAATCCGTGGCGGCAACGTTGCGGGCCGTTTTCTGGACGCGGGAATACGCCGGGAACAGCAATGCCATCAAAATGCCCAGGACGGAAATGACCGTGAGCATTTCGATGAGGGTGAAGCCTTTGCGATTCATGGAAAGGGAGATTGGCAGACGTCGGCACCGGTGCCGACCGGGTCAGACGGAACAGAAACGGAAACAGAGAAACGGGAAGCAGGAACAACGCAGCAGAGAAGGAAAGCTCAGTACACGCCCGCGACGATGTCATCCGCCGTGCCGCTCTTCCCGTCGGGTCCGGCGGACCAGATGCGGTAGGAGTCGTAGGGCGGAAGCGAGCGGTAGTACAGATCGCGGTCCCAGGCATCCATCACGCGATACGCGCGGTTGGTGATGACGCCGCTCTTCGCACCGGTGTTGATGTGCGAGACGTAGACGTAATCTACCCAGACGCATCCGATGTTGTTGCCGGACTGCACAGGGCGGTTGTCGTCGCCGATGCGCCCGCCGAGGTGCGGGACGATGCGGCGGCAGGCCGCCAAATCGCGGTCGGAATCGCCGGGACGGCTGTTGACCTTCTTGTTGAAATTGGCCCACTGGGTCAACCCGTTGTCGGAGGTCTGGGTCCCCCCGTTCGGGTTGGCGCCCGTGAACTCAATCGGACCGTATTCCGCCGCCCCGTAGTAGCGGGGCAGCAGGAAGGAAAGCAGACCGAAGGTGTAGATGCGCCCGGTATTGGAATCGCCGGCGCTGGCTGACCACCGGATGCGATGCTGCCGGTCGCCATTGAGAATCTGCGTGATGAGGCCGCCCGACGTGGCATTGAACGTGCCCGGACCGGGGAACTCATAGCGGACCGGCTGTCCCGCATCCTCATAGACGGACACCGGCGGGTACTTTCCGTAAATGGAACGGAATTCCTCGATCGCGTTGGCCACCTTTTCGATGGTCGCGCGCGTTTTCGCGATGTCGTTGCTCTTGCCGATGCCCGCCACCATCCGGAACACCATGCCGGCCAGCAGCACGATGATGGTGATGACAATCAGCATCTCAATGAGGGTAAAGCCTTTATTCTTCATGGGAGCGAAAGTGAAAATGCGGAGCGGAACAACCGGTGGGGCGGCGGGCGGCGCCTTAGCCGCTCATCTGCCCGATGATGGCCGTCAGCGGCTGGAACATGGCGATAACCACCGTGCCGACGATGACAGCGAGGACGACGATCATCAACGGTTCGATGATGGAGGTCATGGCATCCACGGCATCATCCACTTCGCCATCGTAGGTGTTGGCGATACGCGTGAGCATGTCCGGGAGTGCACCCGTTTCCTCTCCGACATCGACCATCGAGACCACCATGGCGGGGAACTGTTTGCTCGCCTCCATGGAGGGCGTCATGTTGTCGCCTTCCTTGACGGCGTCATGAATATTCTGGAAAGCGCGGGCAATGACCGCATTGCCTGCGGTGTCGCGCACGATGTCGAGCGCCTGAAGCACGGGGACACCGGACTGCATGAGCGTGCCGAGCGTACGCGTGGAACGGCCGATGGAGGATTTGCGGATGACATCGCCGAAGACAGGGATCCGCAGTTTGACGGCGTCAAAAGCGTACTTGCCGGCGCGCGTCCGCCCGAGAATCTTGAACAGCACGATGACCAGCACCACAGCCAGAATGATGGGCGCCGCCGATTCCGCAAAACTGTGCGAGAGGTTCACCACGAACTCGGTAATGGGCGGAAGACGCGCATTCTTGCCGAGCATGTCGCTGAAGAGCGTCTCGAACTTCGGGATGACCGTCACCATCAGAAAGCCCGTGAGCGAAAGGGCGACGACCAGGACGACCACCGGGTACGTCATGGCGCTCTTGACCTTGCTCTTGATTTTCTGCGCCTTTTCGAGGAACTCGGCCAGACGGTTGAGCGACTGCTCCAGCGAACCGGCGGCTTCGCCCGCGCGCGTCATATTGATATACAGGTTGTCGAAAACCTTCGGAAACTGCGCCAGCGCTTCGGAGAAGGTCGAGCCGCCTTCGACGGACTCGCACATCCCCTGCAGCACGCGTTGCAGCGCCGGATGCTTCGTCTGCTTCGTCAGGATGCGCAAGCCGCGCAACAGCGGCAGACCGGATTCCACGAGCGTGGCAAGCTGACGCGTGAGCACCATCAGATCCTTGGGCTTGACGCGGCTCAGGAAGGCGGGCATCTTGAGCTCAAGCTTCATATCAAGCACGCTCTTCTTCTTGGGTGCCGCAACGCCGCCGACCGGCGTCACGGAGACCGGGGTCAGGTTATGCTGCTTGAGAATCTTTTTCGCCTCGTTGATGTCCTTGGCGTCCAGCGTCCCTTCCTGAGAGGAGCCATGGGCATCCTTGGCCATGAAATTGAAAGTGGGCATAGAGAAAAATCCTGACGGAAAGTGGGTGAGAATATGGAACAGTGGCAGTGTATCATAAGTGGTGCCTGAACACAACGGAAAATCGACAAAACTCGGGTTCCGCAGGCTGATTCAGCGATTCCCCCTTTCTGCGTGATTGCAGACGGAGGCTTACCGCCGCTGCCGTCGCGTATGGCCTGTCCGCGCGCCAAACCGGCGCAATCCTCCGCCCTGCCGCGCCGCTTCCACCGCGCCGCCCTGCTGCCGCGGTCAGCACCACAACCCCGAAGGAGTCGAACGGTACTGCGAAGGATAAGCGAAGCGTATCCTGAAACAGGTGGGTACCACATTGAGCAACGCCCTCCGGACTATCGGTGCCGGAGGGCAGTGCACATACCTGAGCGAAGCGGCGGGGGCGCAACCGATGATGCCCGCGCGCATCTTGTCGGGTGCAGAAACAGGAAGGGAACCGAGCGCAGACTTCCAACTGTTCGTAATCGCTGGGACGCAGTTCAAAAAGAGTGAGTATGGGTCTCATGGGACACATGAGACCCATACTCCATGTCCCCTTTTTCCGGGAAACGATAGAATAAGAGCAGGATAAGGAAAGTTATCAGTACGTCTATGGTACGATGGATAACTGAATCAGCTCATCGCAAAGTGCTGCGACAGTTGTATGCTCCCATTTTGCGGAAATAGCGTCTGCAGTGCGCTTCCCAGAGTCCCACAATGCAAGTTCCGTCTGAATGGCATCAGCAACGTCGCCCGGGCGGCGAGAGGCAGCAAGCGTTCCGTCCCCGCAGGCAACATAGTCCTTGAATGCACCACAGGCCGGAGACGGTGCGAGCGCGAGCGAACATCCGGAACAAAACGCTTCGGAAAGAACGCTGGGAATGCCCTCTTTATGTGAGCACAGGAGAAAGACTTGCGTCGACGCCAGAAAACCGGGAAGTTTCCAGTTGTCAATGTGCTCATATGCATGAATGCGTGGGGCGGCCTCCGGGACAGCAGCGATGAGACGATTGGCAACGCGTTCGCTTTGGATACCGATAACTGTGTACGTCGCCCGTGGGTTTTGCTGCAAAACAACCGCCATTGCGTCCGCCGTGAGTTCCGGGTCCTTGACATGTCTCCAGTTGGCAATGGAAATGACGGAAGCCGGAGATTTTTCCCCTTTCGGTGCCGGCCGAAACTCCGGTCGCACCGGGTAGCCGCACCAGCGGACTTTTTTCGCCAGATCATTGCGTCCGCAACTGCGGAAATAGTCCTGTGCCTGGTCGACCAGCCGCGGAAAGAAGAACGTAATCGCATCGGCTGCATCGGCCACTTCTGTCCACAATTCGCGATTTGGACGGATGAAATCACGTATCGTCTGCGCAGAAGTCCGCAACGCTGCCGCAAAAACGGAACTCTTTTCGTGTGAAAAAAGCTCCGTCGGACAGTGGCGGTTTACAACATATCGTCCGGGAATCTGTTGCAGCGTTCGCCAGGAAGACTTTCGGGTTGGAGCGTCTAAACTTTCAATCCGGGCAATGACCTTCGTGTGTGGAGACCCCTTTTTAATGGCCTCAAGGATACGAAAGCTCCCTTCGTTTGGACCACAGTAGTAGAGGACACAGTCGGCATCCAAATCCCGCCAAAATGCGGGATCACGTCGTTGTGCCTCGGTGGCGACGCTCAAAAGCGGGCATTCAGGCTTCACCACCGTTGGGTCACCGATTACCATTTTCGTCGCTTCATGTCCCTTCCGGCGCAATTCTTCGGCCCAGATGATGCCATGGTATTGTGCCAATGCTCCTTCCGGGTGCCGGTACGGGATGTCCTGAAGAATGATAACATTCATGGGTTTATTACTTTTTACCATAACGATCATCCCATCACGTGCTTCTTTTCGGCACGCAACAGGATGCCCGCGAGTTCACAGGCTTATCCCGGCTTTCAGGATAAGCCGAAGCATTCTTTGCGTTGATAAAACGGAGCCCTTTATTTGATTTTCCCGCTGAAGAGAAGAGAAAAAAAAACGCCTGATTTCATGCGGAAAAATCAGCCTTAAATAGAATCGTTAGAATACGCGTATTTATTATTTAGTCAAGTGTAAAGCCGACGTAAAATTCAAGTTCACCAGGCTGACTCAGCCATTCCGCCTTTCTGCGTGATTGCAGACGGAGGCTTACCGCCGCCGGAACACGCTTCCTGTCTGCATGCCAACCCGGCGGGTACCGGCTGAGACCGGGGTCCCATTCCCCGCCTCACATCCGATGGTGCCGCCAGCGATAAACACGATGCACCGCCTGAGATATCCTCCCCCCTTGCGCAGAATCCACCGCCCTGCCACGGGGCGGGTTCCGGAAATGCCGCAGAAGAGGGTTCCAGCCGCACAAATCGGCGAAGGGCAGAATTTGCTGGTCTATGAACGCCGCTTATGATAGGATTTCTGCTCCAATTGATACATGGACGGCTGATTCCTCGCCGCTGTCGCGCGAAGAAAGCCGCCCGACGCAACAAGGATTCCCACCCATGTCAGAAGACGCCACCAACCATCCCGCCCCCGTTTCCGCTGACGATCTCGCTTATCATCTGGTCAGTGAAGCTGAACGCACTGAGCCGGACGTGGAAAAGATGCTCGGCTATTTCCAGGATCTTGTGGCCATCCTGAAGTTCGAGAAAGACCCCAAGCGGTTGGAAGTCCGCGATAACTGCTACACCGTCGCCGTTCAAAAATTCATCGATCTGCATGATCCGGCGGCACTTTCGCGGATTCTGCGTCTGCGCGCGGTGTGGACGGGCAACCGCCCCGGCTTCGGCACGGAGTGCGCCGCCATTCTCAAAGAGGCGTCCCGCGAGCGGCTCATCCATGCCAAGGTGGATTGTTGCGAATTCGGGCGCATCCGCCCCGTCGACTCGCTCAACCGCTTCGACTTCCTCTACGCCCTCAAGCCCGGCACCATCGTGGCGGACAAAACGTGGGGCTACGGTGAGGTCGTCTCCGAAGATACGTTCTACCGGACGCTGAAAATCAACTTCGACAGCAAGCCCGGCAACCTCCACACGATGGGCTTTGCCTTTGCGGCGGACTCCCTGCGCCCCATCAGCGAGAACCACATTCTGGTCATCCGCCACCGCGACCCCGAAGCCTTTGCGAAGCAATGCGCCGAACATCCCGGCGAGATTGTGAAGCTCGCGCTCCAATCGTACGGGAACATGACGGCGCTGCAGCTGCAGACGACGCTCTGCAACGGCATTCTCCCGGCGCAGACGGACTGGAAGAAGTTCTGGGAAACGGCGCGCCATCAGCTGACGCGCGAAGGCTCCGTCCGCATTCCGCCTGTGACCCGCAAAACGGCACCCCTCGAGCTGGTGCACGACAAGCCGGGTGAAGCGGTCGATGAAACGGATGCCGCATTCCATGCCTACGCCGCGCTCAAGGATCCCAAGGCCATCCTCGACCAGACGGAGCGCTTCCTGCGCGGTGCCGGTGCCGATGTGCTGACGGACGGGCAGCGCGCCCTCATCACGGACCGCCTCGGCTACACGCTGCGGGCCGCGGTTGCGGACCGCAAGCTCGGCAATCCGTGCAAGATCATGACCATCCTGCTGGCGCGCCGCGCCGGGCTCGAATCCATTTCCGTGCGCCTCGGCGATACCGCGGAAGAGGAATTCGCCTTCGAAGGCGAGTTCAAGCCGGGCGAGGAGAACGTCATTCTGCTCAACCGCACGCTGTGCATGCCCCCGATTATCCTCGATGCCGCGCACAAGCTCCCGGCGGCCCGGATGGGCGAGCTGGTGGAGGCGCTGCCCATTGAGACGGATATGACGACGGCGCTCTCCTTCATCGAGGTCATCCCCGAGATGTCCTCCACGCTGCTCGACCGCATTGCGCCCAAACTGCTCACGGGCGTAGCCGCCGAGCCGTTCGCCGAATTTCTGCACAACGAATTCGCCAAGCTGCGGCCGTCGTATCCGCTCCTGCGCTGGGTCTGCCATGCGTATGCGGACAAAGCGCTCCATGAGCCGCTCGACCGCATCTTCAGCCCGTTTGCGCTGGTCACCTTCGCCCTCGCCTCCCTCGAAAACGAAACCTCCGGCGAGGATCTGAAGATGAAGAACGACATCCGCAAGCTCGTCACGGGCGGCGGGCGCACCAAGAGCGGCACGGGCAAAACCGTGGACACCGCAGACGGCGCCCGTTGGCTCCTGCCGCTCGTCGAGAAGATGAGCGAAGGCGAGCGCGCCACGATTTTCGTGCGCCTCTTCGCGCTGGAAAAGGCCATCGGCAAATACACGTCCACCAAGCTCGTCAATTCGATGCTGGCGCACTATCCGGAGCTCAACACGCTCGTGCCGCATCCGGAGGCGGAGCCCGTGCGCGGCTTCTTCGTCGAAAACGCGACCTCCTTCCGCTCGTATCAGCAGCGCAAGGCGGCATACGACCACCTCATGAACGAGGAAATGCCGCAGAACCGCAAGGACATCGAGCACGCGAAGAGCTTCGGCGACCTCTCGGAAAACTTCGAATACGAGACGGCGCGCAATACCGAGCGCGCGCTCATCGCCCGCCAGACGCAGTACGAAAAGGAACTTGCGGAGGTCAAGGGCTTCGATTTCGCCGCCGACGTCCCCGAGCAGAACGGGCTGGTCGGCATGGGCTCGAGCGTGACGGTTCTCGATGAGGCCGGCACGCAGACGACGTACGCGATTCTCGGAGTCTGGGACAGCGACCAGACACTGAACATCATCTCCTGCGAGACGCCGCTCGCCAAGGCGCTCCTCGACCACCACGTCGACGATGAAATCCTGCTCGACGTAGGCGATGAGCGCAAGAGCTACCGCATCGTCTCCGTCGATCCGCTGCCCCCGGCCGTGCTCGAGTGGGCCGCTGCCGTCTGAGGATTTCCTTTCCGGCATCCTCCCGCCGCGGTTGCCGGGGCTTTTCCGCCCGGGCGCCGCGGCTGTTCTTTTTGATTCCGTCCCTGTAACCGTTTCTTCCGGTTTATTGTTCCATGATTTCCGAAAACGCAACCTCCCTTCGTTCCTACCGCGAGCGTGAACGCCAGCTTGAAAAACTCGTGAACGAAGAAATGCCCAAAAACCGGCGGGACATCCAGGCGGCCCGCGAATTCGGCGATTTGAGCGAAAATTTCGAGTACGAAAGCGCGCGCAACACCGAGCGCCAGCTCATCACGCGCATGGAACGGCTGCGCGCCGAACTCGTCCTGGCAAAGGTCTGCGATTTCGACGCGGAAGTGGACGTCACCGACGGTGTCGTCCCCGGCTGCTGCGTGACGCTTGAGTACGAAAACGGCGACATGCGCACGGTTTCGATTCTCGGCTGCTGGGACTTCGATGAAGCGCTCGACATCGTCTCCTCGCGCGGGCGGCTGGCCGAGTGCCTGTACGGCGCGCAGGCGGGCGATACGGTATCCCTGCCCGATCCGGACTTCGATGACGCATTCCTCGAGGTGACCGTGATCGCCATCGAACAGCTCCCCGATGCCGTCCGGGCGTGGGCGCGCGGCGAATAATCGGCCGGGAACCCGCACCCGGATTGCCCCCCTTCCCCGCCCTCCTCCGCTTTTTTCTCATGTTGCTGCTGTTGCCGGCGTACAATGAAGCCCTGAACATTCCCGGCGTAATCCGGGAATGCCGGGCGGTACTCCCCGATGCAACACTGCTGGTGGTCAACGACGGCTCGCGAGATGAGACGGCCGCCGCGGCGCGGGCGGCGGGGGCCATGGTGCTGGATTTGCCGTGCAACTTGGGCGTGGGACCCGCCGTGCAGGCCGGGCTGCAATGGGCGCTGGAGCACGGGTACGACTGCGTGGTCCGCCTCGATGCCGACGGGCAGCACGACCCTGCAGACATCCCGGCGCTCCTGAAGTGCCAGCGCGAAACGGGTGCCGACTTTGTGACGGGCTCACGCTTTTTGCCGGGCGCCACCTTCTCCGGCTCCTCGCGCTTTCGCCGCTTCGGGAACCGGTGCCTCGCGCAGCTGCTCTCCCTGATCTGCAACACGCGCATCACCGACCCCACATCGGGTCTCTGGTGCGTACGCGGGCGCCTCCTCTCGTACTTCGCCGCCGCCTATCCCTCGGAATATCCGGAGCCGGAAGCCATCGCACTGTTGCGCCGCCAGGGCTACACGCTTGCAGAATGCCCTGTCCATGTACGGCCGCGCGCGTTCGGGGTCTCCTCCATCCGCCCCCTTGCCGTCCCCTACTTCGCGCTCCGAGTCGGGCTGACCCTGATTGCCGACCGCATGCGCCCCGTCGATCCGCGCCATGCGGCCAACGCAACTTGCGCACCCCCTCTTCAGCCTCTATAATTTTTCCACAAAAAACACCTTTCCCATCGTACCCACAGGGAACTTCCTTCCATGACGAAAATCGGCGTAGGCATTTTAGGCTTTGGAACCGTAGGCGCTGGCGTTGCGCACGGTCTGTTGGCAAACCGCGACATCCTCCGGGAACGCACCGGGCTCGATATCGAACTGCGGAAAATCGCGGATCTGGACATCTCCACGGACCGCGGCGTGGCGTTGCCGCCCGGCGTGCTGACCGCCGACGCCATGCGCGTCATCCACGACCCCACGGTACAGGTTGTGGTCGAACTGATCGGCGGAACGGGCGTTGCGAAGACCTTTGTCTGCGAAGCGCTTACGGCGGGCAAACCCGTTGTGACCGCCAACAAGAAGCTCCTCGCCGAATATGGTGCAGAGATTTTTGCGCTGGCGGCCAGCCACAACACGGACATCTATTTCGGCGCCTCCGTGGGCGGCGGCATCCCCGTCATCCGCTCGCTGCGCGACGGGCTCGTCGGCACGAAGATTGAAACGGTGTACGGCATCCTCAACGGCACGTGCAACTACATCCTCACGGCCATGGAGCAGGAGGGCGCACCGTTTGACGCCGTCCTGAAAAAGGCGCAGGAACTCGGCTTTGCGGAAGCCAATCCCACGCTCGATGTCGACGGCTTTGACACGCTCCACAAAGCGGCCATCCTCGCAGCGCTCGCGTTCGGCTTCTCGCCCGACATCCATACGCTCCCCTGCCGCGGCATCCGCGGCACCGTGGAAGCGCAGGATATTCTCCGGGCCCGCGAAATGGGCTACCGCGTCAAGCTCCTCGCCATCATCAAGAATACGCCGGACGGACTCGAACTCCGCGTCGAGCCTGCACTCGTACCGGCGGCGAGCATGCTCGGCTCCGTTTCCGGCGTCTTCAATGCCGCCATGGTCAAGAGCGACATGGATGACTGGACGCTCTTCTATGGTCGCGGCGCCGGGCGTCTGCCGACTGCCGCCACCGTCGTCGGCGACATCGCGGAAGTCGCGCGGAGCCTCGCCGCCGGCACCTGCCGCGCCGTCACGATGCCGAAGGCCTCCGCCCCCGTGGCGCTCAAGCCGCTCGGCGATGCCGTTTCGAGCAACTACGTGCGCCTCTCCCTCAAGGATGCACCCGGCTCTCTGGCTGCCACCACCAGCGTCTTCTCCAAACACGGGGTCTCCATCCGCTCCGCCGTTCAGCACGGAGCTGCGGACGGCTTCGCCTCCGTCGTTCTGCTCACGCACGATGTGCGCCGCGCCGACATGCTTCAGGCTCTCGAGGAAATCCGCACGCTGCCCTGCGCCGGTGGCGAACCCGTCTGCCTCAGCATCGAAGAACCGGGGCAATGATTTCCGACCGCCGTTTTCCGGCGAAAACCGCTTCGCTCCCAGACGCCCGTCGGCGTTCTGGGGGCGAATTTTTCTGTGTGCGGCCGCGCGCAGCGCAACCTTTCACTGACAATTCGCCCTTTTTGCGCAGATTCTCTTGATTCAATCGATTCGATTCGATAAAATTTACCGCTGATACACAATCTGTTTTTTGTATCAGATACGAGATAAACCCCATGAACGACGGCGATCAGACCTCCGGTCAGATCAATCCCTTTGAGGGAATTTCTTTTGGACCCAGCTGGGCACGGGAATCTTCTGACACCAATTACATCAACATCAACCGCTATTCTTCGCGCTCCGGCGATGGAGAAAAGCGCGAGGACGCCTGGTATGGGCGCCGCCGCGGAGAAGACGGACGCGGGCGGCGGCAGGACCGCCAGGGCGATGGTCGCTGGAAGGATCATCCGCGCGGCGAACGTGGTGACCGCGGAGAGCGCGACGGGCGCGGTTCGCGCGAGGGTGCGCACCGCCGGGAGCATGACCGCCGGGATGAGCATCGCCGCGAGGGCGCGCCAGCCGCAGACCGGCATGCGCCGCACCGCCCGGGCCGCTATCGTCCGCCCGTCCCCTACGAGGTCTCGTTCCTGCCGGATCAGGATGCGCTCTCGATGATCGCCCGCAAAATCGCAACGGCACGCCGCGCCATGCCGTTGCGGGAAATCGTCGGACTGTTCTTCAAAGAACCGGACTCCACACTGGTACGCCTCACCTACAAGGAGGGGCATCGCGAAAAGCGCTTCCACCAGTGCCGTCTCTGCGGCTGGATTTCGCTCGATCCGGCTGCGCTCCGGGCTCACCTTTTCGAAAAGCATTTCGAGGAGTATTTCTCGCCCGTCACCGTGGACGTCGACCCGCCGAACGGCAAATTTTCGGCCGTTGGCAGGTGCGGCGTCACCGGGCAGCTGCTGGCGCCGCCGAATTACCACACGTATACAAAACGCATCCTTGAGATGCTCAACGGACCGTGTGCCGGCATGGACGAGGCGGAATACCGCGCCCGCATCGAACTGGTAACCGATCCCGAAGTGATTGAGCAGTGGCGCCAGGAGGCCTCGCATGTGACGCTGTGGGTCCGCAAGCCGGAATTGCCGACGACCGACCCCATCATGCGCGCACAGGCCAATGCGCAGGCCGCTGCCAAACGCGCCGGCAGGAAAGGTCCCATCGCGCCTGCGGAAGCCGCGGCCGCCGAGGCTGCGCCCGCTGAGGAAAAGCCTGCAGAGGCCGCTCCCGCGGAAGACGCTCCTGTCGAACCCGCGCCCGAAGCGTCCGCTCCTGCGGATGAGGCTCCCGCTGAGACAGCATCCGCTGAGACTGCGCTCGAAGCGCCCGCCGATGTTGCGCCCGCAGAGGCCGCTCCTGCGCCCGTCGAAGAAGAGCGGCTGACGCGCGATGAAGCCGAAGAAATCTTCCGCAAACAGATTGCCGACCGCATCACGCGCTCGGCTCCGCAGGTATCCCTGACGCACGCCGTCTCCAACACCATCAAGGAGCAGGATATCCTTGATGAAATCCGGAGCGTCTGGGATCACGAACAGGCTTCCCACGTCAGTTCGCTGTTTTTCGCCGTCCGCGGAGGTCTGCGTTCCCGCAAGATGCATCTCTTCCGTGCGTCCGATACCCGCCGCGAGGAATTTGTCACCCCACGGGAACCCAAGGCACTCGATCCCGCTTCCGCCGTTGCCGAAATCAAGGACATCATCGACTACGTTACCACGCATACCGGCACCACACGCACCGATATGCTCGCGGCACTCGCGCCGGAAGGGACGCCCGCCGAAAAGGCAAACGCCTTCCGGAAACGGCTTGATTTCCTGATTGACCGCGGACACATCATCGAATACACGAATGGTGTGGTCGCTCTTCCCTGCGCACACCCCTACTACCGGGACCTGAAGACGCCCCAGCCTCCGCCGACGCCCGCACCCGAAGCACCCGCCGCAACGCCCGCACCCGCGGAAGAACCCTCCGGAGCAACGCTCCCGACTGCGCCGGAATCTTCCACCGCGGACACACCGGCCGCAGAGACGCCGCCCGCGAAGGAGAACGCCGCTCCCGCGGCGGAAGTTCCCGCCGCGGAAACCGCAGATGCGGAAACATCCGCCGAGGCCGCGCCCGCACCTGCGCCGGAAGCCCCTGCGGCGGCTGAAGCTTCCCCAGAAACGCCGCCCGCGACCAACGCTTAACCTCTGCGCGCGACGTGCCAGATTCCGCCCGTCGCGCGCAACTGATTTTCCATCCCTTATCCAAGGAATCCGCTCCCCATGCAACGCATTCTGCTTTCTCTCCTCTTGCTCGCTTCCGTCTTCGTCCCGGCACTCTCCGCCCAGACGAAAATCGGCGTCGTCAATATGGAGATTGTCCTTCTCGCTCACCCCCAGACCTCCGAAAACAACAAGTATCTCCGCGACCTCGGAGATAAACTCGAAGGCGAGGCGCGCAAAGCTGAAGAAGCCTACAAAAAGGCGGTTGACAATTTCCGCGGGGCAGAACAGCAGGCTCGCGAAGCGCAGAACAATCCCATTTACACGGATTTGCGGAAGCGGGAAGCCGTCGATACCCTGAATCAGGCCGCCGCAGCCGCCCGCAATGCGGAAGCCACGTATCGCCGGACTCTTGCGGACATGGAAAAGCAGATTCGCAAACGCCAGGATGAATGCGTGGGCGGCGTCCTTCAGGATATCAACGCCGAGCTCCGGAAACTGGCCGCTGAAGAAGGCTATGCCATCGTGCTGGATTCTTCCCTGGAACGTCCTGTTTTCCCCATTCCCGCAGTTGTTTACAGCACGGAATCCGTGGATTTGACGGACAAACTCATTGCCCGCACCAAGGGTGACCGCGCCACCGCCGAAAAGGCGCTGGAGGAATCCCGCAAGGCACTTGAGGAAATGGCGACGCGCCGCGAGGCCGCGCTCAACCGCGAGGCGAATCAAGAATGAAACTTTCTGCCCTCCTGCCCATCATCGGCAACGCATCCGTTGCGGAACATGCGGCCGACCCGGATATCACCGGCATCGCCTCGCTCCATGACGCACTGCCGGGAGACCTCTCCTTCCTCGCCAACCCCAAGTATACGCGCCAGGTGGAAACCACCCGCGCGTCGGCTGTTTTCGTGCCGAACGACTACGCTGGCGCGGCACCCGAGACGTGCGTTCTCGTGCGCGTCGACTCGCCCGACAAGGCGTTCGCCGCGGCGGTGCCGCATTTCACCCTGCCGCCGATTCAGCGCAAGCCCGGGATTCACCCGACCGCCGTGGTCGGCGAAAATGTAACGCTCGGCGAAGGCGTTTATATCGGTCCCTATGCCGTCATCGGCGACGGGGCGACGCTGGGCGCGCGCGTCATCGTGGAAGCCCATGTCGTTGTGGGCGAAGAATGCGTTCTCGGGGATGACGTGCATCTCTACCCGATGGTTTCCATCCGGGAACGCTGCCGCCTCGGCAAGCGCGTGACCATCCACAACGGCACCGTCATCGGCGCCGATGGCTACGGGTATGCGACGTCTGTCACCCCGCAGGGCATCCGCATCGAGAAAATCCCGCAGCTCGGCATCGTCGAAATTGAAGACGACGTCGAAATCGGCGCCAACACAACCATCGACCGCGCCCGCTTCGGTGCGACGCGGATCGGACACGATACGAAAATCGACAATCTCGTCCAGATCGGGCACAACGTGCGCACGGGTCCCTGCTGCGGCATCGTTTCGCAGGTCGGCATTGCCGGTTCCACGCATCTCGGAACGGGCGTCATGCTCTGGGGCAAGGTCGGCGTTGCCGGGCACCTCACCATCGCCGATGGCGTTGAAGTGCTGGCCAATGCCGGTGTGCCGGGCGATTTGCGCACCCCGGGTCAGTACATCGGCTCGCCGGCCGTCCCCAAACGCGAAGCCCTCCGGATTTTCCATATGCCGCGCGCAGTGGAAAATCTCAAAGAGGAAGTGACGAAACTCAAAGCGCAAATCAAGGAGCTTCAAGACCGCCTCAACAAGGAGCCGGACGCATGAAGATTCTCGTGACCGGCGGCGCCGGCTACATTGGCGGCATTACAGCAAAGCACCTGCTCGACGCAGGGCATGAAGTCGTTGTTTTCGATTCTCTCGAACTCGGACACGTGGAAGCCGTCGACCCGCGCGCACGCCTGCTGGTGGGCGACCTCCGTCACGAGTCCGACATCCGCTCCGCTCTGCAGGCGGTTCGCCCGGATGCCGTGATGCATTTTGCGGCATACGCACTCGTCGGCGAATCCTCCGCCGACCCCGGCAAATACTACCGCAATAATGATCTGGGCGGCATCAACCTCATCAATGCCATGCAGGCGGTCGGATGCAAGCGCATCGTCTTCTCCTCCACCTGTGCGACCTATGGTCAGCCCGATCACATGCCCATTACGGAGGAGACGCCCCAGCGCCCGACCAATCCGTACGGGCACTCGAAGCTGATGTTTGAGCAGATGCTCACCTGGTTCCAGCGCATCCATGGCTTCCAGCCCGTTTTTCTGCGCTATTTCAATGCCTGCGGTGCAGAAGGCGATCTTGGCGAAGACCGCGAAATCGAGACGCACATCATCCCGAACATCCTGCGCGTTCCGCTGGGACGGAAAGATCACGTCGATATTTTCGGGGATGATTACCGGACGCCCGACGGCACCTGCATCCGCGATTACATCCATGTGACCGATTTGGCACGCGCCCATCTGCTCGCCGTCGAATCGGACGTCACAGGGCCCGTCAACCTCGGTACCGGGCGCGGCTTCTCCGTGAAGGAGATTGTCGATGCAGCCCGTGCCGTGACCGGACATCCAATTCCCGCCGTTATCGGACCCCGCCGCGCGGGCGACCCCGATGAACTGATTGCCGATCCCACCAAAGCAGAGCGTGTCCTCGGCTGGAAAGCCCGGTACACCGACCCCGCCGAAATCATTGCCTCTGCCTGGGCCTGGCACAAGGCGCATCCCTACGGCTACGCCCATTAACCCGAAGTTCCAGCGGAATTGCGACAGTCCGGATAGTGGATTCTCCGCTCTTCATGCGGGGTTATGCGTTTCTTCCGCCGGGGGGTTCCCGTTCCGGTCCCCACAGCGGAGAATCTTCGCTCAGAAGTCGGAAAACTTCCGCCTGGAAGGCGTTCGGCTCTGCATCCTTCGCAGACAGGACACCGTTGGTCTCTACCATTATGCGGCACTGCGCGCCAAGAGCGGATATCAGGCCTCGCCAGCTTTGCAATTCGAACCCGGTTGCCGAGGTTCGTTTCCTGCGCTTCGACTCCATCGCGGTTGCCGCCTTCGCGACTGGAGTTTGCGCTGCCCGCGCCCCGGACAGGTCACCCTTACCATACAAAAGGGACGAAAGAGCGCGCCGCATATGCCACTCGACATACCAGGTCAGCATACACAGAAAAATGTGTGCGCGCATCCTGTCAGAAACCTGATTCCGGCCCGGGCAGGCCTGAATATCAATTCCATCGAAGATGCGGAGCCCCTTTCCGATGTTTCCCAGCGCCTTGTAAGCCCGAACGGCATCCGCAGCCGGAAGTCGCTCGGCCGGCTCGCTCGTGCGAATCACATGCACGTCGTTTCGGGTGCGTGCCTCCCTCGCTTTGCGGGATGGTTTGACGCATACAATCAGCCTTTCGCCGGGAAAATCCGGATGGGAAATCTCCATCGGCTTCTCTGGCGGGGACAGCGGAATTCCTGAAGAACCGTCCTCCGGAAACAGCTTGCTCACATCGCCCGACCGGAGGCATGAGACCCAGCCTGACACCCCGGTCTTGCGCAGTTCCTGAATCCGCGCCCCCGTCAACGTTCCACACCCGCCGACCCATACAACCCGTTCCAGCCCGAATGCTTTCCGGAGTTTCCGGACCAGAACGGGAACTGGATCGGTCGAGTTTTCCGCATGAACCCGTATCGAGACGGGGCGTCCTTCCGCATCCGTCAGCAACCCGTACGCAACCGCAGGCGGCTTCAGACCGCCCCAGTCGTCCCACCATTCAGCGAGGCTGGAACCCGTTCCGGGGCAGGAGGAACTCGACAGATAATAGAAAGGCGTCGCCCCGTTCGAGAGATGTCTGGCCGCGAGCCTTTTCTCCAAGTGAGTCCGTTGCCCGAGCAGCCAGCCCATCGCCCCGTCAATCGCGTCTTCATCCGTCTCAGGAGAAAGCTCGAAATCCGTTCCAATCGACGTGTCAAACAGCTGCTTGACAGATTCGAGTTGAGAGCTGGGATTGACAAGCCGTTGGGTAATCAGGGCCAGTATGAGGTTCCGTTCTCTGCTGGGTTCCGGCGAAATCAACTCCGCCATTCCGAGGTGGTTCATGACCAACCGGACGGCATGGACATGCCCGCACGGAACGGAGGATTTCACCGCGAAAGCCGTTGACGCATCGCAGAGAGCAACGCCCTTGAGGATGAGTCGCAAAGCATCAATCGCCTCATCGGGAAGTTTCGACAAATTGGCGATTGTACGCTTGACGGTCTTTTTCCCCTCGCGTTTCGCTTCACGCAGGAGACTGGCGGGGCGGGAACCGCGATGGGGAACTTTTTCGACGTACATGCAGCCTATTGTTGCGGGGGAGAAACAGGCGGCGTCAACGAAGAACCGCCAACCATGCAAGGGAATAAACGGGGGGGCCTCCTCACGGAATTCTCCGGGCTTCAGCTCAGAGGAAGCGGAAGAATTCGAGTTCTTCGCCTTCGGGACCAATGACAAAGGCGCAGTTGATTTTGCGCGGACCCATCGTCGACTGAATTTCCACCACCCGGGGTGCGCCCTTTTCCTTCGCACCGGCCGCAAGCGCGTTCTTGAAAGCGATGTCGACATCGTCGACTGCCAACGCAACGTGCACCCAGCGGCCGTTGGGTGCCGCCGTGCCGTCGCCCCAGGCGAAAAGTTCCAGGCAGGCGCCACCGGCTATGTCCAGAAGCTGAATACGCCCCTTGCCTTCTCCCCAACCGGGCTGACGGGTTGCGCCCAGGCGCTCATAGAATGCGATGGTCTCATCAAAATGGTCGCAAACCAATGCGACATGGGCGATACCAGTGGCACCAAGAACCGTATTTTTCATGGCTGCAGCAATGAAGTTGAACTGAATCGTGTGAAAAAGAAAACGATGAAATCAGGGAATGGAACGGGCGCCGGAGCAGTCCAGGGAATGAAGCGTCATGGTAATGGCCCACGCATCATCTGCGTCCATGACCTTTACAGGGCAGTCCGGCCCCCAGGAATCCGAATAGAGAATCGTCCGTTCTTCCGCATTATACCCGACAATCAGGCGCAGATGTCCGCCAGGCGGACTTTCCGCGGGCTCCGGGACGATGCCGAGAATGACGCCCCAGAGAAGCGGATGCCCCCGGGAAATTTCAGTTTCAACAGCGGCGAGGAACCGCCCGCGCCCGGGCCGGGAAGCCACGCGCAGGCAATCGCGGTCCGCCCCGAGGAAAAGGACACCCAGATCGAGGGCGTCGCGGCTCTCCGGAATGCGGAGCTCCGGGAGCCCATCCGCCCGGGCCGCCGCATTGTGCCGCTCCGCCAGCGCAAGCGCCTCTGCGGCGGTCCGCACCGCATGCGTCTGCAACACAATGCCGTAATCGCGGAACAGCGGCTGGAGCGCTTCGTAAAAATCCATGACGGAAACGCCTTTTTCCTGCGAAGCACCTCCGAAGAGAGCGAGATTCGACTGCGGAATCGGAACGCCCTCCCATGCCAGTGCGCGGGAGAGCGTGGCTGGGGCGCAATGCCGCGGAGATGCCTGAATGGCGGGCGGGACATCCGCCAGCACGCGGTCTCCATTCGGATAAACCCGGAACCGCCGTCCCGTGCCGAAAGACGCGCAACCGACCGTCACGCAACCCACAGCAAGAAGAAGCAACAACCGCCCCCGAAGCATGAAAAATCCCAGACGCCCTCGCATACGGAAACACTTCTTTTTCTTTTCAGGTTTCCGGATTTACGGGTGCCAGAATCCACAGCAGAAGGTAGAGAACAATGCCGATACCCGACAGCAGAGAGAGAACAATGAAAAGAATGCGAATGAGGAGCGGATCCTGAGAAAAATGCTCTCCGAGACCGCCGCAGACGCCGGAAATCCATTTATCCTTCGTGGAGCGATAAAATGTTTTCATGGTTCAATTGAGTGCAGAAACGAGCCAAATGGGACGAATGAGACATGGGATTACCGGGCAATCCGCAAAAAGGGAGCCGTACGGCTTTCGGGACAACCGGCAAGCCGGTCGGGAGGTCCCTGGTAGACAATCCGGCCACCGCGGTCACCGCCACCCGGTCCCATGTCGATGAGGTAATCGGCACTGCGGATCACATCCAGATCGTGCTCGATCACAACAATGGTAGCACCTTGCGCGAGAAGTGTCTCAAACACGGAAAGAAGCGTACGCACATCCAGCGGATGGAGTCCGATGGTCGGTTCATCAAACACAAAAACGGAATCGCGCTGCCCCTTCCCCATCTCTTCGGCCAGTTTGAGGCGCTGCGCCTCACCGCCGGAGAGGCTGGGCGTCTCTTCGCCGAGCGTGAGATACCCGAGTCCCAAATCGCTGAGCACCTGCAGACGCCGCCGCACAAGCGGCAAATCGGCACACGCCTGCAGCGCCTCCTCGACGCTCATGGACATCAGTTCGGTGAGCGAATACGCTTTTCCGCCGCCCTTGGGCTCGCGACGAATGGCTCCGGCTGCTTCCGAATAGCGCGAACCACCGCAGGTCGGGCAAGGAATCACCACGTCCGGAAGAAACTGCACATCGAGACTGATGGAGCCCGTGCCATCGCAACCGGCGCAACGGAGCGACCCCGTGTTATAAGAAAAATCGCCCGCCTTGTATCCGGCTTTCTTCGCGTCCGGCGTGCGCGCATAGACTTTGCGGAGTTCATCGTGCACATCGGCATAGGTGGCAACCGTGGAGCGCACATTGATGCCGATGGGGGTGGCATCGATGAGCTTCACCTGCCGGATTCCTTCCGCTTCGATGGCGCGGATATGTTCCGGAAGCGCTTCGCCCTTGATCTGCGCCTCGAGCGCCGGAATCAGACTTTCAAGCACAAGCGTCGTTTTCCCGGAGCCGGAAACGCCCGAAATAACCGTGAGGCGGCCCTTTGGGAATGCGGCTTCCAGCGGTTGAACGGTATGAATGGGCCCCGTTGACAGCCGGAGGCACCCCTCGGAAAACAGAGATTCCGGCGGACAGGGATGATGAAGCGCCGCGTCGGCGGCACCGGAAAGGAAGGGACCGATGCGGGAGTGCGGATTGGCTTCGATTTCGGAAATGCTCCCCTGGGCGATCACCTCGCCGCCGTCGGCGCCGGCGCCGGGTCCCAGTTCCACAAGCCAGTCCGCATGGCGCAACACGTTCACATCGTGATCGACAAGAACTACGGAATTTCCGTCCGCAACCAGATCGTCCATCACGCCTTGAAGCCCCGCCAGATTGGCGGGATGCAGACCAATGGACGGCTCATCCAGCACATACAGCACGCCCGTGGTGCGGTTGCGCACGGCCCGCGCCAACTGCATCCGCTGTCGCTCACCCGTGGAAAGCGTGGACGCCGCCCGGTCCAGCGTCAGATAATCCAGACCCAAATCGAGAAGGCGGCGGGCGACATCCCGGAAGGATGCGCAGATATTCTCCGCCATGGGACGCATTTCAGCGGGCATGGCCGCTGGGACGCCCGCCACCCAGTCCACCAGCTCCGCAAGCGTCATCCGGCAGACGTCCGCCAGCGAAAGACCGCGGATGAGCGGCGCGCGGGCAGCCGCACTCAGGCGCGTACCCCCGCAGTCCGGGCAGGGCGACTGCTTGAGGAACTTTTCCACCCGCTTCATTCCCTTCTCATCCTTCACATGGGAAAGCGCATTTTCCACCGTATACACGGCGCTGAAATACGTGAAGTCCATCTCGCCGGACTCCCCGGTAGTCCGGTTCTGATAGACCAGATGCCGCTTCACGGGCGGGCCATGCAGCACCAGTTCGCGCTCGCGCTCCGTCAATTCACGGAAAGGCACATTCGTGCGCACCCCCAAATCGCGGGCAATATCCTTCATGAGCGACCACATGAGCGACTGCCACGGCGCAACGGCTCCCTCATCGATGCTCTTGGAATCATCGGGAACAAGGGTGCTTTCATCAACGGTCCGCACGATTCCCGTCCCTTCGCACGCGGGGCAGGCGCCGCCGCTGTTGAACGAAAGGCCCTCTGCGCCGGGCGGGGAGACCTTTGCACCGCACACCTCGCAGAAAAGTTCCTGCTCACCGGCTACTTTGAGCGTCGGCGGCAGGCGGTGTCCGTTGGGGCACAGATGCTGCCCCAGCCGGGAAAACATGAGGCGGAGCACGTTCAGAAGTTCTGTTCCCGTGCCGAATGTGCTGCGCATACCCGGAACACCGGGTCGCTGATGAAGGGCAAGCGCCGCCGGAATGTACAGCACCTCATCCACCGAAGCCCGGGTTGCCTGCGTCATCCGGCGCCGTGTATAGGTCGAAAGCGACTCCAGATAGCGCCGGGATCCTTCCGCATACAGCGTCCCCAGCGCCAGAGAAGACTTTCCAGACCCGGATACGCCTGCAATCCCGACAATACGGTTGAGCGGAATCTCCACATCCACATTTTTCAGATTATGGACGCGTGCCCCCCGCACCACAATCTGCGCAGGGATCCCATCCCGGGTTTCACCTCTCTGCAGCTCTGCGGTCATGCCACCATACTCATAAAAAATGACTCGCCTAAACAAAAAGAACGGACCGCGATGACCGTCTGTCCGAACGTCTCAGAAACACCGTTAACGGACGCCGGTCCGACTTTCCATCAGGATGCGCTCATACAGGGCCCGGTGCTTTTCCGCCACGGCTGCGGGAGACATATAGTCCCGGATGGACTGACGGGCTGCCTCCTGCTGTGACGCAACAGGCGGCTGACGCAAAACGGCGCAAATTGCTTCGGCCAGAACTGCGGGATTCTGTTGCGGAACAATGGTGCCGTTACCGAAGTGCCGGACATTCTCCGCCATGGCCGTTCCGTCCGCAACAATACCATGCGCACCGCGCATCAGCGCCTCAATCAGCTGATTCCCGAACATTTCCTCCAGGGAAGGGGCCAAGAGGGCCGCGCATTCATCCAACACCGAAAAGAGCTGCACCGGAGCCAGATGACCGTGAAGAACCAGCCGGTCGCCAAGCGTCTCCTGTAGCCGCTGAATTTGTTCTGCCTCATAAGCCGAACGGGCATCCGCATTGGTCTTGTTACCCGCGATATGGAGCGTCACATCCGGAAATTCACGGTTCACAACCGTCATGGCGTCGGCAATCAGGTGAACACCCTTACGCCGGTCCATTGTTCCGACAAACGCCAGAGTATGCCCGCGTGCCGCTCCATCCTTACTTGCAGCATCGCCGGGATCCAGTTTCGCCTGATAGGTGTTGGGAATCAGGGTCGTATCCAGATGAGGATAATCCGCCTGCAGAATCTCCTGAACATATCGGCTTTTGCAGATACCATACTTGACGCGTTTCCAGGCGTACTGCTCACAGCGGCGGATGCACCGCTCATGAAGATTGGGATGTGTGTCCATCCGCCGGAAGATTTCCGTCAGCAGACCTTGTGCCGTCACACAAAACGGAATACCCGAGCGAATCGCTCCCAGGGCAAAAGCGTCCTCCGTGCCATGTGCATGAATGATGTCCGGACGAAACCGCCGGGCAAACTGCGCCAACCGGATTTGATCAATCGCATAAAAGGTGACATCACGCCAGGGATGGAAGGTTCGCAAAAAGTGCACCGGCATCCCGTCGATTTCGCAATCGAAATCCTGCTTCGCCATATGCGCAAGGGAAACGACTTCCACATCCAGCCCGGATTGTTTTTGCGCGATGGCATGATTGAGCGCCCACCGTCCCGGATGTCCCCGCCGGGCTTTATACCGTTGACTTTCCGTCTCCGGGACAGGCACATGACACATATGTAGAATTTTCATGACAAATAAATCAGGGATATCAACCCTTTTCCAGCTCTTTGCGTGTCAGCCCGTTCTGAACGGCCAGCAGAATGCCGAAATTCGGCCATAGCGCCAACAGGGAAGTGGAACTGTGACCGGATGTAATGGAGAACAGACATGCCCCCAAAATAAGATTGGCATAGTAAAAAGCCACCGTAAACCGGTAGGGCGGATTCATCGGAATTTTCCGGCAGAGCGAAAGGCCCCGAAACGTTATATAAAACAATACGATACCCGCCATAACAGCCCCGGGGATTCCGAAATCCGCCGCAAAAGCATGCCAATAGCCATGCCAGTTGCCGGAGGCAACATGAAGCGCAAAGTTTATCTCTCCGAGACGGGTTGTATAGAGCCACGATGCGTTTTCCCGGGACATGGCAAAACCGCGACGCCCGACCCAGGGATGCCTTTTAATCAATTCGGCTGCACTTTTATGCACTTCTTCCCGGAAGGTGTCAGAGGCCCCTTCAAAACGCCCGCTTTCACGGAGCGAAGGGAACACAACCGACAGCGACCGCTTCGCCGAATCCGGAATGGACCAGAGCGCTCCGTCTCCTGCGACCGCAAATGTCAGGAACAAAATACCGATGAAACAGCAAATGGCTGTCATCATCCGATATTGCCGCGTCACAATCGCCCGGACAACCGGAAGAATGACCAATCGTGCAAACAACTGACGTTTTCCGGAAATCACCGTTGCCAATGCCGAGGTCGAAACCAGAAACAGGAGCCACGGAGAGGTCAGAATGCGTCCTAATGAAAACCGGGAGAACAGGAGGTGATACAATGGGGCGAAGGCAATCAAATAATATCGGGCTCCTGCTGTTTCCCCCGTTTCCGCCAGTTCCTGTTCCACAAACGCACCAAAAACCATTGAGTTCACAAAAGAAATCAACAGACCGGCCAGCAATGCCCAGAAGAAAATTTTGCATTCCCGCTCACCCAGCGCCAATGTCGAAAAAACATGCAACGTCAGAAAGCCCATGATGATGCGCAAATAGAATCGGGCCCCAATCGATTCACTTCCGAAAATGGCGAAGCCTGTCGGGTTCAGCGCCCAGATAAAAAAGATCCACACAAAAAGCGGATAGGAAACAAGCAAGTCGCTGTTGACGCGAAAACCGCCCGCCCGGTGTGCCGCCAGCCGCACGAAATAAACGCCGATGACGGCGATACAGGCCAATTCCGCCCCGTTAAAAGGCAACCCGGGAATCGCAAGGACGCCGCCCGCCGTCAACAGGGGAAACAACACCCAATAATACTTGTCCAGCGCCAAAACCGCGCAAACGGCGGCAATCAGACCAACCGCCATGCCGAGGTTGGTCGTATTGCCGCCCATAATCGTCTTGACCAGAACAAGCGCCAAAAAAACAAGACCCAACCCAAAGAGGATTTGGTACATCCGGGTCTGATACGAAGCAACGTTCTGAGCCATCGTCAATACAATCAGGAATCAGGCACCGCCGAAAAAAAAACGTGCGGTTGCGCGTGGCAGGGGTGTGTCAGGGTTGCGGCAGTTCCGCGAGGCGGGCGCGGACGATTTCGGCCTCCTCCGAAGCGGGATACGCCTTGAGGAATTGCTCGTAGGCGATACGGGCGGCCTTCGGGTTGGCGCGAATCCGGTCGTAGAATTCGGCCTTTTCGTACGCCATGCGGGAAAGGCGGCGGGAAAGGTCAGCCGCCGCCTCGCCGGCGCGGGCCGCCTCCGGATGACTGGGTGCAACGCGCCGTGCAAGCTGAACCGCCTGAAGCGCGTTGGCGGCGGAACGTTCGTCGTTTTTCGCCTTGGACGAAAGCGTATAACGGCAAAAGGCGGCGCGATACCGGGCATCCGCAACCAAACCGCTGGCCGGGTACTTCGTGCACAGGCGCTCAAATACAGGAACCGCCTTCTGCAATGCATTGCACGCCTCATAGGTGAGCGCTTCGTAAAAGACGCAATCCGGAGCCCGTTCCCAATCCGGCGCATTGTCGACAATGTGGCGGTACATGGAGGCAACCGTCTCCATGGACGGCCCCAGCGGACTGGTCACGCGCGCCCGAAGCGCATTGGCGATACCGAACTGAGAGGAAACGATGTCAATATAGCTGGCGAGATCAGACACCCTGCCGCCGGCATAGTGCTCCAGGTAATACTGATACTCCCGGAACGCCCGCTCGTATTTGCCGGCCGCTTCGCAAAGCTGTGCGAACTTGAGCTGCGCTTCTGCGGCTTCCGGAGCATCGCCCCATTCGCGGACGAGGGCCTCATACGCCTTGCGCGCCTTGCGCGTGGAACCCGCCGCCTCCAAAGCACGGGCGCGGGCCATTTGCGCTTCCGCTGTCTTTTCCCGCGGACGCGTCCAGAAGAAGCCCGGCTCTTTGTAGTCCGGAGCCGCGGCATTGTCCGTCCGCTCAAAAGTCGATTGACTCGTATCCGAAACCCGTCCCCCCCGTTGCACCGGGGTGTAGGCGGGACTCGGGCTGGCGACAAGAATCCAAACAGCCAACCCGCAGAAAAGCCGGGCAACGGCGTTTGTTCTTGATTTCGTCATCTTTGTTCTCCTATAATTGACCCCAAAACATACACTGATTTTTCGTTCGTTTACGGCAGGAAAACGAGCGGCTGCCTGAGGCGCATTCATGCCTCTTCAGCCTACCAGAATTCCGGCTGATTGACTACTGCCTCCGATGAAAAAGGTTCTGATTCCCACCAAACTCGACTCCACGGCCTCCAAAATCCTTCAGGATAACGGATATACCGTCGTTCAAGACCCCAAGACGCCGATTCTCGATCTGGCAAAAGCCAATCCCGACGTCCACGGACTGATTGTCCGCTCGGAAAAGGTCACCGCAGAGGTGATTGACGCGCTCCCGAGCCTGCGCGTAGTTGTACGGGCCGGCGCCGGCTTTGACAACATTGACGGCAAATATGCCCGCACGAAGGGCATCGACGTCATGAACACGCCGGGCGCCAACTCCAACGCCGTCGCCGAGGAGGTCATCGCCCTCATTCTCGCCGATTGCCGCCACATTGTCCGCGCCGATGAAACAACGCGCGCCGGGCAGTGGGAGAAGTCCAAACTCATGGGCCGCGAACTGACCGGCAAAACGGTCGGCATCATCGGGCTGGGCAACATCGGGCGCCTCGTCGCCAAGCGCCTGGCCGGGTTTGAATGCCGCATTCTGGGCTTCGACCCGCTCGTCCCCGCCGACCGCGTCAAGGATTTCGGCATCGAGCCTTCCGACGTGCGCACCATTTTCGCGGAATCCGATTTCGTCACCCTGCACATTCCGCAGAACAACGAAACCAAGGGCTTCGTCAACAAGGACCTGCTCCAGTTGATGAAAAACGACGCCACGCTTATCAACTGCGCCCGTGCCGGCATCGTCAACGAGGATGACATCCGCGCCGCGCGTCAGGTCAAATCCATCCGCTTTCTGAACGACGTCTACCCCAAGGACGCCGAAGGTCCCAAGTCGGTCGCCGACATTGCGGACCTCATGATGCCGCACCTGGGCGCCTCCACCGTCGAAGCCAACCGCAATGCGGCCATCCGCGCCGCGGAAGAGCTCGTTGACCTCGATGAAAAGGGTGTTTCTCCCTTTATCGTCAACCGCGACATCCCGCAAGGACTCGACGCCTCCTACTGCGGCTTGGCCTACACGCTCGCCCAACTCAGCCGCGCCCTCCTCGGCAAGGACCGCCCCCTCTCCCGCATCGAAATCTCCTGCTACGGGACGCTCGCGCCTTTCTCGCAGTGGCTTACGCTCTCGCTCCTGAACGGCATCTGGGAAGATATCGACCGCACAACCGACTACAAGGCCACGCTCAAGGGGCTTGAGGAAAAGGGCATCGTCTTCAAGGTGCGCGAGCCTGACCCCGCCAAGCATTATGACGCCTCGATGACGGTCGACCTCATTTCCCGCGACAACGCCGGAACCGAAACCTGCGTCTCCGTCCGCGGCACCGTCGGAGAAAATCTCACCATGATTGCGCGCATCGACGAGTTCAATCACCTCTACTGGGTTCCCGCCGGTCACGCCGTGGTCTTCGAGTACAAGGACCGCCCGGGCGTCATCGCCGCCATTTCCAAGGCGCTCGCCTCGGCGGACGTCAATATCGAGGATATGCGCAACCCGCACAACCCCTCCACCGGCAACTCGCTCGCCCTCCTCGCCATCAACAAGCCCGTTTCCGAAGAACTGGTTTCGAAGATCGCCGGGGAAATTCAGGCGCGCATCGCCCGTTGCGTTTCGTTCTGAGGCAGCCCGGCTCCGCCCTTCCTTTTCTACCGGTCCTTCCCTCATTTTTCAGCCATCACCATGACGATTAAAGAGATTATGGACAATCCCAGTCAGGTCAACTTCAACGTTGACACACTGGGCGAATGCACCATTGATTCTCCGATTCGCGTACCCTTCTACGTGAATGCGGATGAGCGGACCATCATCGATCACGACTTTGCCTCCGTTCAGGATGCCATCCGCAAGGATGTGCCGGTTCCGTCCTTCGAAAAGGCCGGACCGCACAAGATGATTTTCCACGATCCGGCCTGGTCGCGCGCGGCCATCGTCACCTGCGGCGGTCTCTGCCCCGGATTGAACGACGTCATCAAGGGGCTCGTGCAAACCCTCTGGTTCGATTACGGCGTGCGGCACATCTTCGGCGTCCGCTACGGCTTCGAGGGCCTCGTTCCCTCCTACGGCCACGAACCCATCATCCTCACGCCGGATGTGGTGGATGACATTCACGAAATGGGCGGAACCATTCTCGGCTCTTCCCGCGGCGGTCAGGACACGAAAACGATCGTCAATACGCTCGCGCACCTGAACATCAACATGCTCTTCACCATCGGTGGAGACGGTACGTTGCGCGCCGCCCGCGATATTGCCGAGGAAATTCAGCGCCGCAAGCTTTCCATCAGCGTAGTCGGCGTTCCGAAGACCATCGATAACGACTTGGCATTCATCGGACGCTCGTTCGGGTTTGAAACGGCGGTCTACGAGACGGGAAAGGTCATTTCCTGCGCCCATGTGGAAGCCAAAGGAGCCCCGCGCGGCATCGGGCTCGTCAAACTCATGGGGCGCGACTCCGGCTTCATCGCCGCCTATGCCGCCATCGCCAACTCCGTGGTCAACCTCTGCCTGATTCCCGAAATGCCTTTCGAACTCGAGGGCGAACACGGCGTCTTGACAGCGCTTGACCGCCGTTTCGGCATCGGCAAGACGCATGCCGTCATCGTTGTTGCAGAAGGTGCGGGGCAGGAACTGATTGCCGGCGAGGAAAAGCGCGATGCCTCCGGAAATATTCTCAAGAAGGATATCGGCTCCTACCTCAAATCCGTCATCGAATCGCATTTCCGCGAAAAAGGGAAGCCCGTTTCGGTCAAATATTTTGACCCGAGCTACACCATCCGCTCCGTCCCCGCACGCGGATCCGACTCGATTCACTGCACCCTTCTGGCCAAAAATGCGGTTCATGCCGCCATGGCCGGGCGCACGAATTGCGTTGTCGGCAAATGCGCCGATGTCTACATGCTCGTCCCCATTGCCCTCGCCACCGTGGAACGCCAGAAGGTCGATACCAACGGCGCCCTGTGGCAGGCCGTGATTGATGTGACGCGTCAGGGCGAGTATATGGGATACGAGCCCCTCGTCCGCGGATAAGTTTTTCCCTGTTCCCTCCCCTCGTCATTTTCCCTCCAGCCCGCCGTTTCCCCTCCCATTCGGCGGGCCCAGACGACGGGAGGGTTCTTTTGCGCCCTCGCCCCCTGCCCGGCACCCCGCCATGCTTTCCGTCCTCTGCCTCTCTCCCGCCATCGACACCACCATCAGCCTGCCGAAATTTCCGCGGCCGGGCGATGTCATCAAGGGTGCCAATGAAACGGCGCATGTGGGCGGCAAGGGGCTCAACGTCGCGCGCTGGCTCGCCTTGCGCGGCGAGCGCGTCCGGCTTGCCGGTCTCCTCGGCGCTGACAATGCCGCGCCATTTGAGGAGGAACTCTCTCAAGCGGGCATTGAAGACGCCTTGACGCGTGTGCCCGGTGCCGCCCGCATCAACATCATGTTTACTTCGCCGTGCGGCATGTTCAAAATGAACCGCCCGGCTTTTCCGGGGCTTGACGCCTCCGCCTTTCCTGCGGAACACTTCGCGGAAAAACTGCTCGGCCGGACCGCTTCCGCACCGGACGCCTTTCTGCTTTCCGGCTCCCTTCCTGCAACCTTCCCCGCTGATTTCTATGCGCAGTTGATTGCGCTCCTGCAACGGCTGGGGCCCATCGTGTTGGACACCGCAGGCAAAGCGCTTCACCACGGCGCGGAAGCGTGCCCCGCACTCATCAAGCCCAATCGCGCAGAATGCGCCGAACTTCTCGGGTTCTCCCTTCAGACCGAGGCGGACTTCCTGCGCGCCATTTCGCGGCTGCTGACGCGCACGCCGCTGGTCATCCTCTCCGATGGAGCAAACGGCTGCTGGTTCGCCGCCCGCGAAACGAACGGCGAAGCACACGCCATCTACCGCGTGGATTCACCGCTGGTCCCCGTCGTCGACACCACCGGCGCCGGCGACACCCTCCTCGCCGAATTCTGCTACCGCTATTTTGCCCGGCACTCAGGTCTCACGGCAGAAACAATGGCGCACGCGGTAGCTGCCGGGGCATTGGCGACGACCCGCCCCGGCGCACTGCCGCCCGACCCGGAAGCGGTCGACCGCCTCGCCCGCGAAGTTGCTCCCGTCCGCATGGACGCTCATGCGGGCTGACGCGTCCTCGCGCCGGGAGCCATCGCTGCAGAACGTCTCAGAAACGGTAGGCGACTTCCATCAGGAAGCGCCGATCCGTGGAGCACTTGTCATCCGCCGGCTCGGAATCGTAGTTGCAGAGCCATTTAAAGCGGAGGGACAGGTCTGCAAACAGCGGAACATCCACACCCGCCTCGCAGTTCAGCAGCCAGCGCTCCATCCCGTCGCAGGAAAGCAACGCCTCCGCCGACTCCCAGAAACTGACACCATTGGCTTGTGCCGGTTTCCAGTCGACCCGCTCCGCCACACGCAAGGCGGCGTAATCGTCCGATTCGCCCAAATCTTCCTGCACGTACGCAACACCGCCCTGCACGGAAAAGCGCAGTTCCGGCTCGTCCCAGAGGAACGTACCGACACCGAGCGACTCGATGAACCGGTACCGGATATCCGCAATGTCATCGTGCAGACCACTGACGTCAAAGTACAGGAAATAGCCATTCCGCATGGCTTTCACATTGCCAGACGCCTTGACGTTGTTGACCGTCGTCTCATCTTTCTTTTCGCCTTCGGCTTCCGTTTCCTCGGTTTCCCAGGCGCCGTCAACGGCAAAATTGAACCGCATCTGACCCTCGGTCTTCACCGCCTCGGCATGCGCACTGACGGCATCCTTGTCCGTATTGCCGTTGCGGGAATCATATCCGAACGACGTCACGAACGACCAATCCGGCGTCGGTTCAAACGTCTCTTCAAAATCAATGGCCGTACCGGCGGCATCTTCGGGCTGCGCCACGGCAAGAACAGGGAAAACGGCCATTGCGCAGAAAAGAAGAGCGCGGATTCCATTCGGACAAAAGGTTTGAACGTACATAAGGAAAAAGAAAAATGGATAAAAGCGGAACAGGCTGCGGGTTCGCCGTCACGACCCCGGGTTCCGCGCATGACAAGTCCGGAATCCTACTAAACCCGCCCTGAAAAAGATACCGAGCTAACAGCTTATCCGGATTTCGTAAAACGCCTGCCGACTTTCGCTGATAGGATTGCCGGCAGCAGTTGATTTTTTATCTTGTCGATACCCGTCGAACATTTTTGGATAAAAGGGGAATGAAAAAAAAGGATAAATTCAGGGGAGGATTCGTTGATTTTGGAGAGAGAACAGGGTATATTGATTGTGTGCGGAAAGTGAAATCGTCGATTGACCAAAGTGAAGCTCCGGGAGACGACATTTCACGTTTTCTTCCGTAAGTAACACGAGTACTATCATCCCCTATCCCCCTGTCAGCATGAAAAAGAAGCTGGTCACCGCGCTGAGCCTTTGCGGCGCGATTTCCGTCGCCTCCCTTTCCCCCGCCAATGCCGCAGAAGCGCGCAATGCGCTGCCCGGGGGACGGTTCCCGGACTGTCTCGGCGTACAGCTCAAGCCGGATGGATGGAATCTTGCCACCATTGAAAAAGCACATGCGCTCGGGTTCCGGATCATCCGGCGCGGCTTTTACTGGAATGCCGTTGAAAAGGAAAAGGGTGTTTACGATTTTTCCGCATTTGATGCGCAAGTGGCGCGTGCCCGCGAGCTGGGCATGACAGTTATCGCCTGCCTCTTCGGCGGCAATTCGCTCTACGGGGAAAGCCGCGGAGGGATTCTCACGCAAGCTGGGCGCGAAGGATTCGCCGCCTTTGCCGCTGCGGCAGCCCGTCACTATGCCGATGATCCGATTGTGTTCGAAATCTGGAATGAACCGAATGTGCGCACCTTCTGGCGCAAGGACGGCACGCACAACAGCGAACCGTATGCGGATGAGTATTCCGCTCTCGTCAATACAGTCGTGCCCAAGATGCGGGAAGCCGACCCTTCTTGCGTTGTCGTTGCCGGTTCGGTTTCCAACTACTGGCAGCCGAGCTATGAATGGACCGAATTCTGCTTTCGGAAGGGCGTGCTCAAGAGCGGCATTTCCGGCTGGTCCGTGCACCCCTATGGCGTCCGCACGCCGGAAGAGCATGCCGTCGGGCATTCCGTCACCCGCCAGCTGCTCAAAAAATACGGCGCGCCCGATTTGCCGATGGGCAATACAGAGCGCGGCTATGCGGCGAAAGAAACCGCCACGGGTGAAGGCTGGAGCGGCGGCGAAGCCGCCAAAGCCGCGGCACACCAGGCCGCACATTTTGTCCGCCAGGCGCTCATCGACCAACTTTGCGGCGTACGGTTCTCCGTCTGGTATGAATGGGGCGGCAACGAAGGTTTTGCCCTCTTCCGTCCCGACGGCACGGAAGCGCCTGCCGTGGAAGCGCTCCGGACGCTCGTGAAGGAGCTTTCCGGCTATCGTGTGCAGTCGCGCATTCAGACCGATTCTGCGCAGGACTATCTGCTGATCCTGGTCAATGACGCCGGAGCGCGCAAGTTGGCGGCATGGACCGCACCTCCCCCGCAGGGGACCCCCGACGAAGTCTGGCCGCACGAAATTGCACTCACCTATGCCGGAGGCAAAAAGCAAACCATCGCGCTGAACGAACTGCCCGTTTACCTCCCGCTTTCCGGTCAGGACGGCGAGCCCGTTTCCGCCGTTACCACGACGCCCAAACCGCAGCCCGTGGCCCACGACGTCACGGCCATTCCGCCGGGCGGGCGTCCGCTGGGGCTCTTCGAAGCCGGTGCGGCGTGGACCTTCATTCCCAATACGGGGAAAGGTTCGTTGGCCCTTGAAAAGGATACGGACGGCGTCTCCTATCTCCGCGTTCAGTACGATTTCTCGGCGTCCCGCTCAAAATCGACGCCGTACGTCATGGCCACGGTTCCCGCCGCCGTGGAAGGGGCCGCCGCCATTCGGTTTGCCGCACGCTCCCCGGTGGCTCAGCAGCTCACCTTCCGCGTGACGGACGCCACCGGACAGACCCTCCAGTGGAAAACGCGCCTCAAGGGAACCGGCGCCTGGGAAGAAATCCGTTTTCCGCTGGACCGGAAGCTCGAACACTGGGACGGCGCCAACGACGGCCGCGCCCACTTCCCGCTCAAATCCTTCTGCGTGAGCATTCCCAAACCGCCCACAGCCGTTGCGGGGCATGTGGATTAT
>CASFKR010000003.1 GCA_949295265.1 uncultured Verrucomicrobiota bacterium | reverse complement strand
GGTCCGCATTGCCGGAAAGGCGGTGCGGACGGATGCGGCAGAATCCTTGTTCCCTAAGGATGCGGACTGGCTGATTTGGGAGAAGAATACGAACGGGGTAACCCGGCTTTGCCAGATGAAGGGTGGACGCTGGACGCCCGTCCGCGAAGTGTCCCGCGCTCCGCAAACCATCGTTGTGGATAATGATACGGAGACCGTGTATCTTCTCTATGACTTCGCAATCGACCGCGCCGACATCGACGGTTCGTTGCGGCGGCTCGCATCCCTCCTGAAACCCCCGCAACCCGCGCCATAGCCGTCTCGCAGGCTTTGCCTCCGCCGTCTTCTCCTCCAATGTCTCTGCGGTTCTGCGGGAAACAAACGCCATCGCTCTGTCTTCGTTTCCTCCAAATCTCTTCTCCATGTGGCTGAAAAATGGGACGACCGCCCCTCCGGGATAAGTCTGGGAATCCGGCTGCGGTCATGGAATCTGTTTAGTTTTGTACGCGCGCGTGCGCGAAAGAGGCGGGAAATTTGGGCGGATGCGTCGGCAGGGAAGGGAATTGTACGAAATTGGCTCATCGAAAAGTGGCTCTGAGAGCGGCTTTTCCGGAAAAATAAAGTTTTCTGAAAGCTTCTGCTTGTTTTGGGAAAGGCATTCTGTTATTCTTGGACTCCGATTTTCAACGCTTTTGATTTGTTTAGCCATGCCCCGCAATCAAGCTATCATGGAGTGCACCGAGTGCCATCGGCGCAACTATACCACGACCCGCAACGCCAAGACGATGCCTGCCCGTCTGGAGCTGCTGAAGTTCTGCCCGCACGACCGCAAGCGGACGATTCACAAGGAAATCAAGGGTAAATAAGCCCTTTCGACAAGACACTTTCCCTACGTCGGTAGCTCAATTGGCAGAGTATCGGTCTCCAAAACCGAATGTTGCAGGTTCGATTCCTGCCCGACGTGCCATTTTAACGTAACACCCACGACGAACCTTCGCGCGCTCCCCTGCGACACGTCCGGGGCCGGGCGCGCGGATGCTTCTCAGCAGACCCCATCAACATGAGCAAACTTCAAGACGAACTCAAGTCTTTCGGCAATTTCCTGCGTGAATGCCGTGTTGAGATTGGCAAGATTACGTGGCCGAACCGCAAAGAGCTCGTCGGCTCCACGTGGGTTGTCGGCGGTCTGCTGCTTACGGTGGCGCTGTTCGTGTTTTTCTGCGACCGCATTCTGACGGTCGTGATGACCTGGCTCATGGGCAGCTGAGGCATCCTGCGACAACCTTTTCGAACCGGACGGACAAGGAGATACGCGAATGCGTCAGTGGTTTGTTCTCAACACGCTCACCAGTCACGAGCAACGCGTGGAGCGCCTCATCAAGGCGACGGCCAGCGAGCAGACGGTCGACCTGAGCCAGTACATCGGGCAGACGCTCGTTCCGACGGAGCGCGTGGTCACCCAGCGCAAGGATGGCCGCAAGGTCACCCAGACGCGCAAACTCTTTCCCGGGTACGTGTTCATCGAATGCGATTTGTACCTGGACAAGCGCCGCAAGGTTCTCAACAAGGAACTCTGGGAATTCCTCAACCTGCTGGACGGTGTCATCGGCTTCCTCGGAGCGGAGCGCAATCTGCGCGGCGAAATGGTCCGTCCGCCGATTCCGCTGCCGGAGAAGGAAGTGGAGGACATCCGGAGCATGATGAATCCGGAGGCGCACACGAATCGCCCGAAGGTCACCTACGAGCCGGGCGAAACGGTCAGCATCATCGAAGGTCCGTTCAAGGGCAACACCGGCGCCATCCAGTCGGTCGACCCCGAGCATGGTCGCCTGACGGTTTCGGTTTCCATCTTCGGCGGCGACACGCCGGTTGATCTGGAATACTGGCAGGTTGAGCGGTACGTACCGCCGAAAGAGGGCGAGGAATAACCGCCCGCTGCTTCCGCGGAAGCGAATCCCTTTCGCGGCTGACTCCATTCGCACCGGTAGGGAACCGGGAGGAGGCGGCCGCATGAATCCATCCAAACAGCAACAACACTATGGCTAAGAAAGTCATCGGCATCGTGCGTTTGCAGGTGCCCGCCGGGAAAGCGAATCCGGCGCCGCCAATCGGCCCTGCCCTGGGTGCCCAAGGCGTGAACATCATGGCGTTCTGCAAGCAGTTCAACGCTGCGACCGAAAAGCAGGCCGGTCTTGAAATTCCGGTCGTGATTACGGTCTATGCAGACCACTCCTTCACCTTCATCCTCAAGTCGCCGCCCGCCGCGGTTCTCCTCAAGAAGGCCGCCGGCATCCAGAAGGGCTCCGGCACGCCGAACAAGGATAAGGTTGGCAAGGTTACCCGCGAGCAGATTATGGAAATCGTGAAAACGAAGGCGGCCGACCTGAATGCGACCGACCCCGAGCACGCTGCCCGCATGATTGAAGGCACGGCCCGTTCCATGGGCATCGTGGTGCAACGCTAGGAGGAACGTGAACATGAAACGTCACGGCAAGAAATACGTTGACATCGCGAAGAAGGCGCCGACGGAGCACGTCTCCCTCGAGGAAGCCATTTCCTTTATCAAGGCGAACCCCGCCGCCAAGTTCGATGAGTCCGTCGAGCTGGGCATGCGCATGGGTTGCGACGCCACCAAGTCCGACCAGATGATTCGCGGCACGGTCAGCCTGCCTCACGGCACAGGCCGTACGGTCCGCGTGGTCGTCTTCGCCGGCGGCACGGCTGCGGATGCGGCCCGCGAAGCGGGTGCGGACGCGGTCGGCATGGATGATCTGCTCGAGAAGGTCAAGGGCGGCTGGCTGGACTTTGACGTCGTGATTGCGACGCCGGAGGCCATGGCCAACGTCCGCAAACTCGCGCGCGTCCTCGGTCCGCGCGGTCTGATGCCGAATCCCAAGACCGGCACGGTCACGGACGACACGGCTACGGCCGTTCAGCAGCAGAAGGCCGGCAAGGTTGAGTTCCGCATGGACCGCCAGGGCAACATCTGTGTGATGATCGGCAAACTTTCCTTCGATGCCGACAAGCTCGTGGAAAATGCCAAGGTTCTGCTCGATGCAATCCGCGGCAACCGCCCCGCCGCCCTCAAGGGTCAGCTTTTCCGCAAGGTTTCGGTGAGCTCCACGATGGGCGTTCCTGTCAAGCTGGACATCAAGGACTAAGGAGAATTTCATGAAACCACAGGCAAATTCCCGTCGCCCTGAGAAGCTTTCCGCCATTCAGGAAATTGACAGCATCATCGCGAATTCCGATTACTGCTTTGTGCTGAATTACGGCGGTCTCACCGTTGCTTCGCTCGCGGATCTGCGTGCGCGCCTGGCCAAGAGCCAGTCTGCCCTCAAGGTCGTCAAGAACACCTACCTCGCGAAGGCGCTCGAAACGAAGGGCTGGACGGGGCTGGAAGCGGTTCTGAACGGACCGACGGCGCTGGTGACCGGTTCCGGCGATCCGGCCGAGGTTGCCAAGTCGCTGATGGAGTTCCTCCAGAAGAACGACAAGGCTTCCGTCAAGGGCGGTCAGCTCGAATCCACCTCGCTGGACGCCGCGGGCGTCAAGCAGCTCTCCGAGCTCCCGAGCAAGGACGCGATGCGCGCCAAGCTGCTCGGCACGTTGCAGGCTCCGGCCACCGACATGGTGCGCGTGCTCCATGCTTCGCTCAAGAGCATCCTCTACGTCCTCAAGGCCAAGGCCGAGAAGGACGGCGGTGCGGCTTAAGGTTCCGCCGCATCTCAACACCCGATTTTGTGCCTAAAACCGGGTTTCCGCTGCGGCGGGTGCCGCATCTCCGGAAATCCGGTTCCTTCAGCCGAAAGAGACTGAGGGTTACACAACTCCAAACATAGAAAGATTCATTCCATGACCAAGGAAGAAGTCGTCGAATTCCTCTCCGGGCTTTCCGTCCTGGAGATCGCTGATCTCGTCAAGATGCTCGAGGACAAGTGGGGCGTTTCCGCCGCCGCTCCCGTCGCCGTTGCCGCCGCGGGCGCTGCGCCTGCCGCTGCCGCTGTCGAAGAGAAGACGGAGTTCGATGTCAAGCTCGTTGAAGCGGGCGCAAACAAGATTGCCGTCATCAAGGAAGTCCGTGCTGCGACGGGTCTCGGCCTGGCCGAGTCCAAGAAGCTCGTCGAAGAGAACGGCGTTGTCAAGACGGGCATCGCCAAGGCCGAAGCCGAAGAGCTCAAGAAGAAGCTCGAGGCCGCCGGTGCCAAGGTCGAGGTCAAGTAAATTCCTCGCAAGCGCCGTCCGCCTTTGCGCATGATTTCGCCTTGGGCGGCGGCGTGTTTCCGACAAGACGGGAGGAAGGCTCTGCCTTCCCCCGGCTTTTTCCCCTTTCCGGGCGGGGCAAGTCCGGAACCCTCCTTTCCCGCGCCGGCGGGTTCCAACCGGCGAATGTTGTTCTTTGCGATGTCAGGCCTTATTCGGTGCGCATAGCCGGGGCCCTGTGAACGAGAGTTATCGAATTTCCACATTTCATCGAGGCACCCGATGGTAGAGAGAACCGTCTACGGCAAGCTCACGCCGGTTATTGATCCGCCTGACCAAATCGAAGTTCAAACCAAGTCCTACGAGGAGTTCTTGCAGCCGGACGTCGCTCCGTCCAAGCGCAAGAACATCGGACTGCAGGGTATTTTCAAGGACATTTTCCCGATTGAGTCCTACGATGGACACTATGTCCTGGAGTTCGTCCGCTACACGCTGAAAAAGGGCGATCCGCTCCACCCGCAGCCCAAGGACAATCCGCTGACGGCGTTGCGCGAGGGCGTGACGTATTCCGGGTCGCTCGACGTGACGTTCCGTCTGAAGAATGGCGATGCCATCAATGAAGAGACGGTGTACATGGGCGAAATTCCGCTCATGACGGACAACGGCGCCTTTGTAATCAACGGCGCCGAGCGCGTCATCGTCTCGCAGCTGCACCGCTCCCCGGGTATCTGCTCGGAGCGCGAAATCCACCCGAACGGCACGCCGCTCTATGCGGTGCGTATCATCCCGGACCGCGGCTCGTGGATTGAGTTCCAGTTCGACCAGGATCAGCGCATCTGGGTGTTCATGGACCGCCGCAAGAAGCGCCGCAAGTTCCTCGCGTCGATGTTCCTGCGCTGCCTCGGCTACGGCACGAACCGCGAGATCCTCCAGAATTTCTACACGTATCAGATGCTGCAGACCTCGGAGACGGATGACAGCCGCCTCAAGATGCTCGTCTTCCCCGAGGATGTCCGCGACCCCAAGACCAACGCGCTGCTCGCCCGCCGCTATGAGTTTGCGACGACGGCGGTGCTCCGCCAGCTCGAACAGGCCGGGTACCACGAGATTGAAGTGCTCAATGTGACGTGGGACGGCGGCGTGCTGCTCGAGACGATGCGCAACGACACCACCACGAGCGAAGAGGAAGCCCTCAAGGAGGTTTATCACCGCCTCCGCCCGGGCGACCCCATCACCGCGTCGAACGCCTCGCAGCTCGTCAAGCGCCTCTTCTTCGATGCCCGCCGCTACGATTTGGGCAAGGTCGGCCGCTACAAGCTCAATCAGAAGCTGGCTGAATTCCGCGATGAATCCCGCGGCGAGCCCGAGGTGCCTGCCGATTTGCGCATCCTCGACCGCTCCGACATCATCAAGGCGCTGCGCCTGCTCGGCGCCGTCAACACGGCGAACAAGCCGCCGAAAAACGGCCGCAAGCCGCCGCAGTACAAGGTGGCGACGCAGATTCCGATCGACGACATCGACCACCTCGGCTCCCGCCGCATCCGCACGGCCGGCGAACTGCTCGAGAATCAGTGCCGCGTCGGCCTGAGCCGCACCGAGCGCGTCATCCACGAGCGCATGTCCATGGCCTCCTCCGCCAATCAGGAGGACGGCAATGAGCAGTTGCGCCCGACCCGCCTGGTCAACTCCAAGACCTTCGGCTCGGTGGTCAACGATTTCTTCGCGCGCAGCCAGCTGTCGCAGTTCATGGACCAGACGAACCCGCTCTCGGGGCTGGCCCACAAGCGCCGCCTCTCCGCTCTGGGTCCGGGCGGCCTTTCCCGCGACCGCGCCGGTTTCGAAGTGCGCGACGTCCACTCCTCGCACTACGGCCGCATCTGCCCGATTGAGACGCCGGAAGGTCCGAACATCGGCCTGATTTCGTCGCTGGGCATTTATGCGCACATCAACGAATACGGCTTCATCGAGACGCCCTACCGCCGCGTGATTACCGACCGCGTCAACAAGACGGCGCACGTCACCGACGAAGTCTTCTTCATGTCCGCCGACCAGGAGGAGAAGTACGTCATCGCGCAGGCCAACGCGCCGCTCGATGAGAACAACAACTTCATCAACCCGACGGTGCGCGTGCGCTGGAAGTCGGAGTTCATGGAAGCGCCGCGCGAGCGCGTCGATTTCATGGACGTGAGCCCGATGCAGGTGATTTCAATCGCCGCCGGCCTGATTCCGTTCCTGGAGCACGACGACGCCAACCGCGCACTGATGGGCGCGAACATGATGCGCCAGGCGGTGCCGCTGCTGCGCACGGAGCGCCCCTACGTGGCGACGGGCCTCGAAGGCCGCGCCGCGCGCGACTCGCGCGTCATCGTGACGGCGGAAGAGGACGGCATCGTCGCTGAGGTCGACGCCACGCACATCATCGTCACCAAGGACGGCAAGAAGCCCGTCCGCAAAGAGAAGGGTGCGAAGGGCGACTTCCAGCGGTACGATCTGCAGAAGTTCCGCCGCACGAATGCGAGCACCTGCTTCAACCAGTGGCCGATCGTTTCCGAAGGCCAGGCGGTCAAGAAGGGCGATGTGCTCGCGGACGGTCCCGCGACCGATCAGGGCGAACTGGCCATCGGCAAGAACCTGCTCGTGGCGTACATGCCCTGGTGCGGATACAACTTCGAAGACTCGATCCTCGTCTCGCAGCGTTGCGTGCGCGATGACATCTTCACCTCCGTCCACATTACGGAAGTGGAGTGCACGGCCCGCGAAACGAAGCTCGGCTGGGAAGAGATCACGCGCGACATCCCGAACGTCGGCGAAGACGCGCTGCGCAACCTCGATGAGCGCGGCGTCATCCGCGTCGGCGCCGAGGTGAAGCCGGGCGACATTCTCGTGGGCAAGGTCTCGCCGAAGGGCGAAACGGACCTCCTGCCGGAAGAGCGTCTGCTGCGCGCCATCTTCGGCGAAAAGGCGCAGGAAGTGCGCGATACGTCGTTGCGGGTGCAGCCCGGTACGACGGGCATCGTGATGGACGTCAAGATTTCCGAACTCAAGGACAACAAGCCCGGCTCGCACCGCCTGCCGTCCGCGCAGGGCGGCGCCTTCGAGGGCGTGCCCGTCGCACCCAAGCGCAAGGTGCTCAGCGAGAAGGACATCCGCAAGGAGTACACGAGCCGCGTGAAGACGCTCACCGCCGATCTGGCGGATGAGTTCTCGCGCCGCATGCTCGGCCAGAAGGTTGCGCTGGACATCGTCAACGGCGAAACGGGCGAAGTGCTCGTCGCCGCCAACAAGAAGCTCACCAAGACGATGCTCAACTCGCTGGCGCTGAACCGCAAGGCCATCCAGATCGAGGATTCGCCGCTCAAGGACGAAATCTACGACATCATCGACACCTTCGAACCGAAGTTCGATGAGCTCGATGAACAGCTGGCTTCCGACCTGCAGGACCTCGAGGAGGGCGACCGCGACAACCGCGACGCCATCCAGACCGTCAAGGTCTACATCGCCGAAAAGAAGACGCTCTCCGTGGGCGACAAACTTTCGGGCCGCCACGGCAACAAGGGCGTCGTCTGCCGTATCCTGCCGGATTGCGATATGCCGTACCTGCCCAACGGTCAGCCGATGGACATCATCCTCAACCCGATGGGCGTGCCTTCGCGCATGAACCTGGGGCAGGTGTTCGAGACGCACCTGGGCGCGGCGTGCCGCGCGCTGGGCATGCATGCCGGCACCCCGGTGTTCGACGGCGTTCCCGAGAGCCAGATCCACGATATGCTGGGCGAGGCCTCCAAGATGCCCGATTACGGCTGGATTGAGCGCGACGGCAAGTCCGTGCTCTACGACGGCCGCACGGGCGAACGCTTCGAACAGCGCGTCATGGTCGGCGTCACCTACATGCTCAAGCTGCACCACCTGGTGACGGACAAGATTCACGCCCGTTCGGTCGGTCCCTACTCGCTTGTCACCCAGCAGCCGCTCGGCGGCAAGGCGCAGGCCGGCGGCCAGCGCATGGGCGAAATGGAAGTGTGGGCGCTGGAAGCCTACGGCGTGGCGTACACGCTGCAGGAAATGCTCACCGTCAAGTCCGACGACGTTGCGGGCCGCACCCGCATCTACGAGTCGATCGTCAAGGGCCAGAACTCGCTCAATGCGGATATGCCGGAAACCTTCAAGGTGCTCATCAGCGAGCTCAAGGGTCTCTGCCTCGACATGAAGCTGGAGCGCGCCGAAGACGCCCGCGCCGCCGCCAACAACTAATTTCTGAGGAGCTTATACCATATGAACCCGTATGCTGCGAAAGACCTGACGGACGAAAACTCCGGTGTCGACCAGTATGATGACGTGAGCATCACGCTCGCGTCCCCGGAGACCATTCGCTCCTGGAGCCACGGCGAGGTCAAGAACCCCGAGACAATCAACTACCGCACGTACCGCCCCGAGCGCGACGGCCTCTTCTGCGAGAAGATCTTCGGGCCGACGCGCGACTGGGAGTGCGCCTGCGGCAAGTACAAGCGCATCAAGCACAAGGGCATCATCTGCGACCGCTGCGGCGTCGAGGTGACGATTGCGCGCGTCCGCCGCGAGCGGATGGGCCACATCGAGCTCTCCGTCCCCGTTTCCCACATTTGGTTCCTCAAGTGCGCGCCGTCCCGCATCGGGCTGATGCTGGACATGACGGCTGCCGCGCTCGAGCGCGTGCTCTACTACGAGGATTACCTCGTGGTGGACCCGGGCGACACCCCGCTCAAGCAGAACATGGTTCTCACCGAGGACGATTACCACAGCTACTACAGCCAGTATGGTGATTCGTTCCAGGCGCAGATGGGTGCCACGGGCGTGCAAAAGTTGCTCGCGCGCATCAATCTGGATGAATTCCGCCAGGAACTCGAGGAACTCATCGAGAACAACCGTTCGAAGGCCAACAACAAGAAGTACACGCGCCGTCTGCAGGTCTGCGAGGGCTTCCGCGTGTCCGGCACGCGCCCCGAGAACATGATCCTGACGGTGCTGCCGGTCATTCCGCCGGATCTGCGCCCGCTCGTTCCGCTCGACGGCGGCCGCTTCGCGACCTCCGACCTCAACGACCTGTACCGCCGCGTCATCAACCGCAACAACCGCCTCCGCAATCTGCAGGCGCTCAAGACGCCGGATGTCATCATCCGCAACGAAAAGCGTATGCTTCAGGAAGCGGTCGACGCCGTTTTCGACAACGGCCGCCGCGGCCGCGCCGTCACCGGCGCCGGCGACCGTCCGCTCAAGTCGCTCTCCGACATGCTCAAGGGCAAGACGGGCCGCTTCCGCCAGAACCTGCTCGGCAAGCGCGTCGACTACTCTGGCCGTTCCGTGATCATCTGCGGCCCCGAGCTCAAGCTCTGGCAGTGCGGTCTGCCCAAGAAGATGGCGCTCACGCTCTTTGAGCCGTTCATCGTCCGCCGCCTCACCCAGACGGGTATCGCCACCACGGTTCGCGTCGCCAAGAAGATGATTGAGCGCCAGGATCCGCGCGTGTGGGATGTGCTCGAAGAGGTGACCAAGGGCAAGACGGTGATGCTCAACCGCGCCCCGACGCTGCACCGCCTTTCGATCCAGTCCTTCGAGCCGAAACTGGTAGAAGGTGAAGCCATTCAGCTGCACCCGCTCTGCTGCGGTCCGTTCAACGCCGACTTCGACGGTGACCAGATGGCCGTGCACGTGCCGCTCTCGATTGAGGCCCAGATGGAGTCGCGCCTGCTGATGCTCTCGGCAAACGCCATCTTCTCGCCGGCTTCCGGCAAGTCCATCAAGACGCCGTCGCAGGACATCGTTCTGGGCGTCTACTTCATCACCGCAGAAGGGCAGAACGACCGCATGCGCCGCGAGCACGGGCTCCCGGCCGATCCGCCGTTCGAGAAGCTTCCGCTGTTCTGCGACAACGACGAAGTCCACTTCGCCTACGATGAGAAGGCCGTCGGGCTGCACACCCGCATCCGCTTCAAGAACCCCGACTACGGCAAGAAGACGCGCAACGGCAACAGCGAAAAGCGCGTCATCGAGACGACCGTCGGCCGCGTGTTCTTCAACGAAATCTGGCCGGAAGGCATCGGCTTCTACAACGACAAGTGCACGAAGAAGTCCGTCGGTCGCCTGATTCGCGATTGCTACGATGTGGCGGGGCCCAAGGAGACCATCCGCACGCTCGACGCCCTCAAGGACCTCGGGTACGCCAACGCCACGCTCGCCGGCGCTTCGATCGACCTCGTGGACATGATCATCCCGCCGGCCAAGCAGGAAATCATCAACGCCGCGCAGGCCAACGTGGACAACATCCGCGCCCAGTACCGCAGCGGCGTCATCACCGAGGGCGAACGCCACAACAAGGTGGTCGACGTCTGGTCCGACACGGCTGAAAAACTCGTCAACGTCATGTACAAGGCGATTAACGAGAACGGCTGGACGCCGGAGAGCAAGGACCTGGAAATCAACCCCGTCTACATGATGGTCGATTCCGAGGCCCGCGGCTCCAAGCAGCAGATCCGTCAGCTCGCCGGTATGCGCGGATGCATGGCCGACCCGTCCGGCAACATCATCGAAACGCCGATCAAGTCGAACTTCCGCGAAGGGCTCTCCATCCTCGAATACTTCATCTCGACGCACGGTGCCCGCAAGGGTCTGGCTGACACGGCGCTGAAGACCGCCGACGCCGGTTACCTCACGCGTAAACTCGTTGATGTTTCGCAGGACGTCATCATCACCGAGGAGGACTGCGGTACGCCCAACGGCATCGAAGTCTTCCCGATCATGGACGGCGAAAAGGTCGTCACCTCGCTCACCGAGCGCGTCCTCGGCCGCACCTCCCTGAACGACATCATCGACAACGCCACGGGCGAAGTCGTCGTTGCCGCCAACGAGGAAATCGACGAGGCTGCCTGCAAGCGTCTCGAGCCGCTCAAGCTGTCGTCCATCTGGATCCGCTCCGGCCTCACCTGCCAGAGCTCGCACGGCATGTGCGCGAAGTGCTACGGGCGCGACCTGGCCTCCGGCAAGACCGTCGAGGTCGGCGCCGCGGTCGGCATCATCGCCGCGCAGTCCATCGGCGAACCCGGCACCCAGCTCACGATGCGCACGTTCCACGTCGGCGGTACGGCTTCGACGGCGGTGACCTCGACCGACCACATCGTTGCGGCGGACGGTACCGTCCACTTCTCCGATGATATGCGCACGGTGCTGCGCGACAATGGCGACGTCGTCGTGCTCAACCAGGGCGCAACCGTCACCATCATGGATGCGTCGGGCGTGGAGGTCGACAAGTTCTCGCCGCCCATCGGTGCCATTATCCACGCGCAGGACGGTTCTGCGGTCAAGGCCAAGTTCCAGATTGCCGAGTGGGACGGCTATGCAACGCCGATTCTCTCGGGCTACGCCGGCCGCACCGAGTTCGTCGATTTCGTCGATGGCGTCTCCGTGGACCGCGAGATCGACCCCAAGACGGGTGCCTCGCAGCTCCGCATCATCGAAACCAAGGAGAACCTCCACCCGCAGATTCTCATTTACAACGATGAGGGCGTCTGCCTGGACCGTTACTCGATCCCGACCAACGCGTTTGTCATCTGCAAGGACAAGCAGCACGTCGCCGCCGGTGACCAGCTCGCCAAGACGGCCCGCAAGGAAAACAAGACCCGCGACATCACGGGCGGTCTTCCGCGCGTGTCCGAACTCTTCGAAGCGCGTCAGCCCAAGGACGTCGCCGAAATCGCCAAGATCGAGGGCGTCGTGGACTTCGCGCCGAACAACGAGCGCGGCAAGCAGGTCATCATTGTGCGCGATGATACGACGGCCACCGAGGAGCGCCACTACATCCCGATCGGCAAGCACATCATCGTTTACAAGGGCGACCGCGTCCGCAAGGGCCAGCCGCTGACCGAGGGTTCGCTCTCGCCGCAGGAAATCCTCGAGGTGTGCGGCCGCGATGAACTCCAGCGCTACCTCGTCAACGAGGTGCAGGCTGTCTACCGTCTGCAGGGCGTGGAAATCAACGACAAGCACATCGAGATCATCGTCCGCCAGATGCTCCGCAAGGTCCGCATCGTCAACCCCGGCGACACCGACTTCCTCTGGGGCGAGCAGGTCTTCCACGAGACGTTTATGCGCGTCAACGAGGAAGCCATCGCCGAAGGCAAGCGCCCTGCCGACGCCACGGCGGTTCTGCTCGGCATCACCAAGGCTTCGCTGGAGACGGACTCCTTCATCTCGTCGGCTTCGTTCCAGGATACGACGCGCGTCCTCACCGAGGGTGCAACGCAGGCCCGCAAGGATTACCTGCGCGGCTTCAAGGAGAACGTCATTATCGGTCACCTGATTCCGGCCGGTACCGGCTTCCCGAAGCACCGCTGCCTCAAGCTCGTCCCGCACGGCACCCCGATTTCCGAGGAGCAGATGCCCTCGTATGCCGCGGCCCGCGCCCAGGAAGAGCAGCAGGCGCACGAGGCGGCCGTCGAGGCTGCCGCCAGCGCCGAGGAGGCTTCCATCCAGCATGGCGTCAACGAGATGACCGAAATCGGCGCAGACGAGGATGGCAACCCCATCGACGCCTACACCGGTGAGGAGACGTACGTGAACGCCTTCGAAACGGCCGCTGACGAAGTCGGGTTCCAGGACTGACCCTGTCCCGCGTGAACCACAAACCCGGGCCGGGGAGCTTCGCGCTGCCCCGGCCCGCCTTTTTCCTGTCCGCCTGTTTTTTCCAGTTTCTGCAGTCCGTATTCATGCAATCGCCCGGCACACCGCCGCCCGTAGAGGCCGGCATCTCCTTCGGGAGCAATCTCGGCGACCGCGCAGCCAATCTGCGTGCGGCCATCGACGCGCTTGCCGCCCTGCCGGGCGTGACGCTCCTGGCGTGTGCGCCGTTCTACGAAACGGAGCCCGTCGACGTGCCGGAGGCCTTTGCCGACTGCCGGTATCTGAACACGGTGGCGATTTATGCGGTGGCGCTTCCGCTCGATGCGTGGTCGGACCGTTGCCATGCCGCCGAGGATGCGCTCGGGCGCGTCCGTACCGGGTATCACCATCCGCGCACCATCGATATCGACCTGCTGTACTACGGCGATGCGGTCCGGGATGAGCCGCATCTGCATCTGCCGCATCCGCAGATCGCTTCCCGCGCGTTCGTGTGCCGGCCCCTGGCCGACGTGCGCCCGCAGCTGCGCCTGCCCGGCTTTTCCGCAACCGTGGCGGAGCTGCTCGCGGCCCTGCCGCCCGGCGGGGTGCGCCGCTGGGAAGGCTGAGCGGCCCGTGTGCCTGTTTTCCCCGATTCCTCTTCCGGTTCCCGGTTTCTCATGAATACGAGCGATTTTGATTACACGCTTCCGCCTGAATTGATTGCGCAGGTGCCGCCCGCTGTCCGCGGCACGTCCCGCATGATGGTTGTCCATGCGGAAACGGGCCGCTTCGAACACCGCACCATCGCAGACATCACGGACTTTCTGCGTCCGGGAGACCTGATGGTGTTCAATGATACGCGCGTCTTTGCGGCGCGCTGCTTCGGGCATTGGGAGGATACGCCCGGCCGCATCGAAGTGCTGTTTGTGGAGCCTTCCGGACTCCGCCCGGGCGCCTGGACTGCGCTCTGCCATTCGTCGCGGCCCGCCCGCCCAGGGCGCCGCATGGTGCTCGCCGACGGGCTCCTGCATGCGGAAATCCTCGCCAAGAGCCAGCGCGACGGGCATCTGGATCTGGCGCTCGAGTACGAGGGCGATCTGTTTGATCTGCTCGACGCGCACGGCGTGCCGCCCGTGCCGCCGTACATCCGGCGCGATTCTCCGGAGGACGAACGCACCCGCACCGACCGCGAACGGTATCAGACGGTCTACGCGCGCGAGCGCGGCGCCGTGGCTGCGCCGACCGCCGGGCTCCATTTTTCCGAGGCACTGCTGCAACGCATCGATGCGTGCGGCGTGGAGCGGCGGTTTGTGACGCTCCATGTGGGGCCGGGCACCTTTCGCCCCGTCAAGGCGGCGCGCATCGAGGAGCACGTGATGGATTCCGAGCGCTATGAAATCCCCGCGGAAACCGCGGCTGCGCATGCGGCGGCGCGCGCCCGCGGCGGGCGCGTTCTCTGCGTGGGGAGCACCAGCGTGCGCACCCTCGAAACGAGCGCCGGCCGTCACGGCGGCATCGTTACCGCCGAAAAAGCCCGCTCCGACATCTTCATCTATCCGCCGTACCGGTTTCTCGCGACGGATGCGATGCTCACCAATTTCCATCTGCCGCAGAGTACGCTCCTGATGATGGTCAGCGCCCTCACGTCGCGCGAACTCATGCTGGAGGCCTATCACGAGGCCATCCGCGAGCGCTACCGCTTCTACAGCTATGGCGATTGCATGCTCATCCTCCCGAAAGAGCCGCAGCCCGCCGGAAAGGAAGAGCGCTGATGCGCATCGTGACCGTAGAGGCGCCGGGAAAGGTCAACCTGACGCTGGAAATCCTCGGCAAGCGTCCGGACGGCTATCACGAGCTGCGGAGCATCCTGATGCCGGTGTCGCTTTTTGAGACGGTGACCGTGCGCGAGCGCGCCGATGGGGTGGTGACGCTCCGGACGACCGGGGAGGGCGTCGATTGCTCTGAGCTGGAAACGCTCCCGCTCGAGCGCCAGTTGGCGTACAAGGCCGTCGCGGCCATGCGCCGCGCCTGCGGCCGCCCCGACGGCGGCTGCGACGTCACGGTCGTCAAGCGCGTCCCCATCGGAGCCGGAATGGGCGGCGGCAGCGCGGATGCCGCCGGGGTGCTCTGCGCGTTGCGCGCGCTCTGGGCGCCGAAACTCCCGGAAGCCGACTACCTGGCGGCGGGGGCATCCGTCGGGAGCGACGTGCCCGCCCTGCAGCTGGGCGGCGCCGTCCTTATGGAGGGGCGCGGCGAGCGCGTCCGGCGTCTCCTGACGCCCGCGGACCCGGCACCGGCGCCGTTCTGGCTCGTTGTCGTGCACCCGCGGTTTGCGGTTTCGACGCGTGCCGTCTACGAGGCGGTCGATGCAGAGAATTTCCGCTTGACACAGCAGGAGGGTGTTTGGGAGAATTGCGCCCGTTCCGTACTCAGCGGCGATGTACGGGCGGCCTCACGGTCGCTTTTCAACGGTCTGCAACGGACGGTCAACCGGCTTCATCCCTCAACTGAACGCTTTTGCACGGCGCTTGGGAAGGATGGGGCTTTGTCCACTCTCTTGAGCGGCAGCGGTTCGGCCGTGTTCGGGCTGGCGGAAAGTCAGGCGGATGCCGAACGGATTCGTCGCGGTTTACCACCGGAAGTGTGGAGCAACGTCGTACAGACATTGCCCGATGGTGTAATGGCAGCACACGGGCCTTTGGTGCCCTGAGCCATGGTTCGAATCCATGTCGGGCAACCACTTCCGGAGAACGCAAACCGGGTTTGATCAGTGAAAATCTTCAGCGGCACACAAAATCCCAAACTGGCCGACGCCATTGCCCACTATCTGGGTACGGAAGTCGGAGCGGCGGATATCGTCTGCTTCCCTGACGGCGAAACCTTCGTCAAAATCAAGGACGTCGTCCGCGGCGAGGATGTCTTCGTCGTCCAGTCCGTTTCCGGAAAGCCCAATGAGATGCTCATGGAGCTTCTCATCATGATCGACGCGCTCCGGCGCGCCTCGGCGGACCGCATTACGGCGGTTCTTCCCATCTACGGATATGCGCGTCAGGACCGAAAAGATCAGCCGCGCGTCCCCATCACGTCGAAGCTGGTGGCCAATCTGCTCGTCGCAGCCGGCGCCAACCGCATCCTCACGATGGACCTGCATGCGGAGCAGATTGTGGGGTATTTCGATATCCCCGTCGATCACCTGCATGCCTCCCCGGTCATCTACCGCTACCTGGCGGGCAAGCACTTCGACAAGCCGGTCGTCGTCTCTCCCGACACGGGCAGCGTCAAGAAGGCGTACACCTATTCGCGCATGTTCAAGTGCGGGCTGGCCATCACCGCCAAGCAGCGCATGAGCGCGGAGAAGGTCGAAGCGTATTCGCTCGTGGGTGATGTGGAAGGGTGCGACGTCATCATGGTCGATGACCTGACGAGCACCTGCGGCACGCTTTGCGCCGCCGCGGATCTCTGCGCCGCCCACGGCGCCAAGTCCATCCATGCCGCGGTGACGCACGGCCTCCTCAACGAAAAGGGCATCGAGCGCCTCACCGATTCGCCCATCACCGAACTCATTGTGACGGATACCATTCCGCAGGACCGCTGGATCGGCCACGAGAAGATCACCGTCCTCTCCGTGGCGGAGCTTTTCGGTGAAGCCATCCGCCGAATCCACAACAACGAGTCCATCAATTCCCTTTTTATTACGTAACACCTCCCACCCGCCTTTCTGCGGGTGTCAGAAGAAAGACCCATAACCATGGCCCAAGAAATCAAGATTCAAGCGGCTGCGCGTACGGTGCACGGTTCTTCCGCATCTCGCCGCATCCGCCGCGCCGGCGGCATCCCGGCCGTCCTGGCCACCTTGCAGGGCGAAACAGAACTTCTCGAGCTCAACGCCCATGACTTCGAGCGCGAGATTGCCCGTCACTCCAACCCGCAGCTCGTTGTGACGGTTGCCGTCGGCGATCATGCCCGCACGGCACTGATTCGCGAACTGCAGCGCGATGGCATCACGGGGCGCATCACCCACGCCGATTTCGGCGAGATCGATCCCGAGAAGAAGATGCACGTGCACATTCCGCTCGTCCTCCTGGGCGATTCCGTTGGCGTCCGCACCGAAAACGGCGTTCTGGAGCAGCAGCTCCGCGGCGTCGAAGTCGTCTGCCTGCCGCGCGATGTGATCGAGGATTTCACGGTCGATGTTTCGCCCCTCCACGTCGGCGAGGATATCAAGGTCTCCGCCCTGGGGCTTGATCCGGAGAAGTACACGCTCGTCACCCACGGCGATCTGGTTGTGGCCAACGTCGCAGCCGGCGAGGTCGAGGTCAAGGCCGCCGATGCGGCTGCCCCCGCGCCCGAAGCCAACAAGAAGGGCGGCAAGAAAAAGTAATCCCTGCGGTCCGCGGTGGCGCACGCTGAGGCTCCCGCCGGAGCCGCTCCTCCCGTGCTGCCGCGCCGAATGCGCGCTTCATGAAGTTCATCGTCGGTCTGGGCAATCCCGGCAGGGAATACGAGCGGACGCCGCATAATGCGGGATTCCGCGCCGCCGATCTCCTTTGCGAGACCCTCGGCGGAACCTGGAAGGCGGAATCGCACTTCAAGGCGCACGTCGCGAAGGTCACGCTTCCCGGTACCGGGGCACTGCTGCTCATCAAGCCGCAAACCTTCATGAACCTGAGCGGAGACGCCGTTTCGTCCCTCGCGGCCTTCTACAAGGTCGCACCCTGCGATATCATCGTTCTCGTGGACGATGTCGCATTGCCCCCCGGGCGCATCCGGATCCGCCCCGGCGGCTCCGCCGGCGGACACAACGGACTTAAGTCCCTGATGGACCGCCTCGGTTCCCGCGCGTTCATCCGCGTCCGCATCGGCGTCGGTATGGGGCATCACCCTGTGGGCAATCTCGCCGATCGCGTGCTCGGTCGCATCGAAGCGGAAGACGAACCCCTCATCGAAGCCGGTCTTAAACTGGCCGCGGAAGCCGCCGTCTGCGCGGCTCAAAAAGGGGCGGATGCCGCGATGAACGACTACAACGGACCCGAAAAGACGACCGCTCCCGCCACCGCCGCACCGAACGAACCCGGCGCGCCTCTCCCGCACGCCTAATCTCCCATTTACGAATCCACTCCCGTAAGGAATCCAACATCATGTCCAAGAAATACGAAGCTTTGGTCATCTTTTCGAGCGATGTCCGCGAGGACCAGCTTGAGCAGGCCATCGAGCGTTTCGTTGCCGAAATCCAGAAATTCGGTGCCGTTACCGAATCGACGGAAGCCCTTGGCCGCCGCACCTTCGCGCGCGTCATCGACAAGCGCGAACAGGGGCTCTACGCCAAGGTTCGCTTCGCTGTCGACCCCGCCAACCTCGCGGAACTGCGCGACCGGTTCCGCCTCTACGATGAGGTCTTCCGTCTCCAAATCGTGACGCGCAACGAGCGCATCGAGGCCGCCAAGGCCAAGGATAACGCCCGTCGCGCCGCCTTCCTGGCACGCATGGAGGAGAAGGCTGCCGCCGCTGCCGCTCAGGCCGCCCTTGAGAGCGAGGAAGCGCCGCAGCAGTAATCTTCCCGCGTCGGACTCAGCCGTATGGCCGCTTTCAACCGCATCTTCCTCATGGGAACGCTCGTCCGGGATCCTGAACTCCGGGCGGGCGGCAATGGCGAAAGCCGGACCGAGTTCCGGCTCGCCGTTGACGAATCGCGGCGCTCCCGTTCCGGCGAACTCATCAAAAAGACGCTCTTCATTGATGTGCTCGTCTGGGGCGCACAGGCGGAAAGCAGCCACCGCTATCTGACGCAAGGAAGCCACGTGCTCGTGGAAGGCCGCCTCACGGCCGAGGAATGGAAAACCCGCGAAGGGCAGGACCGCGTCACGTACAAGGTCATCGCCTCCAACGTGCAATTTCTCGATCCCCCGCCGCCGCGCCAGCCGCTTCCCGACGATTTTCGTGCGGATGCCGGCAAAAGCCCGGCCCCCGATCCCACGCGCACCTCACCCGGCGACATCCCGTTTTAGTTCAACCCTTTCAAAAACCGTAAGGATAACACCATGGCACCCCGCAAAGATTCCAAGTTCCGTCGCAAGGAGACGCCGCTTCGCAAGCGTACCCCCAACGGCGATATCACCGTGATCGACATCAACGATGTCGAATTCCTCCGCCGCTATGTCAGCGAGCAGGGCAAAATTCTGCCCCAGCGCATGACCGGCCTCAAGTCCTGCCAGCAGCGCAAGGTCAAGCAGGGCATCCGCCGCGCCCGCACGATGGGCCTGATGGTCTGATCCCCTCCCCACCACCCCGAACGGAAAGAGAGACGCTTTTCCATGTCTATCGAACTGCTTTTGCTCAACGACGTTGAGACGCTCGGCAAGGCCGGCGATCTCGTCCGCGTCGCGCCGGGCTATGCCCGCAACTACCTCATTCCTCAAGGCATCGCCGAGCCCGTGACGGAGGCCGCCCGCCGCCGTCTCGCCAAGCTTCAGGCTGAGCGCGAGAAGGTTCGCAAGGAACTCCTTGCCGCCGCCAACAAGCTCGCCGATGCGCTCAAGGAGGCCAAGGTCACCGTGTCCGCCCGCGTGTCCGAGGGTGACGCCCTCTACGGCTCCGTCGACGCCGGTCAGATTGCCAAGGCGCTTCAGATGCTCGGTTTCCCCGAGGTCGAGCCGTCCATGATTCAGCTCGAGGAGCCCATCAAGACCCTCGGCTCCTTCGATGTGCCTGTCCGCCTTCATGCGGAGGTTGCCCCGACCGTCAAGGTCTGGGTCGTCGAAGAAAAGTAAGAGATCCGTCCGAACCGCGCCCCGGCTTGCCCGGACGCAATCCGGATTCCTTTGCGCCCTCCCGGTTAGCTCCGGTTCGGGTCCTCTCTGCCGCGTAACAGCCGCCCGTCGGCTGTTATGCGGTTTCTTTTTCCCCGTTGCGGCTTGCGGTATTATTTCTCTCCGCGGGCAAACCGCAGAAACCGCCCGGTCATGTCGCGGATGGAGAACCGCTCGATTCCGTTCAGGTACGCGTAGCAGGTGTCGTGGAAGTTCTGCGTCCAGTGCGCAGGGATTTCCTCTATTCCGATTACCGCGCCGACAATGCTTCCGGCGGTGGCCGCCGTACAGTCGTTGTCCAGCCCCATGGCAACGGTTTCGCCGATGACGCGGGTGAAGTCCTGTCCGCCGATGGTGAGCCCGAATACGGTCAGCGCGGCATTGTTCAGCGTATGCACGCAGCTCATCTCCCCGAACCGCGCCGTCACGGCTTCCCGCGCTTCGCGGTAATTCCGGATTTCTCCCGATTTCTCCAGGGCCCAGCGGATGGTTTTTGCCATTTCGCATGCCGCCGGAATTTCCTCCAGCCCGATTTCAAGCGCTTCTCTGGGATCATCGACCGTAAAGGCCGCCGCAATCACCGCGGAAAAATACATTTCCCCGTACACGCCGTTCCAGCGATGACTCAAAACGGCATCCCGCCAAGCCCATTCTGCGGCCAGTTCCGGATTTCCCGCTGCGGCATATCCCCAGGGGTCGGACCGGATATCGGCGCCAATCCACTCCTGATACGGATTGTCCGTCCGCCCGGCAAGTTCGGGCGCGACGCCTTCCTTCAGATGTTGCAGCGCAACCGCTTCCGCGGTGCACGCCATCGGCAGATACTTGAGCCACATCCGCCCCACGTCTGCGGTCGTAAAATGGCGTCCGCATTCTTCGAGAATCAGGAGGCCGAGCTGGGTATACGCGATGTCGTCATCGACCGGCACGCCGTTCATTCCCTCCCGGGTGTAGCCTTGCGGAATTCCGGTCCGATAGCGCCGCTGCCAGGAGGGCTGTCCCGCGGTGCGCCAGTAGTTTTTGGGCGGAAAATCCATCCGGTCGAATGCTGCATGGGCCGCCATGTCTTCCACGGCATTCATTTCGACAATGGCTCCGAGCGTGCATCCGGCGAACCGGCCGTTCAGCGCGCCCGCCATTCTGGACGCAAGCCGGTCCGGATTGACAGCCCGCGGAGTGTGCGATGCCGCCGGGCGCAGCGCACGAATCTCCTCGAGAGAATCCGGTTCCCGGCGCAACCGCTCCGGATCCTCCGGGAGCGAGCGCAAGGCATCCAGCTTCCGGGACAACTCAGCCATCAGCGCTTCCGCTTGTTCTGTTGCGCCCGGAACATTCCGGTCCAGACAGTCCTGCAACCAGGCTCCCGTCTTTCCGGCGAGTTCGTGAAATGCCTTCATGGTTCCGCTCATGGGGATTCTCCTGTTCGAAAGGCCGGATTTTCCGTGTGTCTTTCTGGAGGCCTGCGGGTCCGGAACAGACCCGTTGCAAAGCCCCTCCGCCCACGTTTCAGACCTGTGCCTCATTTGTAAATGTTGTACCGCCCGTTGTCAAGCAACATTCCTGTACCGGTTTCTCTTCGGACGAACCAGTCGCGCGAATGGTCGATGAAATCGCCTCCCGGACAGCACGTGCTTTTCCTGAGGTTGCGTCAGAAATGGTGTTACCAACGGACGCGCGACGGAGACTGGAAACCGGAAAAGCTTTCCGGTACGATAGCCTGTACGGACAGCGGTGAATGCCGCAACAGACATCCGTTCACGGAATTTCAATGTATCCAGAGAAATGAAAACACCATTTCTGAAAGGGGTCAGTTACGGGTTTATGGCGCCTGCCGGAACCTATCGCAGCGAAGCGGCCCAACGCGAGGTGGAGGCCATTCATGCCATTGGCGCCAACGCCGTTGCATTGATTGTGACCGTGGTGCAGGAGCGCTATTCTTCTACACGAATGGTCGCCGATTTTCGCCATACACCCGGCGATCTCGAAATTGCCGGAATCATCGATGCTTTTCACCGGCGCGGCATCCGGGTGATGCTCAAGCCCATGATTGAGTGTCTGGACAGCGTCTGGCGCGGCCATATTCGCTTTCCGCCCACCCAACAAATGGTGCAGGGCGTGCAAACCGATTACTGGGGACAGTGGTTTTCGCACTATGCCGATTGCATGGCGCACTATGCACGCCTGGCACAGGATTCGGGCGCAGAGCTTTTCTGCGTGGGTTGCGAGCTGCTGGGTTGTGAGCCGCAGGAAGCATACTGGCCTGAGGTAATTGCGCGCGTTCGCAGCGAATACACGGGCCCCGTTACATACAATGCCGATCAGTTCCGGCCCGGACAGCCCTTTGTGCGCAACTGGTTCCGGCTCTTGGATTTGCTCGGTGTCAGCTTTTATTCGGGCGTGCCGGACGTCGACCCGGATGCGGAGAAAATCGCCGAAGGCTTACACCCGGTCGCGGATGCGCTGGAAGCCGTTTCTCAAGACATCGCACTTCCCCTCTTTTTTGCCGAATGCGGCGCCCGTTCCGTTGCCGGCGGCACGCGCGAGCCTTGGCGCTACGATGTGGAAGGCGCATACGATGGCGCCGCCCAGGCCAACTATCTGGAAGGCGTGCTGAAGGCCTTTTCCGCTCGCGCTTGGTGGCGCGGCCTTTTGTGGTGGAAATGGGATGAGCAACAGCGCCGTCCCCACTACAATCAGCCGGGCGGTGATACGGGCTTCACCATCGCCGGTAAGCCCGCCGCCGCCGTCTTCCGCCGCTGGACCGCCTCCTCGTAATCCCTCTCCGCATCTCTTCGGGACGCAGGTTGGTGCTTCCCGCAGAGACACAGAGGCGCAGGGCGTCATCACGCGCAGGGAGTTGTCACACGGACTCTGTCTCCGCTACGCTTCGACCAAGGGCAATTGAGGGACATTCTGGCGGTAAAGCCGCCCGTGTAACGGCGCGAAGCGTCTGTGCTTCGCCGCTCCGCCACTCTCATTTCCATACGTCTCATACGTCCCATGGGTCTCATCATCTTTGGCGGCAGCGGCGAAGTCGCCGTATGAAGCAGGGCGCGAAGCGCCCGCAATGACGCCTTGAAGGGCCTTGGAGAGGGCCATCTATTTTCATAAAGACACACCGTGTTCATAAAGGCACACCCGTGCCCCGCGGGTGCCGCGGAGGCGATACCCGCGGACACGCGGACACCACGAATCCGGCCTTGGAGGGGTTGATCCGTTTTTAGCGGGATGAGCGTCAGCGAATCCCGCGTTGGAGCATAATGGTGCAATTGCGCAGCATGAGCAGGCGATGGTTGTATTTCCCGCAGAGGTTTAGGGGAAAGAGAGCTCAGTGCGCGGAATCGTTCGCCATGACCTCCAATCCCATCTCTCTGCGTCTCTTCGTGAATCTTTCTCTGCGCCTCTGCGTCTCTGCGGGAAACCAAAAACTGCGGTGTGGCAGCGGCGTGGCACTCAGTTTCTCTCCGCGAATCTTCCTCTGTGTCTCTTAGGGAACCACCCCTTCGCATCTGAGACAGTGCGTAGCGGCTGCCAAAATCTTGTTCATCCTGTGAATCCTGTCAAAAAAAAACAGCGTCGTTTTGGGCGATTCGCGCCCTTTAAAAAGTACATATTTGAACCTTGGTCGTAGCGTTAGCGGAGACTATCTCAGCCGGCAGCGGCAATCTGCCGCCTGAGAAAAGCCAGTCCGCGTGGCTCAATTTTCTCCTTCCTCGCGCAGCTTTCCTTTGCCTGGTTTCCTCTGCGCCTCTGCGTCTCTGCGGGAAACCAAAAACTGGGGCGTGGTACTCTGCGTCTCTTCTTCGAGAATCTGCCTCTGTGTCTCTGCCCCTCCGCAGGAAACAGAGCTTCTTCAGGAAGGAATCTGAATATGTCGCCACACCCGTTGCAGTTTTCGCACAGGCTCAGGGGCACTTTCCTCCTCAATTTGAATTATTTATGTTTGTAAAAAAAAAAACGCGTTCTTTTTTACTTGACACGGTGAGGGGTAGACCTGTAGCATCATTGCCATCCCTGCCGGAAACCGCTCTCTGGCAGCTATTGTCGACGTCTGTTTTTCCGTTTCGGGACGCACGCCGTACGGTTCATAAACAACGTAGAACTCAGGGGGTAAATCCTCTTTCCCATTCGCCATGGTCAAGCCATTCGCCAGTTGAACCACCCGATGATGAGATTTTTCAAACGTTTCTTTAAGGTCTCCGTGGAAGAGGTCTTCAATGCCCATCGCAATGAAATTCTGTCAGCGCGTTTTTCGCGCTTCAACGGGGCAGTGTTTTGCAAGGCCTATGTGCGGGTGTCTGCGGATAGCGCGCTTTCACGGCAGTTGCCATCGAGAAGGGCCGCTCTTCAAGCCTCCGGCGACCTGCTTTTATACATGCTTGCCGAAGAGGCAAAGTGGCCGGAGTCCATTGATATGGCCGACCGTGCAACGTTAGCCGTGTGGTTTGCGCGCCGGATTGAGGCGTCCTCCGGCGTGGAGGGACTCTCCGTCGTCTGGCACGCCAGCGAAGGCGATGGCAGTGTCTACTGCGCGGTCGTCGGCATCTTGGAATCCGACCTTAAGAACGTGCCTCACTTGGATTTTGCCGGCGTGTGTACGGTGCTCCTGAATGAGTCTTCGCTGCTGGCCACGGGCGCGCCTCTGGACGCGCTCATCGCCCTTCGGGCCACGCAAGGCCCGATGCCGGAGCCTCTGGACCGCGCACCTTGGGAGAGCTTTCTCGCGCAAGCCCATTTCTCCACGCCGCGCCTGGCCGCCATTCCGCGTTTCGCCGGGCGCTATCCGCTCGGGCCTCTGGTAACGGATATCGCCTCCAACAGCATCTGGCTGGAAGGTAAAATGGCTTATGATCAGGGGCGCCTTGAGGAGGCATATACCGTGTTTCTGTTGTGCGCCGAGGCGACGCTCGCCTTTGAGGCTCTCAATCGGACGGGCGCTGTTGCTCACCAGTTGGACCGCAACGCTGAGGCTGTCGCGCTTCTCCTTTACGCTGCCTACTTGAACCCCGCTTCGTCGTGGCCGTGGGTGCATTTGGCCAGCATCGCCCGCACCATTGGCGATGAAGCGCTCTGCGCGCAGTGTTGCGCCCGTGCTGAATCCGTGTCCGCTCATGCGCAGAACGCCGGGGCACTCCGCCTTGTCGGCCTGCTGCGCGCATCGCTCGCCGCCGCATCAGTGCAGGTGCCGGCCGATTCGCCATCCCCACCCGGGAATCTGGTTATTGAAGCGGAGTCAACGTAACGACCCGGCCACCTGTTTGGACCCGGCGTTTGTTTCTGCTCAACGTTTTTCTGGCATTTCCCCCTTTCCTGCAGTTTCAGGAAGGCTCCCGGTAAACTCCGGAGTTTTCCCGAATTCGAAAATCAAATTTTCCAAAATCTTGTGCAACCGGGGTTCCGGTATTTTTAACCAATGAAGATTTTTGCTGCCTTTGCGGCATTTGCCGCTATGATTGCGCTGGCCCCAGCCATGTCCTTCACTTGGAGTGTTTCCGGTGCGCTGACATTCAATGGCTCAAATATGGTGACTGACGGACTCTATAAACCATATGCCCGGAATATTAGAGCCCAGTTGGTTTATCTCGGGTCTGATGGTAAATGGGCCATTGCAGATGGTGATATTAATCCGTATAAAAATCAAACTGTTGGCGAGACATATACGCCGGATTCTACGGGTCGTATTGAGGACAAGACCTATCAGGAAAATATGGGGACGTCCTACAGTATTGGCGGCTCGGTCAGTAATGGCGCTACGTATGGTTTGATGATTGTCTACCGGGATAATTGGGGGATGCCTTGGTATAACTATTCGTCCAATACCTATACGATTTCCGGTCTTACGAATGATTCATCGGAACTTGCCAATGCAACATTCAACTTCAACTGGGACACCGACTCTTCCATGAACGATGACGCGACCCCTGGTGGTGGATGGTGGTACGTTCCGGTTCCTGAGCCGCTGACGGCAGTTTGCGGGCTGGCGGGTCTCGCCCTTCTGCTGAAACGCCGCGCCTGAGCTCCCACGATGGTTCTGGCAGGGCTCTCCTGCCGAAACCCTGCGGCGCCCCCGTGCCGCAGTTTTTTTTGTACTCCCGCTCTCCCAGAAATTCTGTTCATAAAATATCGCCGTCCTGCCCGCGACCTGATCCGGGCGCTTGCGCCCTCACAAACGGCGGATTTACCGCCTGAAATAATGCCGGTCCGTGTTAAAAATCCTTCGCGCTGATTGTGCCGCGACTCTGCGGGATGTGGAGGGTGTCCCCCGCGGCGGCGCAGCGCTGCCGCCCGTCCGGGTGGCCGGGCGGGGAGAAGGGCTGGCGATGGGGGAGGGCTGGGCGTCAGGGCGCCCAGGTGCGGATGACCGCTTCGAGGAAGGCGCGCGTCACGGTAAAGGATTGCTGCGCCATCCGGTTCCAGAAATCGGCATATTGCGCGGCATGATTTTCCGTCTCGCCGGGCGTATCCGAGAGGATTCGGAAGCTGATAAAGGGCACCCCGAAGAGGTGGCAGGTCTGCGCCAGAGCGCCCGATTCCATGTCTACCGAGAGCGCCTCCGGGAAGGTTGCGAGGATGGCATCGCGTTTTTCTTTGGTGGTCACAAACCAGTCACCGGAGGTTTGCAGGCCCGTGGAGACGCGGCATTCGGCCGGCAGCGCGCGGGCCGCCTCGAGGAAGCGCGCGTCAGCCGCGAACCGCGCAGGCATCCCCTGAATCTGCCCCGGTTCATTTTCATCGCCGCAGTAGGCATCGTGATACACGATGGAAGAGGCGGCTACCACGTCCATGACGCGGAGCCCGGGCTGGAGCCCGCCCGCCACGCCGGTGCTGATCACGCCATCCGGATGGAACCGGGCAATGAATTCCGACGCCGTCAGCGCCGCATTGACCTTGCCGATGCCCGATTCGCTGAGAAGGATGGTGGCGTTTCCAATGGAGCCCTGTACGGCGGGCATCCGCGTATCCGGAACGGGTTGCGGCGCGCTCAGCAGGTCTTGAATACAGCGGCGTTCTTCGGACATCGCCGCAATCACAAGCAGGGTCATGGCAGTCTGGGGCAGGGGGGTGGCTAGGGCGTGGCAGAGGCGTCCGGCTCGAGCTGTTCAGAGAGCTGGGGACGTTCGTTTTCGGCAAGGACTTCTCCGCAGAGGAAGAGCGAGCCGCAGATGAGCACGGCGGCTTTGGCGTCCGCGGCATCCGCCGTGGCGAGGCGGATGCCTTCCGCCACGGATGCGCAGGGAACTGCGCGGCGGAAGCCCGCCGCCCGCGCGATGTCGGCAAGCGCTTCCGGGGTGCGCCCGCGCGGATTCTGCAGGGGAACGGTCCAGATGGCGTCCGACACGGCGTGGAGGACGCGCAGGTAGGCGGCGGAATCTTTGTCGGCGCATTGCGCGACGACGAGGCGCACGCCCCGGGCGAACTTTCGGTCTTTGAGCGCGATAATCTGCGCGCGGGCCGCATCCGGATTGTGGCCGCCGTCCAGAAATACGGGCGGGTCTTCCTGCAGCAGCTGAAAGCGCCCGGGCAGCGTGGCGGACTCCAGTCCGCGCCGGACCGCTTCGCGCGGGAAGGGGCGCCCGAGGAGCGACCCCAGGCATTCCACGGCGGCGAGGACCGTTGCGACATTTTCGCGCTGGTAGGCGCCCGGCAGGTTCAGCGAAACCGTGCCGTAATCCTCGTTTTCCGTGGCAGGGGCGAGGCACAGGCGTGGCACTGCGGCGCCGCCCCGCGAAACGGTCCGCACGGAGCAGGCGGCAGCCGCATCCACAAGCGGAGCGCCGGCCGCCGCCGCGGCGCGGGAGATGACCCGTGCCGCTTCCGGCGGCATGGCACCGATGACCACGGGAACGCCCGGTTTGATAATGCCCGCCTTTTCGCCGGCGATCGCCTCAAGGGTAGGCCCCAGATACTGCGTATGGTCGAGGCCGATGCGGGTGATGACGGAAACGAGCGGGTGGAGAACATTGGTCGCGTCGAGGCGTCCGCCCATGCCGGTTTCGGCAACGGCGATATGTACGCCCTGCTGTTTCCACCAGAGCATGCAGAGCGCGGTGACAGCTTCGAAAAAGGTCGGCACATTGCCCGTCAGCCGTTCGACGCGCTCCCCGGCGGCTTCGACGGCGTCGAGCAGCGGCTCAAGCGCCTCCGGCTTCATTTCGCGACCGTTGATGCGAAAGCGCTCCGTGAGCCGCACCAGATGGGGCGACGTGTAGAGTCCGACGTTCGGGAAAATCTGCCCGAGCACTGCTGCGAGCATGTGCGAAACGCTTCCTTTCCCGTTGGTGCCGGCGACGTGAATGATGCGGAAGGATTCCTGCGGATTGTCCAGCTCAGCCAGGAGGGCGCGCGTGGTTTCGAGCCCGGGCTTCATGCCGAAGGCGCGGCGCGCATACAGACGCTCAAGGCGTGCAGCCAGAGTAGCGTTTGCGGCGGATGGGGCGGCAGCCTGGGAGGAAGAAGCACACATGGAACGGGATAAAAGAAAAACCTCCGGTTTCATCAAACCAGAGGCTAAGCGGAAATGGTAGGAGTAGAGGGGTTCGAACCCACGACCCACTGATTAAGAGTCAGTTGCTCTACCAACTGAGCTATACTCCCACAGATAAAAAAATGGAGCGGGTTAAGAGATTCGAACTCTCGACATCTACCTTGGCAAGGTAGCGCTCTACCACTGAGCTAAACCCGCTTGGAAAGGGTCGTTGCCCGGCGCCATCTCGGATTGACGAAACGGACATATCGACCGGAAAACGGGTTCCATACTATAAAAAAAGACAAAGCGAAGCAAGCGAAAAGTTGTCTTCCGGATCCGATTTTGTGAAAAATGGCTCTCAGAGCGGTTTTTCGAGGAATGAACGGACTGGTTTTACCCCCGGATTTGCGGCCGGGGAGGGTCTCTGCAGGCACTTTTCCGGTGGTGAGCGCAGTTCCGCCTTCCACAGATGCAACGGATGGGAGCGCGGCGGTGCCACCGCAGGAGTCCGCTCGGCCGAAGGGGAGAATCCAGGCCGGAAAGGGCGGGAAAAAGCGTTCCGAAGACCCGGGAAGAAAAACCGGGGAAGGTGCAAAGAAAGAAAGGGAGAAAAGTCCTGTTTTTCGTTTGAAAGATTTCAACTCAGAATTTGAAAACGATAAAGATGGCTGCTGGAAAGTAAAATCGTTGAATCTTTCGTTGGAGGAATTCGTTTCTGTGTTTCACGATTTCTCTTGTGTTTCAAAAAATTTCCTGCATAATTAGAAAACATGATTTGCCGTAGGCGCGGCAATGAAAACTAGGGCAACGCACTCTGACACACATTTCATCCATGCACAAACTTACTTTTGCTTCTGCGTTTGGACTTCGCACGGGCGCGGCACTTTCCGTGGTCGCCTTTTCGGCCGTAACAGCACTGGGCGCCGGGTTCGCACTGGAAGACGGCTCTGCGCGCGGCAATGTCACTCCCGGACAACTGACGGCTCGCGGCGATTTGCCCAGTTCGTTGTATTTCAATGCGGCAACCATTACGGATTTGCCCGGTACGCAGATGGAAATCGGCTTTACGGGCATCAAGCCTTCGGCGGATGTCACGATGCGCAGCCCGTATGACGGCACGTGGAGCCGCGGCTATGGCGACAGTTCGCTCTGGACGCTGCCGACGTTTTACCTCACTTCGCAGCTGACCGATTCCCTGTGGTTCGGCTTCGGCGTTTTCACGCGGTTTGGTCTCGGTGCGGAATTTGAGGATACCTGGGCCGGCCGGTACAACAGCACGAAGGCTGAAATTCTCTCGCTGGACTTCAATCCGAATCTGGCTTGGAAGGTGACGGACCGGTTGAGCCTGTCCATCGGTTTCTCCATCCGCTACTTTGATATCGAGCTTTGCCAGATGGTCGATGCGGCGGGCGCGGCGGGTCTCCGCTCCTACAACGATCCGAGCTATTCGCCGTACGATGTGAAGCAGCGTCTGCATGGCGATGATATTGCGCCGGTCATTGATTTGGGTCTGACCTACAAGCTGACCGATACGCTGACGCTGGGTCTGGCTTATCACAGCCAGGTGAAACTGACGGTGAAGGGCGATGCGGAGTGGGTCAAGCCGCCGGCCGTTCAGGCGATGGCGCCCGCCTTCTTCAACGATACGGGGCTGCGCGCGAACAACTTCAACCCGGACAAGTTCATGGCGGGTCTCGCCTGGGATGCCACGGAGAAGTTGACGCTTTCGGCGGGTGCGACCTGCACGCTCTGGCATCTCTACGACACGCTCACCATCCGTCTGGATGAACCCATGCTGGCCGGGCGGAGCGAAATCTCCAGCAAGAAGGGCTGGAATGACGCCTGGCGCGTCAACTTCGGCGCGGAGTACGAATTCAATGACAGCTGGGCGGTGCGCGCCGGTTATCAGTACGATATGTCGCCAATCAACTCGCAGTATGCGGATTATCTCGTCCCGGGCGATGACCGCCACATCTTCGCGCTGGGCGTGAGCTGGACGGACGGCAAGTGGACCGTCGACGCCTCCTACTTCTACGAGATTGTGGAAGACTTCACGGTGAAGGCCCGTCCGGAGCGCGGCGTTTTCGAAGGCGAATACACGGGCGCGGATGCCCATGCCTTTGCGCTGTCTCTGACGCGTGCTTTCTAAGGCTCCCGCCACTTTCTGACGACGGAACCGTCTGCCGTGCGCCCGTGATGGATTGCCATCGCGGGCGCACTTGCGCAGGGACAGCCGGGGTCGTACAATAGGGGTGCGTTTTACGGGGCGCGAACCGATTCCTGAAACCCGGAGAAACAGACGGAGACCGAAGACGATGAAAACGTGGATTCATAAGAATGCAGGAACGCTCGCCATCGTGTTCGGGCTGGTTGTTGTGGCAGCGGCGGGTCCGGTGGAGGATGCGGTTCAGGCGGCGGAGCGCTACCAGCGGGTCATTCTGTCGGGCGATGCGCCCGGACTCCGCGGGCTGCTGCCGCCCGCCCGCCAGCAGGCGATTGTCCAGCTGGCATCCTCCTTCGCCGGCAAGATGGACGGCGATATCTGGAATGAGCTTCTGCAGGCGTTGAGTCTGTCCGCCGCCGCAAGCGTCAAGCATTCGGCAACGGTTGTGGAGATGTACGCGCCCGGGCGCACGTCGTTCGGGCTGACGGCTGAGGAGTCGCGTCTGGCGCTGATTTGCTGGGGTGGAAAAATCGCGGGCATGACGCGCCGTGCGCCCCGCTCCGTGATTGCGCACGGTCAGCTGGAGATGACGCTGGAAGCGCCGACGCTCTCCATGTCGAGCGTGGAGTTGCCGAAGGTGCGCGCCGCGAAGCTTGCGGGGCAGCTGCTGCCGGATGGCCGCGTGGCGATTTCGCGGGCCGGGGAGACCAAGCCCGCCTATGCGATGGTTTCCGTGGACGGGCGCTGGATGCCGCAAGCCCTGCACACCTGGTTTGTGCGGGATTATCCGGTTGTGCTCGCGCATGTGCAGGGGCTGCAGTTTACCCCGGCGACGAATCTCGCGCTCCGGCAGGCGATCCGGCTCGTGACGATGCAGGCGCAGGCTGCGCTGCGCGCCCGCAATCCCTCGGAATTCCGTCAGGCGGTCAATAAGGGGATGACGCCCTTCCAGCTTCTGATGAAGCTTCTTTGATCCGCGCTCCGGGGTCGGCGATAAATCTCCGTCTGTGAGAGCCGGGGGGCTTCTCTTATTCGCCTGCATCAGGGCTCGCTTCGATCATCCTTTGCATGACAGGTCGGCCCCTTCGAGGGTCGTGGAGGCACCGCCTCCGTCGCGCCGCAAAAGCGAACCGTCGTATCCGCCCTGTTCGTCCTGTCCGTCCTGTACATCGTGTTTTCGGCTCCGCTCGCGCGCCTTTGCTCCGATTCTTCCGTCATCTTTGGCTTCTTGGACGGAATGCAGTGGAGGCTCCAACCGGGGCTTTGCCCCTCCGGGATAAGCCTGGTGCGCGCTGCGGTTGCGGAAGGGGGTGCCATCGGGTACGATAAAGAGCGTGAAAACGGAAAAACGAATTGTTTTGTTGGGCAGTACGGGCTCCATCGGCGAGAACGTGCTACGGATTGTGGATACGCTCCCGGGGCGGTTTCGCGTCGTCGGGCTTGCGGCGAGTCACCATGCCGAGCGGGTGGCGGCGCAAGCCGCTGAATATGGCGTTGCGGACATTGCGCTGGCGGATGAACAGGCCGCCCGGCGGGCCGCGGCGGCGCTGGGCAATGGCGCCCGCGTCCGCAGCGGTGCCGCGGGCATCGAGGCACTGGCCGCACTGCCGGAAGCCGATCTGGTGGTCTGCGCCATGGTCGGAATGGCGGCGCTGCAGCCGGTACTTGCCGCCATTGAAGCCGGGCATGATGTCGCGCTGGCCACCAAAGAGGTGCTCGTTGCCGCCGGCGAGCTCGTCTGCGCCCGCGCCGCCGCGCGCGGCATAAACCTCCTGCCCATCGATTCCGAGCACAGCGCCATCTTCCAGGCGCTGTGCGGCGCACGCGCCTTGCCGTGGTGCGTCCGGAACCGGCCGGAAGCGGCGCTGGCAGCCCCCGAAGCCGCCGAGGACCTGGTTCAGCAGCTTTGGCTCACCGCTTCCGGCGGACCCTTTTTCTTCCATCCGGAGATTGATTTCGCGAAAGTGACGCCCCAACAGGCGCTCAAACACCCGAAGTGGCGCATGGGCCCCAAGGTCACGATTGATTCGGCGACCATGATGAACAAGGGACTCGAGATTCTCGAGGCGCGCTGGCTGTTCAATGTCCCGGTGGACCGCATCGGCGTTCTCGTTCATCCGGAAAGCATCGTGCACTCGCTGGCGGAGTTTACCGATGGTGCCCAACTGGCGCAGCTGGGATATCCGGATATGCGCCTGCCCATTCAGGTGGCCATGGCGTGGCCGGAGCGCCCGGCCAACGCCACGCTGCCGCGGCTGCGGCTCGCCGAGGCGCGCACGCTCCACTTTGAAGAGCCGGACCCCGAGCGCTTTCCGTGCCTGCGCATTGTCCGCGAGGCCGCCTTCAAAGGCGGGTTTGCCACCTGTGTGATGAATGCCGCCAATGAAGTGGCCGTGAGCGCTTTCCTCGCTGAAAAACTCCGCTTCCCCGGCATCTGGGAAACCGTTGCGCAGGTGGTCGGGGAAACGCCGCCCTGCATCGGCGTGCCGGGGCTCGATGCGCTTCTGGAGGCGGACCGTTGGGCGCGCGAACGCGCCGGGGAGTTGCTGGCATGAGCCAACGGCAGACCGTTTTTTCTCCAAAGGGTCCGCGAACCCTCTTTCTGGCTTCGCAACCCTATTTTCAGTGGCGCGGCTCACCCATCCGGCTGGGCTTCGATCTCATGGCACTCCGAGACAACGGGTATTGCGTCGATTTTCTGACGCTGCCCATCGGCGAGGACCGCCCCGTTGAGGGCGTCCGCATCCTGCGGGCCCCCAACCTGTTCCGCGCCAAAAAAATCTCCATCGGCCCCTCCCCGCTGAAGCTGGCTTTCGACGGCCTTTTCCTCCTCGAAGGACTGTGGCTCATTCTGCGGCACCGGTACGCCGTCATTCATGGCGTGGAGGACTGCGGCATTCTCGCGTGGTTTCTCGGACGCCTTTGCGGCGCAAAGGTCGTTTTCGAAAAGCATTCCGATGCCGGGAGCTACAAAAAGGGGCTCCTGATCCGTCTCTACACGGGTGTGGAACGCTTCGTGATGCGCCATGCCGATGCCGTAATCGGGACGGGGCCAGGCCTTGTGCGCCAGGCCGAAGCCCTTGGCACGGGGCGTCCCGCCTTTGCCATCAGCGACATTCCCTCCTCGCTGGCCGAGCCGGATGCGGAAGGGACGGCTGCCGCCCGCGCCGAAATGGCGCAGGGGCCGGACGAAATTCTGGCGACCTACGTCGGTTCGTTTGCAACATATCAGGGGATTGAGCTGCTGTTTTCGGCGATTCCGCTTGCGGTGCGTGCGGCACCCGGACTGCGCTTCATCATCATCGGAGGCAGCGAGGCGGAAATCGCCGCAGGGCGCGCCCGGTTCGACGCGGCGGGCATCGGGGACCGCGTTTCCTTCATCGGGAAAAAGCCGCCGGACCGTCTGCCGTGCTATCTGGCGGCGTCCGACATCCTGCTTTCGCCGCGCATCCAGGGCCTCAACACCCCGCTGAAACTGCTCGATTATCTGAAGGTTTCGCGTGCCATCGTCGCAACGGATCATCCGGCCAACCGGCAGATTCTGGATGAAACGACGGCGCGGCTTGCGGCGCCCGAGCCGAGGCCGTTCGCACGGGCGGTAGCCGCGCTGGCGCAGGATGCGGACGCCCGGGCCGCGCTTGGGGCGCGGTGCCGCCGCCTGATTGATGAGCGGTACAACTTTTCCATCTTCCGGGAGGGGCTGCGCACGGTGTATGCAACCGTTCTCGGAGACCGGGCGGCGCAACCGCCGGCCTCAAGCTGAATTGAACATCAGGAGATTCTGAAATGGATTCCAGCCCTGCAAAACAACGCACGGACGGCAAGTGCCTGCGCGTCGGCATCATCGGAACGGGCGGCATCGCGCACGGACACGCCCGCGGCTACCTCGCTGCAAAAGGTGCTCAACTGGTCGCCCTCTGCGATATCGACGGCGCCCGCCTGGAGGCATTTGCGAAGCAGTACGGCGTGGACGCTCCCCGCTGCTACCGGGATTACCGCGAACTGCTCGCTTGCCCGGATATCGACGCGGTGGATATCTGCACGCCCAACGACGTGCACGTGCCGGTGGCGCTGGCGGCCGTGGAGGCAGGCAAAGCCATCAGCTGCGAAAAGCCCGTATCCGTCGATGCCCCCACGGTGCTGCGCCTCAAGGACGCCGTTGCCGCCCGGCAGCTGCCCGCCGCCGTCTGCTTCTCCTACCGCTACCGGCAGGCTGCCATCCGTGCCCGCGAACTCATCCGCTCCGGCGCGCTGGGAACCATCCGGCACGTCTATGTGCAATATCTCCAGAGCTGGGGCAATCCGGAAAAGAAATGTCCGTGCGTGTGGCGTTTCAAGGAAAAGGCTTCCGGCTCCGGCGCCCTCGGCGATCTGGGCATCCACATGATCGACCTGGTGCGCTTTCTGACCGGTGAGGAGTACATCGACGTGATTGCCAGCAATGGCACGTTCGTCACGGAGCGGCGGTCCGTCGACCCGGCGATGCCGGATGCCATGGAGAGCGTCGATGTCGATGATTATTCGCACTACATGACGACGATGACCGGCGGCATCGCCTGCTCGTTCGAAATTTCGCGTTTCGCCTTCGGGCGCGGCAATTACCAGCGCGTCTGCGTCTACGGGGACAAAGGCGCGCTCGAATACGGCCTGGAACAGCAGGATTCGCTCCTCGTCTGCTTCCCCGGCGATGAAGAGAAAAACTGCCGCTTCGACCGCGTTGCCGTGCCCGATACGGGGCGCGAACAGCAGCAGTCGTTTGTCGACCTCGTGCTCGACGGTGTCCGCAATGATTCCTGCGCCTCCCTGGAGGACGGCTACATCGCACAGCTTTGTTGCGATGCCGTCAAGGAATCGGGCCGCACGGGCCGCCGCGTCTCCCTCCGCTAGCCGCAACGCTTCTGCCCGCATCTTCCGCAGAGGCTCCCGGACTGCGCCGCTTTCGCACCGCAACCGTGCGAAAGCAGCGCGTTTGTTGCGCAGGAGCCCGCAATCCGCTAGAATCTCAGCCGCATTTCAACCTACATTTCTGAGCCAGCTATGACACAAGAAACGCCGATTTACAAGGACCCGAAGCAACCCGTCGAGGCACGGGTCAGGGATTTGCTCTCGCGGATGACGCTGGAGGAAAAAGCCGACCAGCTCCTGCAGGGTCTGATTGGCAAAGACGTCAACCCGAACAACCTCGGCGGCGAAAATTCCTTCCGGCCGACCATCGGCTCGATTCTTTCGTACAGTGGCGGCAGTAAGGCGCGCAATGCCTTTCAGCGCATCGCTGTGGAAAATACCCGTCTCGGCATCCCCATCATCTGGGGGTATGACGTGATTCACGGCTGGCGCACCTGCTTCCCGGTTTCGCTCGCGCAGGCTTGCTCGTTCCGCCCCGAACTGACCGAAAAACTCTCCCGCGTCTCCGCACTTGAAGCCTGGACCGACGGCGGCGTGGACTGGACCTTCTCGCCCATGGTCGAAGTCGCGCACGATCCGCGCTGGGGCCGCGTTGTGGAAGGCTACGGCGAAGATCCCGTGACGGCACAGGCGTTCACGACGGCTGCCGTCGTCGGCTATCAGGGCAAGACGCCCGAAGAGTGGAAGCAGCCCGGCTACATCGCCGCCTGCCTCAAGCACTTCGTCGGCTATTCCGCGAGCGAAGGCGGACGCGATTACCATTACACCGACATTTCGCCGCGCGCCCTCTGGGAATACTATCTGCCGCCTTTTGAGGCCGGCGTCGCGGCCGGTGCGCGGACGCTCATGAGCTCGTTCAACGATATCTGCGGAACGCCTGCCGTCGCCAACCATTACACGGAAACGGAGATTCTCCGCAATCAGTGGGGCTTTACCGGGTTCATCGTGTCCGACTGGGGCGGCGTCTCCCAGCTCAAAGCCCAGCGCTACTCGTCCGATCCTGCCGTCCAGACCGTCCATAGCCTCGAAGCCGGCAACGACATGGACATGGCCGATTTCGTTTTCACCAACATTCCCGAACTCGTGAAAGCCGGGAAGCTCTCCATCGCGACGGTTGATCTGGCGGTGGAGCGCGTCCTCCGCGTGAAGTTCGAGATGGGTCTTTTCGAACATCCCTATGCGCCGGAAGTGCCGACGGAGGAATCCTGCTGGAAGCCCGAGTACCTCGAGACGGCGCTTGCCGCCGCCCGCGAAGCAATGGTGCTGCTCAAGAATGAGAAGCAGACCCTCCCGCTGGCTCCGTCCGGCCTCAAGCGCGTTGCGCTGATCGGTCCGCACTGGAAGAACAACCTCGTCCACATCGGCTGGTGGGGCGCTCTCGTCAAGGATGATGAAAAGCACGCGCCCTCCCTGTTCACCAAGGCGCAGGAATTCTTCCCGGATGCGGAGCTTGTGTACGAACAGGGCTGTCCCGCTCCGTCTGTGAAGTCGAATCTGGAGACGCTCGCCGCCCGCGATGAGGCGCTCCTGCAGGCTGCTGCCGCCGCCGCCGCTTCCGCCGATGTGATTCTGCTCACCCTCGGCGAAGGCGGACACCAGTCCGGCGAATACAAATCCCGCCGCGATATCGCGCTTCCGCCGTGCCAGGAGGAGCTCATCGCCGCCGTCCGCAAGGCCGCAGGCGACAAGCCCGTCATTGCGCTGGTTTCCGGCGGACGTCCCCTCGCGTTTCAGGATGCCGCCCGGTCGCTCGATGCCATCCTCTACATCTGGCAGTGCGGCTACGGCGCCTCTCAGGCGGCCATGGAAATCCTTACGGGCAAGGTGAATCCTTCCGGACGCCTCGCCATGACCTTCCCGCGCACCGTGGGGCAGATTCCCGTCTACGTCAATCAGCACCATCCCGCGCGGTTCGGTCTCAATGAGTATCAGGACATTCCGGAGGAAAACGGCCCCTGGTTCCCCTTCGGGTACGGGCTCTCATACACGGAATTCACCTACGGCGACCTTTCGGTGACGCCCGCCGCCAGCGAAGGCGCCGCCGCTTTCACTGCCAAGGTGACGGTTTCCAACACGGGCAAGATGGCCGGCTCGGAAACGGTGTTCTGGTATCTGAGCGATCTGGAAGCCTCCCTCACGCAGCCGCTGAAGCGCGTCATCGCCTTCCGGAAGATTGATCTGCAGCCCGGTGAAACCAGGGAGGTGACGCTCTCCGTCACCCGCGACATGCTCAGTTACGTCCGCGGGGATGGCTCGAAGGTTCTCGAGCCCGGCGACTTCATCCTCTCGGCATCCGGAAAGACGGAGGCGAAGTTCACCCTCAACGCCTGATCCCGTTCTCTCTTTCCCAACATCCGCGCCCGGCTTCCCGTGCGCGGATGTTTTTTTTGTCGCTCCCTGGACAACGGAATCGACCCGATTCGCTGCTCTCCGCATGAAAAATGACCGGTCTTTCCAAAGTGAAATAAAACTGTTGCAAGTTTGTTTTAATGTTATTATAATGCATCCTGTTTTCCGCGCCTGCACGCAAGTTCCCGGATTTGCTGAAAGTGCGCCGGAAGGATTTTGCATGACAAAACGACAGTACGATGATGAAATGGTTTACGCGGTTTGCCGTGGCGATGCTGAGCCTGGCGGCGACCATGGCGCATGGTTTGGATATTGAGACGCTGGACGGCGAGGAATACAAAAATGTGAATGTCCGGGCGGTGGAGCCGACGGGCGTCCGGATTACACATTCCAAGGGTATCGCCTTTATTCCGTTTTCGAACCTCTCCGGGTATTATCAGCGCAAGTTCGGCTATGACGCCAACAAAGCGAAGACGACGGAGGCTCAGCCGGTAAAAGCGCCGCAAAGACGGCCTGCCCGGGTTCAGACCAAAGTAACTCTGATTGAGGATTTGGACCCCATTCGAATCCGGATCGGGGAAAGCGGTCTCGAAGGGCTGCCTCCCGATCGGTTATTTGCCTGCACCATTACCTTTCGGGATGAAGGCATCAAACAGATTGAAATTCCCAATTCCGGGACGGTTACCATCAAGCCTCTGGGAGAGGGACAGGAGGATCCGCTTACGGTTCCCATCGAAGAATTGGAAACGCATTCCTATTTTCTCTACAACCATAAACCGTGGCATTACGAATGGGTGCCGAGAGAGGTCGGGTATAGAAAATCGCATAAAATCTTTCGTGAACCGACTTACATTTACAAGTCGGGTTCCGAGAGAAAAGCCGTCATTTTGTCCCGCCAGCCGGAATTCCGCATCGAAAAACTGCCTCCGAAAGTGGAGCAGTATTACATTGTGGGGCCGCTCCTGGATACGCGGCTCAAGGAGGGAATGGACCTTACCCTGTATTTCGCCGGGTACGGGATCTCGCACAGCGGGCAGGGTACCGTCAAGGTGTTTACACCGGCGTATCGGTTGGCTGCCGCGTTGGCGGATGCCGCAGAAACGTCCGGGAATAAGCCCGTCTTTGAAGTGTTTTATGGCGCGGAGTAAAGCGGAAAATTCCGAATCGGCCTATTGTTTCCGGGATTCCTGATTGACGAAATTTGTTGTTCATCCCGTAGCGGGATAAAGCCTGACCATGAACTGTTTGTATCGCCTGGCGGTGTTGCTCCTGTGCGCAACCGCATCTGCAGCGTTGGGGCTGGACCTTGAGACGCTGGACGGTGAGTTGTATAAAAACGTGAAAATCCGGGCGGTGGAGCCATCCGGACTCCGGATTACGCACGCCAAGGGCGTTTCGTTCCTGCGGTTTGACAATTTGCCGGAAGAAATCCGGGCGCAATACGGATATGACCCGGAACAGGCGAAAATCGCGGAAACAAAGGCGGCGGAAGCTCGTGCCTTGCAGGCATCGCGGAAGGAGCGCCGGGAGGGCGGTGTCTGGCTGCGCATCACGGGCATCGAAGAAATGTCCCCCGTTGAGCTGGTCGATCCGGCCGGAATTCCTGAAGACCAAATCAAAGAGTTGTGCGGCTGCTATGTCTACGGACAGGAAGTCATCAACAAGCAGGTGGAAATTCCGAATTCCGGAACCGTGACGATTCGCCCGGAAGGGGAAGGGCAGGTCAGTCCCATTACAGTGCCCGTGGAGCAGCTCAAAACCCACAAGTTTGTGCGCTACAGGTTTTACGGACGCAGGAACTATGAATGGAGGTGGAAATATTCTTGGTCGTCTTACGAAACAGTCCGTCCTGCCGTCATTTTGAGTCGGCAGCCGCGGTTTCATTCGGTCGAAACGGCCTCAAGAACGCTCCGCTTTTATGTGGTCGGACCGCTGCTGGACATCCATTTGGAGGTCGGCAAGGAAGTGACGTTCTATCCGGCAGGAAGATGTGTTGCACACGTGTCGGATTACGGCTCTTCTGAGGTTGCCAGGACCTCATTCCGCAGTCCTTCTTTCAAACTGGCATGCGCTTTTGGAGAGGCACGTCCCGAAAAGGGTCTCGTCTTTACCTCGCTGTTGCGTCCGACAACCTACGAAGATATCCGGGATGCCGAAAGCGACCGCCTCCCCGTTTACCGTCCGCGGTCCCGCCGGTTTTCCGACGACCCGTAGGCGCAAGACGAACCGCCGGAATCATCCGGTATCTCCGCCGACGCACACCGGCATCGCTTCCTCCTTTGCTTCGCGCCCCGATCTGTAAGCCCTCCGGCACCGGCGGTGAACCACCATCTGTGATGGGTGGACCACCGCCTGTGATGGGTGAACCACCGCCTGTGTTGCCGGAGGGCGTCTTCGCCGTGTCGCTTCCGGATAGAGGACGGAAATCTCATAAACGGAGGTGCCGCTTCATGGGGGTGCATCTGTTTCAGAAGGTCGTTCTGAACGCCGTAAAAATGTGGCTGCCGTCATTTTCCAGTGGACAATCGTTTCTGAAAAATGTATAATTTAATAAAAAGCAAAGGAAATCAAAATGGACAAACGAGAAATTGCAGAAATTGTCGGAAGAGCCATTGTACATGGCGCTACAGGGAATCTGGCACCCTTGCTGGCAGAAGATTGCGTCTATATTTCCCACCATTCCAGACGGCACGTTTCGGGACGGGACCCCGTTCTGAAAAGAATCCGGATTATTTCCGAAAATCTTGCGAATGCCTGGAAATCGGATGTCTATTCGGCATCGGTTGTTGACCTGGCTTCGGAACTGCTCGAGGGCGTTCCTCTGCAGATGGCAGATGATGGACGAGGCGGAGAAGTCTGTCCGTGGGGACTGATTCTCAGTGACCGGCGGGAAGGCGGAATCGTTGCCGTCATCGTCATCCGGTTGAATGCGGACGGAAAAATCCAGCGCTTTACCCTCAGCCGGGATATTTCGAAGTTTCGGACGGATTTTCTCGGGGACGCAAATGACTCCCCGTATGATACGCCGTTGACGGTTCGTGTGCCGGCCGTGCTGGATCCGGGTGAGGAGGACATTGTTCTGGAAGACGTCCGGAATACCCGTTCGCCAGATCCCAACCCGCTCATTTACATCTGGCGGGCGGCCTATTCTGCCGCCAGGAGGTGGCTTCTGTCCGATGGGTATGACGTTCAAAGTACGGCCCTGCTTCCGAAATCCGTTCTGATGTTCTGCCTCTATCATGGACGGCCGTATATGATTTATCTGTATGCGTTCGGGAAGAAGGCGCCAACCGTTTTTGATGCAGAGTACTGCTGGAAGAACGGTCCGGAAGTGGCCCTTCAGGCGGAAAAGCGTGAGGACGCAGTCAGTCTGGTTCCGGAGCCTTGGAAAAAGGCTGATATTCTCTATCTGCATATTCAGGCGGAGTGTATTCCGTACAAGGAGGAACACCGATACCGATATCTTGTAAAGGATGTGGTGGCTCCAAAAACAATCGGGTTCATTTTGGCCCGTGCGATCTCCATCAAAGGAAAACGTTGTCTCGGAGTCTTTCCCTGTCCGGAGTATGCCGATGATGACGTTCGGTTTCAGTATGCGTTCAACCGGTTGGACGGAGATGTGCTGGAGAGGCTTTTCCGGGATGATGTGACATCGTTTGCCTTTCTGACGGAGGCGGCAAAGATTTCCCGGGATGCGGATATCTACGAACAGATTCGGCAACTTCGCAAGAAATACGGTCTGGCTAAGATGGGATATCAGGATTTAGGCAATGGCATGTACAATGCCGGATCGTATCTGAAAGGGCTGGGCGGAATCGGCTGGAAGACGGATATCATTCGCCCGGCAGATTCCGAAGCACCGTTACAAAGCCGGATTCACGAAATCTGCCTGTTTGGACCGAAAGATATGAAAATGTCCTTGCTGGAAGCGGAAGGGGTCGAACCGGAGGATTTGCTTGCGGATGTGCCGGCGCTGGAACAGGTGGAGATGCTGCCGCCCGGTCCCGGGATGCGGTTTTCTCTGAAAGCGTATTTCGCAAATGGAAAATGCCGCCGCTATACGCTCACGCTTCCGGACGGGATTGCGGATCAGGGCGATATCCTGTTTCGCGGGTTCCGGATGTCGGATGAAATCTGGCAAAACGGCTTTGTCATCGGCAAAACGGTGAGTCCGCACCATGGGTATCCTCCGTGCGGTCCCGGTGTTGTTTTCAGTAACGGGTTGCGTATTTCCGGCTATGAATGCTGGGTGGATGGCGTTGGAATCTCCCCCTGAATTCACACCGGCGGTGGTCCGCCGCCGGTGATTCCCGAAGGGCTTTCGCAGAGTTGCTTCAGGCTTCGCTTTGCTCATCCTTTGCAGTATCGTTTGTCCCCTTCAGGGGCGGAAATTGAGTTTGCCTCCGGATGAGCGTCAGCGAATCCAGAGGCAGGGGGAAAGCGCACGACGGGCGATTGCAGACGGTGGTCCGCCGCCGGTTCCGGAGCGCGCTTTTTGTCTGCGAACGAAGCGGCGGGGGGCGGTAATCCACCGCCTGAAATGCCGATGGTTTCCGCGCACAAGTTCGGGCGTGGCAACCTCCAATCATGGCGTCGGCTTTGACACGTTGACCGGAACATTCGGGTGAAAAATCCCCGGTATCAAAAACGCCCCCGGCAGATTGACTGCGCGGGGGCGGTATAATACACAAAATCGGGGCTTCAGTTCAGAATGGCGTCCACGCGGGCTGCAACCTCCGGATCAATTTCCAGTTCGGCGGGAGCCGAAGCGGGGGGCGCGGCGGGGGTTGCCGCGGGTGCCGGAGCGGCGAGCGGAGCGAGGGGCTCCGGGGTCGCCGCAGGGGCGGAGGCGGGCAGCGCCGACTCGGAGCCGTCGGGGAGGCGGACGGAGCGCTCTTCGTCGTAGCGGAGCCCCGCGTCGCGGAGACGGTCCAGGACATTCTCCGCCTCGGGCGCCTCTTCGGGTTCTGCCGCATCCGCCTCTTCCTCTTCGCGGTGCGAGGCTTCGAGGTCGCTGTAGTGGATGTAGGGAACGGAGCCGTCGCGCCTGGCATTTTCCATTGCCTGCGTGAGCGGAGAATCCGGTCCTTCACCGCTGAGCGTGCGCTCATCATTCAGACCCGTGAGATAGCCGGTCAGCGGATACCGGGGCGGCGCAACCGTCTTGCGGGCTTCCTCGAGGACGGCCTCGGCCTCTTTGGGCGAGAGGCGGTCCGCCAGGCGCGAGCCGGAGTAGCGCGGATCCCAGATGCCCGCCGTGTCAATCGACGAGCGGATGTTGCGCGCATCATCCTCCATCTGCGCAGGCGTATCGATGACGCGCGGCGTCAGGAAGACGATGATTTCCGTGCGGACCGTTTCGTCGGTCTCCGAACGGAAGAGCCAGCCGAGCAGCGGAATGTCGCCCAGCAGCGGAATCTTGGTGGACGCCTTCGTGATGGAATTCTGCGCGAGACCGCCGAGCACGACCGTTTCTCCGGACTGAACCGCCACGTCGGCACCCATCTTGCGGGTGTTGAGCTGCGGGTACGAAGAGCCGTTGATCTGCTGATACCCTTCGTTGGTCTGGATTTCCTGCTCGATGGTCAGGGTGATGTACCCCTTCTTGTTGATGCGCGGCGTAACCGTGAGCTTGATACCGATATCCTCGTTCTTGATGTTTTCGGAGGTGTAATCGGAGTTCGCGTAGTACGTGGTGTCGCCCTTCCAGTAAATACGGTCGGTCGCCTCCAGCGTCGCCTCCTTGTTGTCCATCGTCGTAATGCGCGGCGAGGACATCAGGCGGGAGCGGGAGTCTTCCTTGATGGCACGCAGAATCACGTCCATGTTCAGGTCGAAGAGCGTGAACCAGGCGGTGACGCCGCCGGAGCCGCCCGAGGCGGCATTGATGGCGTCGACCGTGGTGAGCGAGGCCGCCGTATTGGGTACGAGCGAGCCGCCGCCGCCCGCCGTCGCAAAGGCGATGGAGGGCCCGGAGCCGCCCGTGCTGTCGAGCATCGCGCGCTGCACCCAGTCCATGCCCGTTTCGTTCGAGTTGCGGAAGGAGATGGAGACGATGACCGTCTCGATGACGACCTGCGAAAGCTGGATGTCCATCTGCTCGACGATGCTGCGCAGCGAGAGCATGTCGGCCGCCGGTGCCATGATGATGATGGCGTTGGTGCGTTCGTCGGCGAGGATGGAGATGTTTTCGGAATCGAGCTGCCCGATGCGCGTGCGCGTATCGTTGGAGACGACATTCGGCGCATTGCGGCGCGCGGGGCCCTCTCCGCCGCCCTCGCCGCGCGCGGCGTCGGTCGGCGTGTTGCGGACATCGTTTTCGGAGACTTTCTGCTTGCCGATGAGGTCGTTGAGCAGCGTGGCCATGTCTTCCGCCACGGCATGCTCGAGGCGCATCACCTCGACGAGATATTCGGGTGCGGTGGGGCGGTCGAGTTCTTCGATGATTTTATCGAAGAAAATCATGTTTTCGGGGCGGGTCAGGAGAATGAGCAGATTGGTGCGCTCATCGGCAATGATGGAGACCTTGCCGCGGATGATGCCTTTCTGCGCGTCGTCGATGACGGAACTGAGCGATTCGGTGGTGGGGCCGTTGTTCTGCTGATTGGCTTCGCCGCGGTTGCGGTTGCGGTCGCGGAACGTCACGCCCGGCGGGAGCTGACGGCGCTGGGCGCCCGGGGGCCCCCACATGCGCTCCTGCGCCACTTCTTCGACGCCCTTGTCTTCATCGGAATCGCCTTTGGCTTCGGTGACGATTTCATCGAGGCGCGCCTTGATGTCCGCCGCCTTTGCGTATTTGATCTGGCGGATGTTCGGCTCTTCGCGGATGGGCACGGGGCGGTCAATGTACCGGATGAGCTCGACGACGCGCTCCACATTGCGGGCGGTATCCGTCACCATGATGGAGTTGGTGCGCTCCACGGAGGTGATTTGGGCGCCCTGGCGGAGCAGACCGTTGACGATGGTCTGCACTTCGGAGATGTCGACGTACTTGAGCTCGATGACCTGAGAGATGTACTGCCCCTTGTCGACGATGTTAGCGACTTCGCCCTGTTCATCGGGGAAAAACGTGGGTATGCCCTGCCGCGGAAGATCGGGCGCGGCGATGACCTTGAGGAACTTGTCCCCCTCTTCCATGAGGGCGATTCCGTTGAGGTTCAGCACCTGGCGAATGGCCAGCAGATACTGCTCGTCGGTGAGCGGGTTGTCGGGCGTCGTGCGCAACGTGATGTTGACCTGCGGCACATTGGGCGCCTTGAGGATGGTGCGGCCGGTGCGCAGCCCGTATTCCATGATGACCAGATCGACGGAGGCGTCCTGGAAGTTGAGGGCATTTTCCGACTCATCGTACGGAATGACGGGGAGAGACCCCTTGCCGTCGGGCTGGGTGACGGCGCGGGCG
>CASFKR010000002.1 GCA_949295265.1 uncultured Verrucomicrobiota bacterium | reverse complement strand
GCCTTCCCCGCCTCGATTGCAGCACCCGAACCCCGACCCGTCCAGGATTGCAAAAGTAAACGCATCGAATCAGGTGCGTTTACTTCGGCAATCAAGGTTCAAAAGGCGGAGATCAGTCGTACCCGGTTTCTTATTGTTAGACAGGGGCATTTTTGGTATCGTTTCTTCTCACGAAATCCACCTTTATTGACCGATAAGCATTCGCGTCAATCCATTTTCATGAGAGCATTTTCTACTGACGAAATCCGGCAAGCCGCAAATGTGTTGCGCGGGTTGTCCATCGACATGATTCAAACGGCCCGTTCGGGTCACCCCGGTCTTCCGCTGGGTATGGCGGATGTGGCGGCTACCTTGTGGCTGAATCATCTGCAAGTGGCACCGGCCCTTCCGGAGTGGGTCAACCGCGACCGTTTCGTCCTCTCCGGCGGACATGGTTCCGCGCTCCTGTATTCCCTTTTGCACGAGGCGGGCTATGGCATCAGCCTCGATGATCTCAAGCAGTTCCGTCAGCTGGGCAGCAACACGCCGGGTCACCCGGAGCTGAATCACAAGCTGGGCATCGAAGTCACGACGGGTCCGCTCGGGCAGGGCTTCGCCAATGGCGTGGGCATGGCGCTTTCGCAGTCGATGATGGCGGCGCGCTTCCACACCGAAGAAACCGCGCTCTTCGACCACAAGGTGTGGGTTTTCTGCGGAGACGGCGATCTGGAGGAAGGCATTTCCCACGAGGCGGCTTCCTTCGCCGGACACCTCGGGCTGCGCCACCTCATTGTTCTCTACGATTCCAACGACATTTCCATTGAGGGGTCGACGGACACCACCTTCACGGATGACACCGAAAAGCGCTTCCGCGCCTATGGATGGGAGGTGCTGACGGTCGACGGGCACGACATTGCGGCGATCGATCGCAAGCTCCGCCGGGCCAAGCGCGACTCCGCATGCGGGCCGGTCCTCGTGATTTGCCGCACGACCATCGGCTACGGCTCGCCGAACCGCGCGGGCACCGCCAAGAGTCATGGCGAGCCGCTGGGCGAGGAGGAAGTGCGCCTCACGAAGCAGGCGCTCGGGCTTCCGCCCGATGAGCTCTTCCGGGACCCGCCGGAGATTACGGACCTCTTCCGCAAGCGCGCCGCCTCGATGAACCGCGTGGCGCGCCGCTGGCAGCGCGAGGCGAAGCAGTTCTTCGCCGCCGATTCCGCGCGCGCGGCCCTCTACAAAGCCCTCACGGAAAAAACGCTTCCCGAAGACCTCGCCGAAAAACTCCCGAAGTTCCCGGCGGACAAGCCGATCGCCACGCGCGCCGCATCCGGCAAGGTGCTGCAGGTGCTCGCCGCGGAGTTGCCCTGGCTCGTGGGCGGCTCGGCCGACCTCGGCCCCTCCAACAAGACGTGGCTCGATGCGTATCCGGCCATCACGCCGACCGATTTCACGGGCCGCAACATCCATTACGGCGTGCGCGAGTTCGCGATGGCCGCCATCCAGAACGGGATGGTTGCCGACGGTTTCTTCCTGCCGTACACGGCGACCTTCTGCGTCTTTTCCGATTACATGGTGCCGGCGATGCGCATTGCCGCCATTGCCCGGCAACAGGCGATTTACGTCTTTTCGCACGATTCGTATGCGGTCGGCGAGGATGGTGCCACGCACCAGCCGGTCGAGCAGCTCGCCTGCATGCGCGCAACGCCGAACGTGACGGTCATCCGCCCGGCGGATGCCGCCGAGACGGCGGAAGCGTGGCTCGCCGCCCTCCGCCGCACGGAGGGGCCCACGGCGCTTCTGCTTTCGCGCCAGAACCTCCCCGTCATCGACCGCGTTTCGACGGCGCCCGCCGCCGGCACGGCGCGCGGCGCCTACACGCTCGTACAGAACGGCACGGGGACGCCGGACCTCATCCTGATGGCAAGCGGGAGCGAAACCGCGCTCGCGCTCGATGCCGCGCGGGCCCGCCCGCAGTACAACATCCGCGTCGTCTCGTTCCCCTCGTGGGAACTCTTCGAGCAGCAGAGCCGCGAATACCGCGAATCGGTGCTGCCTCCTGCGTGCACGAACCGCATTTCCGTGGAAGCGGGGTGCTCCTTCGGCTGGAGCCGCTACGTCGGCGACGGCGACGAAAGCATTGCGCTCGATTCGTACGGCGCTTCGGCCCCGGCGGGCGTCCTCGCCAAGGAATTCGGCTTCACGGTCGAGTGGATTCTTGCGCGCATCGACGCGCGGCTCGGCTGAGCTCCTCGCCGCTCTTCAACAAACCTTTTGCGGGTTCACAAGCTTCTCTTCCCGGATGCGGCGGGGCACAGACCGCCGCCTCCAATGGACAACGAACGATGGACTCCATGAATAGCACGCCTTCGGGCGAGCGTGTACGTATTTCGTTTCTCGGTCGGCGCAATACCGGCAAATCTTCCCTGATCAACGCAGTGGCGGGCCAGTCCGTGTCCATCGTCTCCGATGTACCCGGGACGACGACCGACCCCGTGCGCAAATCCATGGAGATTCTTCCGCTGGGACCGTGCGTCCTGGTGGATACGGCCGGTCTGGATGACGGGCAGGAAACCGTGGGCGAGTTGCGCGTGCGCCGCACACGGGAAGAAGTGCGCGGCTCGGATATCGCCGTGCTGGTGACGGATGCGCAGACGGGCATCGGTTCCTGCGAGCGCCAGGCGATGCGTCTTCTGCGCGACGCCGGCATCGCCTTCCATGTCGCCGTCAACCAGGTGGACCGCCTTCCTGCGGATGAGGCCCGCCTCGCGGCGATTGCCGCCGCAAGCGGCGCCCCGGTTCATGCCGTGAGTGCGGTTACCGGGGAAGGGGTTGCGGCGTTGCGCGACGCCATCGCGCAAACCTCGCTCAACGAGCCGGAGAGCCAGCGCATCATCGGCGACCGGCTGCAGCCCGGCGATCACGTGGTGCTCGTCGTTCCGGTCGACTCCGCCGCGCCGAAAGGGCGCCTTATCCTGCCGCAGCAGCAGACTATCCGCGACATCCTCGATGCGGGGGCGACCTGCTCCGTGACGCAGGTGCCCGCGCTTGCGGGCGTGCTGGCCGGGCTGCGCAAGCCCCCGCGCATGGTGGTGACCGATTCGCAGGCGTTTGCGGAGGTGCGCGCCATCGTTCCGCAGGATGTGCCGCTCACAAGTTTCTCCATCCTTTTCGCCCGCTACAAGGGCGATTACGATGTGCTCAAGGCCGGTGCGGATGCGGTCGACAAGCTGCGCGAAGGCGACCGCATCCTGATTGCCGAGGGGTGCACCCATCGCCGCCAGTGCGACGACATCGGCACCGTGAAAATTCCGAAGTGGCTCCGTGCCTACACGGGCAAGGATTTCCAGCTGGAATTCTGCAGCGGGCGCGGCTGGCCGCTGGAGCGGCTCCAGGAGTTCCAGCTCATCATCCACTGCGGCGCCTGCATGCTCAGCCGCCGGGAAATGCGGACGCGCATTTCCGACGCCACGAAGGCGGGCGTGCCCATCGTCAATTACGGCATCCTGATTGCAAAGCTGCGCGGCGTCTCCCTCTGAGGCGCATCGGCGCATCCCGCCCTCCGGGCACACACACAAAAAAAAAAAGACGCCCCCGGCCGCATTTCCGCGCCCGGGGGTGCTTTTTTGCGCATCGCACGCTTGCGCGGCGCGGCTTACCAGACGCCGCCCCAGCGGACCGAAAAGGGCCAGTAGACGCAGGCGGCGGGTCCCAGCATCTGGGTCCGCGGCACAGGGCCCCAGTAGCGCCCGTCGTAGGAATTGCGCGTGTTGTCGCCCATCGGGAGATACGCATCTTCCAGTTTCAGCGAATCCGCTTCTGTCCGCAGAAGGCCGATGGGGTTGCCGTCCTGCCCGCGCGGCAGCCCCTCATCGCCGGTGCAATGGTAGCCCGCATAGCGGGGACCCGTCTCCGAGACGTCTTTCCCCGCCACGCGCGCAATGCCCGGGCAAGCCTCGGGCTTTTCCCCGTCGATGCGCACGCCCGGCGGCGCAATCGAAACCGTTTCGCCCGGCAGCCCGATGAGGCGCTTGATGTAATGCTGTGAAGGCGGAAGCCCGGGAATGGGCAGCGCGGAAAGCGTCAGCGGAAGCCCGTAAAACGGAATGCGCTGATGCAGCACCTTTTCGCCCTGGAAGGGGCTGGCGCCCACATCCAGCCGGACCGAGGAGGTGGCGAACACGACCACCTCATCGCGCCGGGGCGGGCGGAAATTCCACAGGAAGCGGTTCACGAAGACCTGATCGCCGGCATAGACGTAGCCGGACCAGATGCGCTCGCCTTTGCGGATGTAGCCGATGGGACGCCCCTCGGCAATCGCCGTTTCGGGATTGTCCGCCATGTAATGCGCGGCAATGCCCGAAAGATCGATCTCCCGCCGCTCCATGACGTCGGTGGGAATCTTGAACGTCTGCCCCGCCAGATTCAGCAGCAGAAAGCCCGGTGCCGAAACGGAGTCGCTCCGGAGGGTGACGGTGCCGTTGGCCGGTGCCGTGGCGTCAACATAGCGGCGCCCGTTGATCGCCCACTGCAGGGACGCGAACGGCTCATGCAAATCGAAAAAAGTGGGTTCCGCCGACTGCCTGGAATGGACGCCGTAGAGCGTCGGCTGCATGGAGCCGGTGGGAATCTTGAACGGCTGGAAGAAATATGCGCGGAAGGCGAACGCCACGCCGAAAGCGACGACGAGCGTTTCGACGATTTCGAAGAGGACGGGATGGGGGCGCGGGGGCAGCTTGGCGAACAGGGTGCCGAGCGTCTCGCGCGTGGCGGCGATGGCCTCGTCGATGGCGGCGATGCGTTCGGCTTTCGGCGCGGTGGCAGGGGCGTGGCAGCGGCGCAGGGCGCGCAGGTCCCGGATATGGGCGCGCAGGGCGTCCTGATCGGCGGCTTCGAGCAGGTCGCGCGCCTGCGCGAGCAGGGAGGCAGCCTCCTGGGCTGTTGTTTTGGCGCGTTTCCGGGCGGCGAGGAGAGGAAAAAGACGGCGGAGCATGGACAGGGGCGGGTTCGCAACACCGTTTCCGGGTTACGAAAGGGTGTCGGGAATCAGATCATCGAAGGAACGGCCCAGCCGGGAGAGAATTTTCTCGACGCGGCGGCGGGTGACAGAATCGGTATTGATGCGGTCGGCACTCGTCTTGCAGGCATAAACGACGGTGGCATGGTTTTTGTCGAAGCATTTGCCGATTTCCGGGAACGAGCAGCGCGTCAGCTTGCGGCACAGGTACATGGCCAGTTTGCGGGGGTCGGCGACGGCCTGCGTGCGGTCCTTGCTGGTCATATCCGTCAGCCGCAGTTCATATTCTTCGCAGACGGCTTTCTGGATATCCTGACACGTGAGGGCGGTTTTCTGATCCTCGGCGATGAAGCCGCTGAGCTGGTCGACGACCACCTCCATGGTCAGCGGCTTGCGGAGCAGTTCGCGGTAGCAGACCAGCTTTGTGAGCGCGCCCTCGAGGCGCCGGACGTTGGAGGTGATGTTCTGCGCAATGTAGTCGAGGAACGTGTCGGGAATGGGCTCCCCGAGGCGGCTCTGCTTGTTCCGGAGGATGGCCATGCGCGTGGCGTAATCCGGCATCTGAATATCGGTGGTGAGCCCCTGCTGGAAGCGCGAGACGAGGCGGTCTTCGAGCCCGGCGATTTTGTTGGGCGGCTGGTCGCTCGTCAGGATAATCTGCTTGTGCTCGTTCTGGAGCGCATTGAAGGTGTTGAAGAATTCCTCCTGCAGCTCGGCGGAACGGGAAAGGAACTGGATGTCATCGACCAGCAGCAGGTCGGACGTGCGGTAGCGGCGGCGGAACTCGTTCTGCGTTTTGTTGCGGATGCATTCGATGAAGTCGTTGAGCATCGCCTCGCAGGTGATGTAGTAGATGATGGCGCGCGGATTTTTGACCTGCACGGCATGGGCGACGGCCTGCATCAGGTGCGTCTTGCCCAGCCCGGTGTCGCCGTAGATGAGGAGCGGGTTGTAGGCGCGCCCCGGGTTTTCCGCCGCCTGCTGCGCCGCCGCGCACGCGAAGTTGTTCGAAGGGCCGGTGACGAAGTTCTCGAACGTGAAATTGGGGTCGAGCGCGGCGCCGCGCAGTTCGCCGTGCGGAACCGCCTTGGGGCGTGGAGCCGCCGCCCGTGGCAGGGGCGTGGCAGGGGCGTGGCTCCGCGTCTCCGGATTCTCCTCCAGCGCGAAGGCGGGCGCATTCGGGTCCGCCTGCTGCAGCGCCGTCCGGATCAGGTGCGAATAATTGTCCTCAATCCAATGCTTGATGAAATCATTGTCGACAACAAGCGAAAGCGTTCCGTCCCCTTTGAAGGAGGCGGAAATAGGGGCAATCCAGCGGTTGAAGGATTGGGCGTCCAGAGCCTGTTCAATGATGGCGCAGGCCTTGGACCAGACGGGAGGAGTCGTAGACATGGCAGGGGACAAAGGAAACAGACGCGATTAGCATTCTTGCAAAACGGGAACATGATTGCAAGACGAACGGCGCGGCAGGTGGGGTCCTGCCGCGTCGCCCGGATGGGGAGTGTCCGGTTTGGGGTCAGACCTGACTCAGCCAGAACGTGACGGCGGCGCGCTGTGCATCGTTCAGGCTCTGAACCGCCTGGAGGTAGCCCGTGCCGTCGTCTCCCGCGCCGCTCAGGATGGCGTCCACGGCACACTTGGCCGCTTCCGGAACGGTGGCGTTCGCCTGGTAGCGCCGCAGGAAGGCGGCCCGGTGTTCGGGCCACTGCGCGCAGAATTCTCGCTGGGTTGCGCAGATGGACGCCGAGAGGCGCAGGGAGGCTTTCGGCGTGTCGTCGCGCAGTTTTTGCGCCAGCTGGTCGAGGCGGGAGATGCGCTCTTCCCAGTCAATCTCCAGGCAGGCGAGCAAGCCTTCGAGACACGCCTTCCCCCACGGGGTGCGGCTGAGCACCGGCGCGCGGACGCACAGGTACCAGGTGCGGAGCGCCAGCAGATTGTCGAGGTAGGCGAAGCAGTTCTCGGCAATCTGGTCGACGCGCCCGTGCAGGGAGCTGTCGTATTCCACGGCGAGCGGGTTTCCGCGCAGTTCGCGCACGAGGAGATTGGGCTTCGTGATGTCGTGCCGGATCATGGAGCCGGCGGCGACGGTCGTGCCGAAGGCAATCCGGCGGGGACCCACCAGACCGCCCTGACCGCCCAGGAAGATGGGGTTCTGGTTGAGCAGGACGCCCTTGGGCACATCGCCGACGAGGGATGCCGTGGCTTTGTCGTGGTGCGGCGTGAAGTTGAAGTGGATGTAGGAGGAGCCGACTTCGGAGTGGTTTTTGGCGCTGGTGCCGCCGGCCATCAGTATGTCGCAGAAGTTGATGAGCGAGCCGAGTTCCACAAAGGGGAACAGGATGGTCTGCTTGATGCCCACGGTATGCGCGACGCCGGCCTGTTCCTCGAGGATGCAGCCGGGGCGGGCATGCAGCCCGTCGCCAGTGTGCGCACCATCCAGGAGGGTGCAGCGGTCAAGGAAGCCGCCGGCAATGTGGACGCGCGCGCCGATGCAGCAGTCGCGCACGGTGACGGGGCTTTCTTCGCCGAGGACGGATTCGGGGCCGATGGAGGTGCGGGCGCCCAGGATGCGGCATCCCGGGTAGAGCACGACGCCGGGGTGGATGCGCTCCGGGTCGACCTCCGGTGCGATGTAGACGGAGGCGGGGTCGAGGATGACGACCCCGCGTTCGATGAGGCGGGAGACAGTGTCAGACATGGGAAGAATGGAAAAGGGAGGAAAGAAACGTCCTGTTTTTCGGGCGGATTATTCTGCGTCCTTTTTGCCGCCGCCGAAGAGTCCGGTAATGGCCTTCACGCCTTCGGAGATGCTGCCGGCTGCCTCTTCCGCGGCGGCCCCGGCTTCACCGGCGGTAGCCTTGGCATCCGCCTTCGCCTCTTCCGCGGCGGCGGGTTCTTCTTCGCTGCTGCCGCCGCCGAAGAGCCCGGTAATCGCCTTCACTCCCTTGGAGACGCCTTCGGCCGCCGCACCGGTGACGGCTTTGACGTCGTCGACGGCCAGACCGCCTACATCGCCCACGACGCCCGCAACCGCGGAGAGCGTGCCGGATGTGATGGACTTGAGGACTTCGTACGCCACTTCCACGCCCGTGGCACCACCGGATTTTTTGCCGATGTCGGCGAGCTCGATGTTGGGCAGCGGCAGCACGGCGCCCTTGCCGGAGGCGACGGCCATGCGGACTTTGCCGCCCTGGAAGAGGAATTTGTCGATCATCAGCTTCTTGGCGGGCTTCTTTTCCGCCGGTTCCTTTTCGGCGGGCTTCTCTTCCTTGACCTCTTTTTCTTCTCCACCGTCCTTCTTTTCAAACGGCGCGAGCAGGGCGCTGAGGTTGCTGTTCAGCCCTTTGAGCTCGTAGGTGACGATGGGGTCGAGGATGGTGACTTCGCGGATGTGGATGGTGTCGGAGAACAGAGACGGGACATCGATGTCGACCGTCAGGTTGTTCATTTCGAAGACGTTGGCGTCGAAGCCTTCGGGTGCGCCGATGAGAATGCCGTCGATTTTCAGTTTGCCGGAGAGAATGCGGGCATGGACGTTTTCAATGCTGACATCCGTTTTGAGAATGGCCGGCCCGGCGTTGTTGACGGCGAGCTTGATGGCGTGCCCGAGGAAGAATTGCAGGAATACGAGCAGGAGAACGAGAACGGCAACGGCAATGCCGAGACCGATGGTCAGTTTGCGTCTTTTCATGGGAGCGGAACAAATCGGGAGAAATGACAGACAGAAGCAGGATGGAAAAGGAGTCGCGGCGGGGAGCGGGAATCAGGGGGCGGGCGCGGTGCGCGTCGTCAGGGGTGCGGCGAGCAGGCGCGCGGCTTCCGCCGGAATGGTGAACACGGTCGCACTGCCCTTGACGCGCAGGAAGGCGGAGCCGTCCGGGAGGGTGTTGCCCACCTGCAGGATGATGACGGGGCGCTCGGGCAGGCGCGTGCCGATGGTGATTTCGAGGCGGGGCTGGAGGAGTCCGTACGCCGCCGAATCAGCGGTGAAGAGCGTGGCCACGCCGGAGGCGATGAAGTTGGTCACGAGACCGGCGATGGCATCGGCCGTTTCGGAGGCGGGGTAGGCGGGTGCGGGGTCGCGCGTGAACCAGGCGCCGTCGGAGCGTCGTTCCACGGATTGCGTCATGCGCCCGGTGCCGGGCTCCGTGTGCGTGAGCGTTTCCACGGCTGCGGGCGGCAGGGCGAGAATGCGGGCGGAGCGCAGCGACGAGAAGGATTCGTCGGAAAAATCGAGGGCGGAGGCTTTGCCGCCGAAGAGGATGTGCCGCAGATTGCGGGCCGGGTTGCACACGGCAATGGCTTCGGAATTGGTGCCGACCGGGGCGACCCAGAAGGTGCGCTCGGCGGTGCGGTGGCGTGCGGCAATTCCCGTGAAGGGGCCGGGGGTGAGGTCGATGCGCACCGCATCCAGCGGCATGGCGGAGCCGGGGGGCATGGGTTCGGCATTGTCGTCCTCGAGCGAGAGGAGGGCGTCGAGAAAGGCCGCCGTTGCGGCGGGGTCTGCGGGCTGCGCCGCCGGGCGCAGGATCGTCCATTCCATGCCGGGATCATCGCGCTGGAGCGCAAAGGGGCCGCGCGGCGTCAGGAAGGAGGCGCCGATGAGCTCCTCGCGGACGAACGGGAAGATGCGCCGCTCGCGGAGGCTGTCCAGCGGCAGGAAGAGCGCGTCCAGCAGTGTGCGGTCGACCGAGCAGACGAACCCGTCGGTAATGGAGGCCGCAAGTACGGAGCCGGGCGAGGTGGGGTCGTCTTTTCCGAAGACAAATTCGCGGGGTTGCGACTGGTTGTGGTGCCAGACGGAGAGGAAGAGCACGGCTTCATCCGCGGAGAGTCCGTGGGTGATGCGCGCCTGTTCCGCGCCATTGGCGGCGCGGGAATTTTCACCTGTGCCGTCGGGCGCCCAGAGAAAGCGCTGCACCGTGGCGCCTTCCAGGTATTCGAGGAGCGCCGCGACGGTGGGCGCGGAGGCGGGCGAGCTGAAGGGTGCCGTAACCGACCAGGCACCCGACTCCCCGACGGCGAGGCGGATGGCGGGGAGTCCGGGACGGCGGATTTCGATGGCGGAAATCTCGGCGCCGGGTTCGCGGAAGAGCGTGTGTTCGCGCAGGCTGTCCATGTCCGCCGGCAGCAAATCGAGGGCCGCGCGCTCGACGACGAGGATGTCGCCCGTGCCGTCGCGCTGGGCAAAGACGCCGTCTGCCGCAGGCGTGTCATCGCCGAAGCGCAGCACCGTTTCGCGGCGCGAACCCGGGGCGGCGGAAATGGTGACCGTCGCGCGGGGTTCGCTCAGGCCGAAATGCGCAGGTTCGAGGTGGCGGTTGGCGCGCTGCCGCGCCGTGATGCGGTCGCGGATATGGACGCTGGAGAGTGTGTCGAGAACCAAATCGACCCGCGTGGCGTCGGCGCGTCCCATGGCGGGCGGTGCAAAGCGCCACAGCGAGCCTTCCCGGAAGATTTCCGTCGTGAAGCCCGGCGTTTCAAAGCGCATGCGCACCACCAGATCCGGATCGCTGCTCAGCAGCCCCCGGCCCGGGTCGTCCGGGCAGATGCTTTCGAGCCGCCGGTTGCTGATGTGCAATGCCACCAGCAGCAGCGCAAGCAGCGCGCAGAGAAAAATCAGGGTTCGGTTCGAAAGCATGGCAGGGAAGAAATCACAAGCAGCACAACGCCGCAGAAAATGGCGGTGTCCGCAAGGTTGAAGACGGGGAAGTACACCGTTTCACCGGAAAAACCCGGCCAGTGAAAATCCAGGAAATCGACCACATAGCCGCGCACGAGGCGGTCGAGCAGATTGCCCGCAATGCCGCCGCCCAGAATGCCGGTGGCGAAGCGGCCCAGCCGGTTGGCCATGAACTCTTTGCGGTTCAGAATCAGCAGGACGAGCATGATCGCAGAAACGCCGGCCAGCCAGAGCGTTTTGCCGGCCAGCATCCCCCAGGCGGCGCCTTTGTTCCAGACGAGGCTCAAATCGAAAAAGCCCGGGATGATGGTGATGGAGGCCGCGCCCGGTTCTTTGAAAACCGCGAGTGCCGCCCATTTCGAGCCTTGGTCGAGCAGGAAGATGAATGTGGCGAGAAGGAGCGTTTTCAAGGTGAGAACTTGGTGTGGAAATCGTCGAAAAGGGGGACGGTTGTCCCTTAAAAGGGTTGTGCCATGGGAGGGGACGGTTGTCCCTTAAAACGGGTGTCCCTTTAAAAAGGGTGTGCCATGAAAGGGCGTGGCACGGTCGTGCCGGTAGCCTGATAATCCGGAGAGCGGACGCGCCGGGACGCGGCTGCACCGAGGGCAGACGCCCCAGTTCCGGCTGGCACGCAGTGGGAGCCTGTCCGGGAATGCGAAGCGGCTCCCTCCGTAGTGCGAGAGTATAGCTGGAAAGGCTTTTTCTGACCAGTCAGCACGCCGATTTCGCGTGAGGTTGCATCCTTCGACTCCTCCAGCATCGTAGCGGTGGAGACGCTGCGCTGTTTCCGCTGTTCCCGCACTCCCTGCGGCGTAACGTGACGCCTCATCGCAGGATGGGGTCTTTAGGAGTGGGGCCACTGGGGGGGGCACGGTTGTGCCTTTTGCTGGGGCCACTGGGGCTACTGGGGCCACTGGGGCTACTGGGGCCACTGGGGCTACTGGGGCCACTGGGAGATCTGCGCTGGCTTCGCTCGCGGGACTTTGTAGCGGGCGGTTAACGCCGCCCGCACCACAGGCGGCAGTTTGCCGCCCGCCCGCCCGCATCACCAGCAGGCGCCGACAGTTTGCCGCCGGGGTAAAAAGAAACTCGCCCGGGGGCTGGGGCCTCCGGGCGGGCGAAAGGAGAGGGAAGGGAAATCAGCGACCGTAACCGGAGGAACGGTTTGCCACTTCCCGCATCTTGCGGGCTTCTTCGATTTCCGTGCGGCAGGAGACGCAATACAGGGCTTCCGGTTTGGCATCGAGGCGTCCGCGCGGAATCTGCCGCTGACAGGACTTGCAGATGCCATATGTGCCGGCATCGATGGCGCGGATGGCTTCTTCGATGTTGCGGATGGTTTCCTCGCTCATGCCGGCCTTGGTCAGTTCCGTGATACGGGTATTGTCATCCGTACCGGTCTCATCCGGATTTTCCTTGTCGTTGCGGGTGAGCGACTGATTCTGCAGGGACTGCGCCTTTTCGATGTGATGCCCAATCATGCCTTCGAGCTTGCGGCGGTACGTGGCAATCTCTTCGGGAGTCAGGGGGTCTTCATCCGGCAGCACATCCGGTTCATCCCAGGAATCCTGAGGCGGCGGAAGCTCAGCCTTCTTGGTCTCGACCTTCTTGGGTTCAGCCTTGGGCTCGACCTTTTTGGGCTCGGGCTTTGCTTCGGGCTTCTTCGCGGCCTTGGGTTCTGCCTTCTTGGGCTCGGGCTTTTCTTCGGGCTTCTTCGCGGCCTTGGGCTCAGCCTTCTTGGGTTCGGGCTTTGCCTCGGGCTTCTTCGCGGCCTTGGGCTCTGCTTTCTTGGGCTCGGGTTTTGCCTCGGGCTTCTTCGCGGCCTTGGGCTCTGCTTTCTTGGGCTCGGGTTTTGCCTCGGGCTTCTTCGCAGCCTTGGGCTCGACCTTCTTGGGAGCAGCCTTTGCCTCGGGTTTTTTCGCGGCCTTGGGTTCCGGCTTTTTCACCGCTTTGGGGGCGGATTTGGGTTCCGCCTTCTTCGCAGGTTTGGGCTCCGGCTTCTTGGGATCTGCAGGTTTTGCGTTCTTGGTTTCGGGTTTGGCGGAAGAGGTCGGTTTTTTCACGGCTTTTTCAGTCGTGGAAGAAGTCGTCTTGGTGGGCATCGATGATCCAGAGGCAGAAAGGGATTTACGGGCTCGGATGTCGTCGGCTTTCTTATATTGCAATCCGGCTAGAGAAATCTTCAAGGTAATAACCGGCTTGGCGTCTTTTTTGGACGCCTTGGAAGCAGTGCGGGCAACGGCAGATTTCGCCTTGCCGGATGTTTTTTTCGAAGTCGACATGGTCAGGTCCTCCTCGGGTTCCTGTCAGGGCACGAAAAGGGTGCGAAAGTACGCGGTTGGGCTGGGATTGTAACAAAAGAAAATTTGAAACGTCAACGCGAAAATTTAGCGGCGTATAATTTCTTTAAAATCCGCTCTGGGAGCGGAAAATAAAGGAATTCGCATCGGGGCGTGCGGCGTGCGGCGTGCGGCGCAACGGACGGAACCCGAACGCATTTATAGTTGCGGGCGCGCGCGCGAAAACGGGCTGTCAATGCGCATTTTCGGTGAAGGCGGGGTGCCGGTTTTGTCGCATTTCACCCGAACCGGAGCGCGGAATCCGCTGCCGGGCGGCTGCAGAATCGGCCAGGTGGACGGCAGGAAGAGCCGGGTGCAGAGACCCCGGGTGTGAGGCGGAGAGGCAAGCGGACGCAATTTGTGTAGAATGAGGGGAATCGGCACAGAACCAGAATCGACCGGAGATTCACCATGGATAAATTGACGGCGGAACTGATGCGAAAAATGATCGCCTTTTCCGAAGGAAATCTGCACGACATCAACCACTTCCTCAAGGTCTACGCCTATGCGCGCACCATCGCCATCGGCGAGGGCGTGCCGGATGATGTCCGCACCACCGTTGAAATCGCCGCCATCGTGCACGATATCGCCTGTCCGCTCTGCCGCGTCAAATATGGAAACTCGAACGGGAAGAAACAGGAAGAAGAGGGAATCGGCCTGACCCGCACGTTCCTGAGCGACAGCGGTCTCTCCGAAGCGATGCGCGAGCGGATTGTCTATTTGGTCGGGCACCACCACACGCCCGCCGGAGTGGACGGTCCGGACTACCAGATTCTGCTGGGGGCGGATTACCTCGTGAATGCCGATGAAATGAATGCCTCCCCGGAGAATATCCGGACGATGAAGCGGACGCTTTTCCGGACGGCGACGGGGCGGGCGCTCCTGGAAGCCTGCTACGCGGCGGCGCGCGACGCCTGACGCATCCGTGTGCAGGAAAAAAGGAACCGGCCGTCCGCATCGGCGAACGGCCGGTTCCGGGCAGGGGCGAGGTGCTTTCTGCGTGCCTGCGGGTGGGTTTTACGCGAGGGCTTTGCCGAGTTCGTAAGCGCGCCCGTAGAAGGGCGTATCGCGCACGGCGCCTTTTTCGTAGACGCCCGGAGCCCCCAGATACCCTTTTTCGACGGAGCCCTCGCAGCATTCGACGAAGCCGCGCAGCGCGGCGAGCGTTCCGGCGAACTTCGTTTCGTCTTCATCGGCCATCGTCATGAGGTACCAGAAGCGCTTGTTGACGATGCGGGGGAAGACCATCACCGTGCGGTCGATGAGTGCCTTGAGCTGCGCGCTCATCGTGTAGAAGTACACGGGGGTGCCCAGCACGATGACATCCGCGCGGAGCATGGCGTCCACAATGGCGGGCGCGCCATCTTTGCGGACGCAGGGTTTGCCGCCGCTGCAGGCGTAGCACCCGAGGCACGGGGCAACCGGCTTTTCGGCGAGGCGGATCAGGGTGACCGCATGCCCGGCATCCCGGGCGCCCTCGGCGAAGCGTTCGCAGAGGAGGTCGGAATTGCCGCCTTTGCGCGGAGAGGAGGAGATGACAAGGACGTTTTTCATGGGGAAAACCGCCGGAGGGGCTTATTTCACCAGATACTGGCGGTAGAAGGCCGTGATTTCATCAAACGGGATGATGTTCACCTGATCGTAGAGGTCGGTGTGCGAGGCGCCGGGCACAATCAGGAGCCGCTTGTTGTCGCCCTTGAGCTTCTTGAAGGTGTCCTCCCCGAAATACCGGGAGTGCGCCTTTTCGCCATGGACGATGAGAACCGCATTGCGGATTTCGGATGCCCAGTAGTTGATGTGGCCGTTCATGAGGGAGATGACGGAGGTCACATTCCAGCCGTCATTGGAGTTGAGGGAGCGCGGGTGGTAGCCGCGGGGCGTCTTGTAGTAGGCGTAATAGTCCTTGACGAAGACCGGAGCATCTTCCGGAAGCGGATCGACAACGCCGCCGGCGCGGGCCGGGGTTCCGGTGCGGGCATCGGTGATGCGCTGGGCGCTGAGCTGTTTGCGCATGGCGTAGCGCGCATCGGCGTCCGTGGCGTCAAAGTATCCCTGCGCGGCGGCGCGGGTCATATCGTACATGGTGGAGGCGACGGCGGCCTTGATGCGCGGATCGGCAGCGGCGGCATTGACCGCAAAGCCGCCCCAGCCGCAGATGCCGAGAATGCCGATGCGGTCGGGGTCGACCTGTTCGTGCAGCGAGAGAAAGTCAACGGCGGCGCAGAAATCCTCGGTATTGATGTCGGGGGACGCCACATACCGGGGCGTACCGGAAGACTCGCCGGTGTAGGAGGGGTCGAAGGCGATGGTCAGAAAGCCGCGCTCGGCGAGCGTCTGCGCGTACAGCCCGGAGCACTGCTCCTTGACGGCGCCGAACGGACCCGAAACGGCGATGGCGGGCAGTTTGCCTTCCGCATCGACGGGACGGTAGAGGTCGGCGACCAGCGTTGTACCGAAGCGGGTGGGGAAGGTGACTTTTTCGTGGTGAACCTTGTCGCTCTTGGGAAAAGTCTTGTCCCATTCGGTGATGAGGTCAGCGGCTGGAGCGGCGGCTCCGAGGATAGCAGCGGCAGTCATGACGGCGGCAGTTTTGTTTTGCATGGTTCAGAATGGAAAAAGGGTGAGGAAAGGAAACGTTCGGACGGGCGGTCTTTGCCGGCCCTGTTCCCGCGCTTCATTCAACAGCATAAAGAACGGCTCTGAAATAACAAATACTTTCTTCGCATATCTCAAAATAGATAAAAGGCATGGAAGCGGCAGGGGTTCCGGCGCTTTCGCTGCAGGGGCGTCTCCGGGACCGGCAGCGGAATCCGGCGGTGAAAAACAGGGATTAAGATTCTGTGATTTACCGCTCTGAGAGCGAAAAATATTCGAAGAAATCGGAAAACGGAATTTTCCGCTTGCCTCGGGAATGGCCGTTTGCTATCCTTCTACCCGTTATCCAACCCCGTGCTCGGGTGGTGGAATTGGCAGACACGCCAGCTTGAGGTGCTGGTCGGGTTTCCGATTGCGGGTTCGAGTCCCGCCTCGAGCACCATCCCTTTGACTGAGCGGCTTGCCGCTCAGTCTTTTTGTTTTTGCGGTCCGATGCGGCATCCGGGGGGATTTTGTTTCCCGCAGAGACGCAGAGGCACAGAGCGAAGTCGCGCGAAAGGGGTTTTTGTTTCCCGCAGAGACGCAGAAGCACAGAGCGAAGTCGCGCGAGGGTTGGACTTTTCCGGGGTACATGGAAAGTCCGTGTGGTGATTTACTCCTGCCCGGAGGGCTTTTCCACATATCCGTGCACCAGGACTCCTTTCGCTCATCCTTTGGAAGACCGTTCGACCCCTTCAGGGTCATAATGGTGGCGACGCTGCGCTGCTGCGGCGGCTCTGCGCAGGCAGAAATGGCGGGGTGCAGCAACGAGCCGTCCTGTTTGTCGTGTTCGTCGTGTTCGTCGTGTTCGTCGTGTCTACGGCTCGCTGCGCTGTCTCTTTCTCTACTGCGGCGCTGCTGCTGCGGCGGCGGCTTACTCGGGCAGCGGTTCCCGGGTTATACCGGAAAACTCCCGGCTGAATGACCCCGGAATGCCTTCCTTGTTGACCGCCCGCACCCGATAAAAGTACCGGGTATGCGTCGACAGGCCTGTATCTTCATACAATCCAACGCGGTAAGGCCCCGGCTCAACCCGCGCAAGAAAAGAGTCCCGTTCCGGAAGAAAACCGCTCTCCCGGGAACGGTACAATTCATAGTGGGAAAGATTTTCTTCCCGGTTCTGTCCCCAAATCAAATAGAGCTGTCCGTCTTTCTCTCCGCAACAGGCCCGGGGTTCGGTAATCAATCCGGTATACCAGCTTCCGACGGGTGCGGGCGCAGGACCCGGCTCCGGTTCTGCAACGGGCGCTTCCCGGATGGAGATGCCGCGGTACCGGAAGGTGGCGGTGCTGAACGGCAGACAGTCCGCCGTGTCCGGGAACGGCCCTTCATCAACGGAGACCCGGACAGGGGAGACGCCGGCAAACGCCGGACCGTTCACCCGCCGCAAAGCGCCCCGGGTTTCCTGCATGCGCAGAATGACGCCGTCGCCGTCTTCCGCGCGTTTCAACGCGAGCAGGCGCATCCCGTCCGGCAAAGCGGCGAAGCTTTTTTCTCCGGGGAGCACGCCTTCATGGGGCGGAGAAAGCTGAACCACAAGCGGATTGGTCAGGCGTTCCGCCATTTCGGGAACGCCCGAGGTTCGGTAATCGCCATCGTAGGACACGATGGAAAAGCGAAACGCCAGATTCACATGGGAGCCTCCCGGGGTATGCATCTGAAGCCAGTCATTGAAGAGATAGGCGTAAACCGCAGACCCCGTTTCCTGCAGGAAGCAGTCGGTTTTGTCCGGATGAATATGGTCAAATTCCACCAGTTGACTGTCCGGCAGGAACAGCGCAACCCCGAAAGCCCCGTTTTCAACACAGCACCATTCGCGAGCCGCCAGATAGGTCTCCGTTCCCTGTCCGGTCTGGCCTTCCGGACCGGGAGACGCCATGCATCCGTTCAGCCGCACCTTCCGCGATGCCTGTTCCACCAGAAACGGGAAGGCAAAATAGCCGTATCGGTAATACCGGTTCCGGTTCACAAGATCGCGGACATGATCCAGGCGAACTTCCAGATTGATGCGTTTTTCATAAGCCGGCAGGGAGACGGTCATTTCCACGGCAGCGCCGGAAACGGGTTCCGCCGTCCGGATGCGGACCATTTGGACGAGTGCGTTTTCTCCGGCTTCGAAGCGGGCATTCTCCAGCGGTGTATGGAAACTTTTGTGGTTGTTGTCCGTGTAAACGAACTGATTTCCGCGAAAGGGGGCCTTCGGATCGAACAGTTCATGTTCCAGCTCTTTGTCGAAAACAGAGAGAAAAGAGCCGTCTGAGGCAAATGCAATCCGGTAATACCGGTTCTCCAGAACGCATGGTTTTGGAACCGGAGCAAGGTTCATCTGTTCCGTTCCGGCGGCGGAAACGGCAATGGCTTTATAGCCGAGCGGCGGAATTTCCGGTGTCAGGAATTCCCCGCGGCCCGGGACGGCGACGCGCTCTCTGCGGGGAAATGCGACGGGGTTGAAAAGGATGATGGATTCGGTTTCGAGAGAAATGTTCGAGACGAGGGCCTCCATGGCTTTCCGGGTTTCATCCCGGGCGGTCCGGGCTGCAAAATCAATCCAGTCGCGATGCTGCAGCCAGGTTTCGTACACGCGCCGACCCTGATATCCGCTCGTGCCGTAGGAGTGTTCATCGTTCAGCAGCAATGCGTGCCAGGCCCGGCGGAAGGATTCCGCCGGGTACCGGTATTCCGGGTCTGTCAGCGCGGCGAGCACGGAAAGTTTCTCCGCCGTCGGCAAAGCCTGATCGGCCTTGAATTTGTCGGCAAGGTAATCCGGAGCGGCCAGGGGATGCTGGTACCACCCGCCTGTGATGTCGCCGTGCAAGGTTGGAATCTGTGCGTCAAAGCGGCTCCGCAGCCGGTCAAACGGTTCATCCGGATTCCCCACCAGCTTGAACTGTGGAATTTTCCATTTTGCATGCCAGGCGGCGAACGTTTCAGCGAGCCGTAAACTCGGTTTTTCGTCATCCGCGTAACAGGCGGCGAGCCAGAGATCGTACGGAACCTTCGATTCCAGCAGCGGAAGCGTCTTCGCGACGGAGGCTTCCATTTTTTGCATCGTCGCGGATCCCGCTTCCTGACCGGGCCGCAGCCCGAACCGGACCGCGCCCCAGTCGTACTGGGTTGAACACCAGACCAGCAGCTTTTTCTCCCGGTCCGGCGCCATCCAGTAAAAGACCATCGGCACGTCCGAGTCATACCGGACATCGATGCGGGCGCCCCCTCCGTTTGCATCCGGATTCCAGACAGATCCGGGAACCTGGACGTCGCATGGCCAGACCGTCGACGGAAGCGGATTCCATTGATTGGGGGCGAAAATGATGTTCCGGTACCCGGCTTCAGCATACGGAGCGATCAACGCCCAACTGATTCCGTTGTTGTCAATCATGCTCATGGTATGGGAGTCAATCCCCCACTGCTCTTCCAGCTGTCTGCGCGTATACGCGCTGCGGCACATTTCTTCCAGTCCGAAGGTCTGCGTATGATTGCCTGCAATGCCGCAGCAGACGCCGATTTTTCCGCTCCGGATGTACCGGTCGCGGATTCTGCATGCGGCGTCCCTGCCGCGGTCCATGCCGTAATTGTTCCAGAACCAGGTTCCCTCCATCAGATAGTGATAATCCAGCGGCGGATTCCGTTTCTCCGCCTCATCCGACAACCGTGCCGCCTCATCGATGTACTGCTCGCTTTGCCAACGCTGAAAATACGGCGAGTTATGGAGCCCGATGTCGGTATGAGACGAACTGATGATATAGATGACCCACTGGCGCGGCGGTTCCCAAGGATTCTGCCAGGCAGCCAGTTTTTCCCCTCCGTCGCCGTACAGTTCCATGCGACCCATGACCTTCGAGACGGGCGGAGGAACCAGGATAATCCGGTTGTTTTCCCCTTTCTGGAGGGCGAGGTCAAAATCGTCTCCGATCCGGACGTCATCCTGAAAGACCCGGAGTTTGACGTGTCCGTTGAAATTGGAGCGGATGGCGAGTTCGACCCGCTGCCGTCCGGTCGTTCCGGAAGTGACCATGGAAACCGGTTTTGCGGAAAATGCTTCAATCTTCATGATTCTGTTTCGTGTTCAGAAGAGGCGGCATCGCCAGATGGCTTGCCGTACGGCAACCGATCCGATAAGGCGCAGTTTACCTGTCTTCGCCCGGAATGTCATCTCCTTCCGCATCCAGGCTTATCCCGGATTTTTGAGCCACACGGAGGAAGGTTGTGAAACTCAGCCTCGCGATGAGTTAAGATAATTGAGCCACACGGAGGGGCGAAGCCCCTTCTGAAGTCTCCACTACCGTTCCGACCAAGGTGTCAAATAAGGACTTTTTCTCGGCGGCAGAGCCGCCTGAACGAAGTCAGCGCAACCATGGGAGCGACGGCAAAGTTATTTTACTGAACTTTCGGGTGAAAAAGTACGGGCGGACGATTCACGAGTATCTAGTCTTGAAAAGAGGCTACAGGAGTCATCTTTCAAGAAATCTGGATCAATGATCCCGAAAAATACAGGGATAAGCCTGGCATCACAGGGGAAGCCCGGGGTTCTGCATTTTCCGCCGTGAAAACAGCGTCTCTGCCAAAGAAAAGCAGGACGGAAGGGCACCGCATCAGGTCCTCGGATCCCGCCTCTGCGTCGGTGGCTCCGCTCCTGCGGTTCTACGCTGGCTCCGTAGTGCCGCCTTCGCCTGCGCCCGCACGCCCTGCGGCGCAACGTGACGTCTCACCGCAGGATGGGGCCACTGGGTCTACTGGGACTACTGGGGCTACTGAGTCCACTGGGGGGGGCACGGTTGTGCCTTTTGCTGGGGCTACTGAGTCCACTGGGAGTGGGGCTACTGGGAGTGTTGCGCTGGCTCAGCCGCACGGAATCGGTAAATGGAGGTCCACGAAGGGGCTTTTTTCTGTTCTGAAACGGGAAATTTTCGGACGGCACTAAGTAAGCACTAATGTAGTAAAAAAAAAACTTGCTATTTGTGCAGGGGTTTGGTTATGTTGGTTGCGAAGGGTGTGTCCGGCGGTTTCGGAGGCCCCTGAAACGGGTGCTTTTGTGCGCCCCGAAAAACAGAAAAAAAAAGCACCATCAGCAGCGTGACGACCATGAAACAGACGATTCAACCCGGTCCGGATGCGGGCGCGCACACAATGGAGACGGCGGAAGACCTCGTCCGCTGGATTGATCCGCTCATCGGTTCCGTCGGCGAGGGTAACACGTTCCCCGGCTCGTGCTATCCGTTCGGTCTCGTGCAAGCCAGTCCTGACACGGGCGAGAGCGTCACCTGTTCGGGGTACAAGCATACGGACACGACAATCCGGGGCTTTTCGCAGACGCACTTGAACGGCACGGGGTGTCCGGCGATGGGCGACATTCTGCTGATGCCGTTCACCGGTGCGTTCGATGAGACGGCGCTGGCTTCGCCGTTCCGGAAGGAGACGCAGGTCTGCGCACCCGACGGCTACGCCGTCACGCTGGAGAACGGTGGCATCCGCGCCGAAGCGACCACATCGCCGCGCGTCGCCTGGTGGCGGTTCACCTGGCCGGCGGGCGCGCCGAAGCGGCTCTACGTGGATGCCGCGGCGATGCTGATGCGGCCGTGGGACCTGAAACTCGGGCTGCGCGTACCCGAATCGTCCTGTACGCTTGCGGCCGACCGGACCGGAATTGCGGGCGGCAAGCGTGCGCGGGGCTGGACGCTCTACCGGCTGTTCTATGACATCGTGTTCGACCGCCCGTGGGCGGACATCCGGCGCCTCGCGTCCGACGCCTTCGACGGGGCGGGTGACCGGTTTGTCGTCGAATTCGACGGCGACGGCCCCGTAACCGTGCAGGTCGCCCTCTCGACCGTCTCCGAGGACGGCGCACGGCAGAACCGCGAGGCCGAGACGCGCGGCGCGACGTTCGAGTCCGTGCGTGCGGCGAACCGCGCCGCATGGAACAGCCTCCTGTCCCGTGCGCGGCTCGTGAAGGGGACGGACGGGCAGAAGACAAGCTGGTACACGGCACTCTACCACCTCTGCATCCAGCCGAACGTGCAGACGGACGTGGACGGCCGCTACCGCACGGCGGACGACTGCATTGCGACGGCGCAGCGGGGGCACTACTCGACGCTCTCGCTGTGGGACACATTCCGTGCGGCGCATCCGCTCTACACCCTGATTGCGCCGGAGCGCGTCGGCGGATTTGTCGACTCCCTCCTCTCGTTCGGCCGCCACCACGGCCACCTCCCGATGTGGGCGATGTGGGCGGACGACACGCACGACATGATCGGCATCCACTCCATCCCGGTCCTCGTCGACGCCTGGGCGAAGGGGTGGCGCCATTTCGATGCGAGTTCGGCGTTGACCCTGATGGTGCAGTCGATGATCGGCAACGACGGCGAAAACCCCGTCAACTGCTGGAACGCCTACTGGGAAAACGGCTACTTTCCGTACTTCCCCGGCGTGTTCGACCGGCATCTCCAGCCGGGCGCAAGCGTATCGCGCACGCTGGAGTTCGCGTACGACTGGTGGTGCATCGCGCACTTTGCGGAGCAGACCGGCAACGCGAAGACGGCGGCGGAAGCCCGGAAGTACGCAGGGTACTGGAAAAACGTCTTCGACGAAAAGACCGGTTTTGCGCGCGCCCGGGCGCCGAAGACGTCGGGCGGCGGCTGGCGCGAGCCGTTCGACCCGCGCGCGGGGCGCGTACCGGGCGAATTCTGGCCGGACTACACCGAAGCGAACGCCTGGATTTACACGTGGTTCGTCCTGCAGGACCCCTTCGGGCTCGCCGAGGCGATGGGCGGGCGCGAGAAAGCGCTCGCGAAGCTCGATGAATTTTTCGCGACGCCGCGCCTGGGCGCGAAGCCGACCTCCGCCGAACGGGACGGACGCTTTACGGACGGGTGGATCGGGCAGTACTGGCACGGCAACGAGCCGAGCCACCACATCGCCTACTTCCCCGCCGTTCTGGGGCGGCCGTCCCGCACGGCGGAACTCGTGCGGGACATCTGCCGCGACTGCTATCTTCCGGCTCCGGACGGACTCTGCGGCAACGACGACTGCGGGCAGATGAGCGCGTGGTACCTCTTCTCGATGATGGGGTTCTATCCGTTCAACCCGTGCGACGGCGGGTATGTGATCGGCGCGCCGCAGGCGGAGGAAATGTGCCTCGCGCTGCCGGGCGGCAGGACGCTGAGCATCCGCGCGGAGGGCCTTTCGGAAACGGCGAAGTACGTACGGCGCGTCACGCTCAACGGCTCGCGCGTAATGGCCCGTGCGCTTTCGCACGAGGCGCTTCTGCGCGGCGGCGAGCTCGTCTTTGAGATGACGGACGCGCCCGTCGATTTCGCGGCGGACTGATTTTTATATTCGGATCATTACGGAAACAGGAAACAATCAGGCAGGTCATCATGGATCATCTGAAATCATTCTTCTTTGCGGCACTGGCCGCAGGGTGTGCGTTTGCCGCCGCGGCGGACAATGCGCAGTGGATCGGGGCGGACGGCGCCGCACTGAACGACGCGGCGAACTGGAGCGGCGATGCGCCGTTTTCCGGCGTCTCGGCGAACAACATGCTCTTTGCGAAGGGCACGCCTTCCGATGACTATACCGTGCGGCTCGATGGTGACCTCGCCAGCGCAGGAACATGGTTCTATGAGGACGGCCCCTACCGCGTCACCTACGACCTCGGCGGGCACACGCTGACCTTTCTCTCGGCGTACAGCGACCATCGGCACCGGGGCGTGACGAACATCGTGCAAAACGGAACAATCGCCTTCACGAATGCGGCGGGCGTCGTGCAGAACGTGAATGTGTGGCATTCGAAGAGCGGCTATTCCCTGTTCATCGAGGGGACGGGCGGCTTCATCGGCAATCTCTCATTTGCCGATACGGGCGCGAAGGACCTGACGGTGCGGGACGGCGGCTCGTACAAGGGCTCGCTGGACGCGCGCGGCGCGGCGTGCGAGGTTACGTTCACAGGCGGGGGAACGACGGCGGACATCAACGGCGGCCGGTTCAACATCGGCGGCGCCGGCTGGGGCGCGCGCGGCCTGATTGCGGACGGGGCGAGCGTCACCAACATCAGCATCCTGAACGTCGGAGGCTACGATACGTACGGCGCAGTCGGCGGGGCGTCCCTCACCGTCTCGAATGCAACGCTGGTCTGCCGTGCGCCGGCGGATTATTCCCTGGCGTGCACACTGGGCGGCGGATATTCTCGGAAAAACTCGGATGGGGTTTTGCAGACCTGGGCGTCGCACGGGAATGAACTGCGGCTGGTGGACGGCGCATTTGCGGACCTGAACAACAAAGGCGTCTACATCGGCGGGGATTGGGACAGTTCGTCCAACCTGCTGTATGTCGCCGGGCCCGCAACGGTGCTGACCAATGCGGGGCAGCAGGTCAACGGGGATTACCCGCTCATCGCAGGGCAGGGCGGCGAATTCAATCTTGTCCACATTACGGACGGCGCCCGCGTCTATGCCGGCGCAATTTCGGCGGGCGGCCAGAACAAGAGCTTCTTTTCGGGCCGCGCGGCAACGGCTATCACTTCGCGCTGGAACCGCGTGCTGGTCGACAAGGGCGCGCTTGTTACGACGTCCGGCAGCCTTGTGGTCGCAACGCGTCATTCGGATGACCTTAAGAACGGGAGTTTAGTGGACGCGGTGAATGTTTCGAACGTGTTCGAGATTGCGGATGGCGGCCAAGCTGTTGTGGGCAGGCAGATTGTCGTCGGCTGTACGCCGGCGGCGACCGACAACCGGTTTGTCATCCGCGATGCCGGAACGGTGGTCGACTTGAGTCCGAGCAACAGTGCGCAGGTGCACGTGGGATACGACGGCGCGTCCGGAAACGGGTTGGAGATTCTCAGCGGCGGCGTCCTTACCGGCGTGAAGACGATGAACATCGGCCAAGCGGCCGCGGAGGACGGAGCCGTCGTGCAATATGCCTCCAACAACTATGTGCGGATTGAGGGCGCGAATCTGGCGTTGTCGGACGAAGGTTCTGCCCGCGTTCAATTGGGCAATTTCAGCAATTCGGGCAATCGTCTGTGGGTCGGCGATGGGGCGACGCTCCGCTGCGGCGGTGTGATTGTGCGCGGATGGGGGCAGGAAGTCGTCATCTCGAACGGCGTCTTGAATATCGGCACGGACTATTCGTATGCGGATGGATTCCGGATTGGCTACAATCAAAATGACACGGGATCGACAGGGGAGATGCGCCTCTCGTTCTACGGTGCTTCGCCGCGGCTTATACTCGGCTCAGGAAACGGGGGCGTCTTCACGAATGCGTGCTCGTTCGCGTTCCATGTACCGGCCGGCGGCTACACCGTTGCCCCGTTTGAATCGACGGCGGCCGCGCTCCGGTTTACGGACGATTCCGTCTTCTCCTTCAATCTGTCGGGAGCCGGTTCCTGGCAGATCCGCAATGTGCCGCTCATCCGGTATTCGGGGTCGAATGCGGAAGGAAACCGGATCGTCCTGTCGGATGAACTGCTGGCCAACATTCAGGCGGCGGCCTCCGACGCGAATCCGTTCGCGAGCGTGAAGCTCTCGGACGACCGCCGTCTGCTGACGCTCAGCGTCACGGAAGGAACGCTGCTGATGGTGAAATAAACGGCGGGCGGAACAGTCCTGAATCGAAGGCCTGAACGCAGAAAAGGAAACGCAAAATGAAACTGGCGGTTGGCAGTGTTTGTGTGATGGGGCTGGCGCTGGCGGCTACGGCGGCGGAGTGGCGTGTCGCGAGCCGGCAGGAGGCGGGCGAGACGCCGGACCTGCGCGGGTTCGGCCGCTGCACCGTGACGCGCGAGACGCAGACGGACGGGGCGCGGACGGTGGACGTCGTCCGCTTTGCCGCGACGTCTGCGGCGAACGCCGAGACGGTCGCCGGCAAGTTCCTCCACGACCTCGGGCAGGGCACGGACGTGGTTGCGGCGAACGGCCTGTTCACCGTGCCCGGCGGCGCCTTCGCCGTCTCGCGGCACGGGACGGAGACGCGCCTCTATGCGGCGTCCGATGCGGCGGCGCTGGCGGACTTCTTCGCCGCGCATCCGGAGATGGCGGACGGCAGGGTCGCGCAGGCGGCGTGTCCGGAATGGATGAAACTCTTCGCCTGGGGCACCTACGGCATGGGCGGGCTGGAGAATTTCCACGACTGGATGCAGCATGCGGGCGCGGAGCGCGGCGAGCAGCTCGATCCGCGCGAGGACTTCGATTTCCTCGCCCAGATGGGCGGAATGTTCTTCGACAACTGGCTGGAACTGGAGGGAATGGACGACTCGGACGGCATTGCCGCCGCAAACGGCGTCCACTGGAAAGCCAAATACGCCGAAGACCGGGGAATCCCCTACGCCTACCGCCTCTACATGCCGTGCAACGGCTACAACTGGGTGAACCGGCGCTTCGCCGACCACATGGAGCAGCCGGCGCCCTGGATGCTCAACGGCTGGCTGCGCTACGGAACCTCCCATCAGCCGCACATCAGCTGGTATGACGCGGACATCTGGGGCTACATGGCGCGGCAGACGCGCGACCTCATGCAGGCGTTCAAGACGCCCGCCGTGCGCGGCTGGATGCATCCGGCCGGCGAGCTGGTCCACCAGCCCTGGTACGACATGCACGGAGACTATTCGCCGGCCGCGAAAGCCGACTGGATCGCCTGGCTGAAGAAGGCGGGCGTCACGCTCGCGGAGGCGAGCGAGATGTACTCGCGCGGCGCGGACGCCTTCGTCAGCTGGGATCAGGTCGAGCCGCCGGAGTTCGCCACGTTCGCGGGGCTCCCCGGCCTCGTGTACGATTTGGCGGGAACCTGGTTCTCGTCGTCGAACCGCACGGACTGGACGGCGCTCGCGATGCCCGGCAACCTCGAGTACCTGAGCTACTACGAGGGGCAGAAAGACCGCCGGACAACACCCCGGTACATGCGACGCTTCTTCGACTGGGATCCGGCCGTCGCGGACGGGCGGAAGGTCTACCTCTATTTCTTCCCGATGTCGCGCGTCAACACACGGCACGAAGTCACGCTCAACGGCGAGAAGGTCGCCGACATCGGCACCTGGTGCGCGCTCGACGTGACATCGCTGCTCCAGCCGGGCGCGAATACGCTCGAGCTTCTGATGCGCGGGAACATCTGGAACGGGCGCATCTTCCTCTCGACGCAGGAACCGGCCGTCTATCCGAACCTCGGCGCGGCGCGCAACCGGATGTTCGCGCTCTGGAACGACTGGCGGCGCGACGCCAAGCGGCGCCGCTGCGAAGACGTCTTCGACGCGATGCGGCAGGCCGACCCCGACGCGCCGATCAAGTTCATGGCGCCGCTGCGGTTCGGCACGCCGATTACGGACAGCCTGCTCGCCGACTGGGGCGGCTACGCCCACTTCACGGGCGAGGGCGTCTGGTATTTTCCGTGGTACAAACGGTACGGGCGGCTGTGGGGCTATCAGGGAACGAGCGAACTGGCCGGGCCGTACCAGACGGTCGAGCTCGCGCGCCGGGCGGCGCTGCGGGTCTTCCTCGCGGGGCTTGATCTGCACCAGCCCGTCTTCCTCACGCAGACGTATTCGCGCAATCCGGACGTGCGCGCCTGGTGGCTGGCGCACCGCGACCTGCTGCAGCGCGTGGGCACGTATGAAATCGACGGACCGCAGATTCTCCTCTACCGGCGCTCGCTGCTGTCGGAGGACCACTTCCCCGCGCCGGAGCCGCTCGTCGGCGCGAAGGGGGATCCCGTCAACACGCCGTGGAACTGGGATATCGGGCGCGGCGCGCTGCAGTCGTTCGGCCAGTCGATGCTCTACATCGACGACGACGGCATTGCGGCCGGCAAGATGCGCGGCCACCGGGTGATGGTCGACTGCGGCAACGAGATTCACGACCCGGCGCGCCTTGCGGAGATTGCCGCCTGGGTGGAGGAGGGCGGCACGTTCATCGCCTTCCCGTTCACGGGACGCTCGACGGCGACGGAGGGCGACGCCTGGCCCATCGCCGAACTGGCGGGCGCGCGGGCGGTGCGGCTGCGCCCGCTCGGCGGCACGGTGACGTGGAAGGGGCGCGCCTATCCCGACGCGGGTCGCTCCATCGACTCCGAAGGAAACGACCAGAACCGGTACTCCGTCGAACTCGAGCCGACGGATGCGGCGACGTCCATCGCCGCGACCTACGAGAACGGCGCGGCGGCCATCACCGTGCGGCAGCTCGGCAAAGGCAAGGTCGTGTGGCTCGGCAGCGCCTTCGGGCGCGACAGCCGGGACATCATGGGCATCTGGTGGCCGGGCGCCGGAGAGACGGCATTCTGGCGCGAGCTGCTCGCCGACGTCGGCGCCGAAGCGGCGGTGTGTGAAACGGACGACCCGCTCGTGTGGGCGCAGCCCTACCGGTCGAAGGACGGGCTGGATGCGGTGACGGTGCTCTGCAACTTCAACACGAACGGCGTGCAGACGGCGCGCGTCACGCTGCGCGTGCCGCGGCGGCCCGCCGCGCTGACGGCCTGGAGCGAGCGGGGGCGAGAGACGCTGCCGTTCGAGTACGCGGACGGCGTTTGCACCTTCACGGCGAAACTTGCCGCGCAGGAGGTGATGGTCGTCAACGCGCGCGTCTATGAACCGGCCGACGCCGTTGCGTACTGGTGGCGGGAGAACCAGCTCGCCTGGCGCGCGCTGAAGACTCCGACGCGCGACTTCTCGAAATATGAGGCGGGCGTCTGGAAGGACCCGACGCAGGACCTCAAGACGGGCTGGACGTTCGCAGACGGGCGCCCGTGCGTCGCCGACGTGCTCCAGTTTTGGGGGCTGCCGGACGGCGCACCCGCGACGATCACGAAGACGTTCGACCTCGCCGACCCGAAGTGGCTGCAGCGCGGGCGCACGCGCCTCGTCTGCGGCTCCTGGGTCGGGCCGAACTGCCTCTCGCCCGCGAAGATCACGCTCAACGGCGTCGTCCTGCGGGAGAAAATGACGCAGCGCGACCGCCTGCAGGAAGACGTCACGCATCTGCTCAAGCCGACGGGCAACCGGCTCGAGCTTTCGTTCGAGCCTCCGGCGGACGGCCATCGCTTCACGGGGCTGACCGGCGCGATCTATCTCTTCCACCGCGACTTCGCGGACGAGTCGTTCGCGCTACCCGCCGGGCTGCCGACGAAGCTGTACGTCCCGCGCGAATGGGAGGGCCGCTATCGCATCTTCATCCACATGGAGGCGAAGAGCGGGGAGAAGGTGCGCGTCCCGCTCGGCGTGACGGCGGCGAACGGCCGCTACATGCGCCGCCACCACCACCGGTTCGGGAATGTGACGGACATCGACATCACATCGCTGCTCCGCTTCGGTGAGGAGAACGAGCTCCGTCCGCTCAGCGGCGATCTGGACTTCTCGAAAATCGATGTGCGGCTCGACCTGTACCGCGAGGGCTCGGTCCGCTGAAAGGAACACAGTTGATGAGAACGGGAATTTTGTCCGCCGCCCTCCTCCTCGCCTTTGCGGCGGGCTTCCTGCGGCCGTGCGTGGCCGCCGAGGCGGATGAGCGGCTGCCCGCACGCGACCTGCGCGGGTACGGACCATCGTCAGCCGAACGCGCGGGGAACACCGTCACCGTGACGGCGGCCTCGCCTGAAAAGGCGCTCCTGTGGGCCGCGCGCTACGACCACGTCTACGCAGCGCACCGGGTGCGCCCCGGCGTCTACCGGCTGCCCGGCGGCGGATGGACGAAGATCGCCGTCAAGGGGCGGCTCTTCCGCGTTGCCTGGTCGGCGGAAGAACCGCGCGGGTCGTTCAAGGGAACGCTGCCGGCGATTCCGTTCTACCTGAACGCCTGGGACGACCATGCTTTCCGCTTCTACTACCGCGAGCGCAGCACGCCGCCGAGCGAAGACCCGAAAGAGCCGTACGGAATCCCCTGGCAGAAGTACGATCCGCTGCCGGAGTTCGACTTCGCGAAGGCGCACGGCGAGGCGGGGCTCGTCCTCTGGGCAAACCCGAACCGGTGCGACACGGCAAAGGGGCTGGACGACCGGGAGAGTTGGTTGTGGGCGAAGCGGCTGGCGGAGGCGCGCGGTCTGCCGCTCGTTCTCAACACGAACGGCGGGACGCCGACCTGGGTGCTGGACGACTTCCGCGAAGAGCAGGAGACAGGCGCACCGGACTACCTCGGCGGCTATCACGGCGTCGGAACCGAGTGGCAGGTCGGCCAGCCGTTTCTCAGCTGGGCGAGCGAACGCGGGCGCGACGTCGTTCTCGACACGCTCGCCCGCTGCCTCAGGGAGAACAACTCGTCCAACGTCGTCGATTTTCTCGAGCCGTGCGGCGAACTGAGCCACGGCGATTTCACGGCGTTCATCGAGTATGGTCCGGTCGTCGACGCCTCCTACCGCACCTACCTGAAGGAACGGTACGGGACGGCGGCGGCCGTCGCGGCGCGCTGGCGGGACGAAACGGTGAAATCGTGGGACGATGTGCACCTGCCCGAGATTGCGTCGTTCGCGGGGTTCGGTCCCGGGGCGACCGACCTGAAGGGTTCGTGGGAGTACCGGCTCGCCGCCGAAACGGGGGCCTGGAGCCGCGTCGAGATGCCGGGGCATCAGCTTGCCGCCTTTCTGCCGAAGGATCCCGCCGTTTTCCGCCGGACGTTCGACCTGCCTGCGCGCGCGGCTGCCGGCGAGCGCACGTGGCTGTACGTGTGGGACCTCTCGCGGACGGCGTTTGCGCGCGTCGGTGTGCGCGTCAACGATACCACCTTCGAGGGTCGCGTGCCGCACGGCAGCGTCCACTGGATGGTGCGCGAGGTGACGGACGTGCTGCGGCCCGGCGCGAATGAAATCGAACTCGAGCTGCCCGACGGCAAGTGCTGCTACAAGGTCTACCTCACGCACGAGGAGCCGAAGGCGTATCCGTATTTCGGCGAAGGGATGAACGCGCGCTGGGTCGATTTCTGCGGCTGGCAGGAATGGTCTCGCGCCCGCGCTGTGCGCCGGGGGCTCGACCGCCTGCGCGCTGTGGAGCCGGACAAGGGCATCGTCTCGATGGCCCCGATGCACTACCTGACGCCGCTGCGGGAGATTGCGGCGGCGTACGGTACGCGCTTCCACGACACGGGCGGCATGGCGGCCTTCTGGTGGGAGCTGCTGCCGATGCTGATGCGCTCGAAAGGGCTGCCGTTTTCGCTGGAACCGGGCGGACCCGCCTCGTCGCGCGAGGGATTCCGGCGCATGACGAATTTCTACATGTCCGAGGGCGTGAACGCCATCCACTACTTCATCCACATCGGAAACGTGTTCTGGGATGACGAAATCGCCGCCGAATACGACCTGCGCCTGCCCGCGCTCAAGATGCTCGGCCGCATGACGCCGCCCGCAACCGACATCGCCATGGTCGTCGACTCGGGCGTCAACCACGTCATGGGTTTCCCCTGGCGCACGGACATCGCGAGCGCCTATCCTTCCGGGTATATGACGTGGCGCTTCGCCGCAACGCTCGGCAACAGCTTCCAGCTGGATGCCGTCACGCCGTGCGACTTCGCGGACGGCAATGCGGCGAACTACCGCTTCCTCCTCGATGCGAACAATACGCTCATGGACGAAGCGCAGGTCGCGGGCATCGAGCGGTACGTGCGCGAGGGCGGCACCTACGTCGCGATGTTCCAGTCGGGGCGCCATGCTCCGCTTGTCCCCGATTGCTGGGTGCTCAAAGACCTCGCCGGCGTCGAACCGGCGCAGCTCTCCGTCTACGCGCAGGAGCCGGACGACAAGGGCCGCCCGCAGATTGTCTGCAAGGGCCCGTTCGGACGGGTGACGCGCACGGACGGGAGCGACGCATCGCGCCAATCCGCCTACGGGCGGGCGGACGGCGTGCGGTACCGCGTGCTCGATCCGTCCGTCGAAGTCCTCTGGCGCTGGGACGACGGCTCGCCCGCCGTCACCGTGCGCCGCCTCGGCAAGGGCCGTTTCGTTTCATTCGGCATTCGTCCGCACGACATCCACAGCGGCTGGCAGTTCACGGTCCTCCGGGAATTGCTGACGGATCTGGGCGCGCAGGAAAAGCCCATTGCCATGACGGGCGGCCGCCGGTTCGCGCGGCACTACGTCACGACCGACGGGCTTTACGACGTCTGGTATGCCGACACCGAGGGCGCGAGCGACTACACGCTGAGTTTCCGGGATGGAAAGGCGCGCGAGATCACGGATGTCCTGACCGGGCGGCCGATGGCGCTTTCCGGGCATTTCAACGCGAACGATTTCGTGATGGGGACTTCGCCGCGCGGCGAAGACGAGCGCGCGGCCTGGCACTGGGTCCGGAATCAGTTCGGCTGGTGGCAGGGCGGACCGGGCGAACGCCGGGCGGCCGCCTCCGCGCCGCCGCCCGCTCCCGCCGCCGCGCCGCCTTCCGACGTGCTGCCGCTGACCGGCGGTTGGCGCGACGGCGCCGGGTGTGCGGCGTCGATTGCGCCGCGCATCGTCGGGCTGGACGAAGCACCGGAGCAGGATGTGCTGACGCGCCCGTTCACCGTACCGGCGGACTGGACGGACGGCGACGTCGAGCTGTGGGCCGTCGGGCTCTACACCTCCCAGTTCACGGAAGCCGCACTGGCCATACACCTGGACGGAAAGGAAATCCGCCGGGAGATGCGCGGGGGCGTGTGCGGCCTCGTCCTGCCGGTTCAGGCGGGGGAGACGCACGAACTCACGTTTACCCTCTCACGCGATGCGCATCCGCGCGTACGCGGGTTCTTCGGTCCGATCTACCTCTACTGCCGTCCGCATCCGGCGCAGACGCTCGACCTGGGCGGCACATGGGAGGCGCTGGCCGACTTCACCGGCTCGCGGGCGGCGCCCGTGACGCTGCCGGGCGAGTATAAAAGCGCCTGTGCGCTGCGGCGGCAGGTCGTCGTGCCGGCGGATTGGAAGGGGCGGCGTGTGCGCATCGATTTTGCGAGCCGCAAAGACCGCCTCGTCGGCGTGATCGTGAACGGTCGCTACATCCGGCGTCATCACCACCGGTTCGGCGACCGCACCTGGCTCGACATCACGCCGTTCCTCCGGTTCGGCGAAGCGAACGAACTGATCCTCGTCGGAAACACCGCTCCGGGTCAGAACGGCATCGTCGATTTTGTCCGTCTCCTGCAATTCTGACGAAAGGGGAGCGTCCCGTGAAGAAGATTGCGCTGATTCTGGCGGCGGCGCTGGGCCTCGTGTGCGGGGCGTCCGGCGAACTGCGTCTGAACCGGATGTATGGGTCGCACATGGTGCTGCAGCGCGGCGAGCCGATCCGTTTCTCGGGTTTTGCGGATGCGGGCCGCACCGTAACGGTCACGTTCCGGGGCGAGACGCGGCAGGCGGCGGTTGCCGCGGCGGGTACGTGGGATGTGGCGTTTCCGGCTGCGGAGGCGGGCGGCCCGTACGAGGTTACGGTGACGGACGGCGCAAGCGTGCACACGCTGCGCGACGTGATGGTCGGTGACGTCTGGTTCTGCACGGGGCAGAGCAACATGTTCTGGCCGCTGAGCCAGTCGGGCGAGCCGGAACGGGAACTCGCCGCCGCCGACCACCCGGACATCCGCCTTCTGGACGTCGCGCTCACGGGCGCCCTCGAAGAACTGGAGGAGGTGCCTTACGTCCGCGGCTGGAGCCGCTGTACGCCCGAAACCGCGCGGAACTTCAGCGCGTGCGCCTATCATTTCGCGCGGACGCTGCGCGAACGGCTCGGCGACGTCCCGATCGGTCTGATTGGCTCGGGCTGGCCCGGCCCGCCGATTTCCCATTTCCTGCCGCCCGCGCAGCCGCCGCACGAAGCCCGGCTCAAAGCCTCGCGGGAAGCGCTCGCGGAAGCGGTCCGCGGCTTTGCGGAGGAGGATCGGCTGCGGAGCCGGTGCCGGACGCTGTTCGGGGACGAGGCGCGGCTGGGCGCATGGGCAGCCGCCGGGCCGACGGGTGCCGTCGAACGGGTTTCGCTGCCGGATAAAAAGGGGCTGGAACATACCGTCCTCAAGGATTTTTCGGGGATTGCCCTGTTCCGCCGGACGGTGGAGATTCCCGACGCCTGGGCGGGCCGGAATCTGGCGCTGCATCTCGGCTCGACAATCCTTCCGACGGTCGCTTTCTTCAACGGCGTCTGCGTCGGACGTGTGAAGACGTGGGACGCGCCGATCCCGGGTACCAATCCTCAGGCGGCGAACCGCTTCACTGTCCGAGCCGCCGATGTGCGGCCGGGGACGAATACGGTCGCCGTTTTTCTTGGCTGCAACGACCGCCTGTCGTGGTGGAGCGGCCTCTACGGGAAGCTGTCGCTCTCCCCGGACGGCTCTCCGGAGGCGGCCATTCCGCTCGCGGGCGATGCCTGGACGTGCGAGAAACTCGCCATTCCGAAGCCAGGTCCCACGCAGGGCGGCAGCTGGGGCGCGCGCATCCACCCGTTCTTCAAGATGCCGGTCCGGGGCGTGCTCTTCTATCAGGGCGAGGCGGATTCGCGCCGTCCGGCTGCCGACTACCTGGCCGATCACAAGCGGTTCATCGGCCTTCTGCGCGAGGGCTGGAAGCGGCCGGATCTGCCGTTTTACTTCATGCAGCTGGCGAACCATGCGCGGGCGCGCAACGGGGAAAACGGATTCTGCGAAGTCCGCGAGGCGCAGCGCCTGACGGCGGAACAGGTTCCCCACACGGGCATGGCGTGTTCCATCGACATCGGGGAAGACCGGAATATTCATCCGCAAAACAAGCGCGAGCAGGGCCGCCGCCTGGCGCTGCAGGCGCTGCGCAAAACGTACGGGTGCCGTGATGTGGTCGCGGACGGACCGCAGTTCCGGGAGCTCGTGCGCGCCGGGCGGACGGCGACGGTCGTCTACAAGCCGTCGTCGGCGCAGCTGCTGGTGAAGGGCGGCGTGCTGACGGGCTTCGAGGCGCGCGCGAAGGGCGGCGCGTGGACCCCCGTCGCGGCCGAAGTCCGGGACGGATGCGTGACGCTGACGGCCCCGTTCGAGATTGAGGACGTGCGCTATCTGTGGCAGAATTATCCGAATCCGGAAGCCGTTCTCTTCGACGGCACGGGTCTTCCGGCCGTGCCGTTCCGCACCTGTTCCGGAGATGAATGAAAAGAGGCGTTCCATGGGAAGTGCAAGCACCGCGATTGACGGATTTACGGAGGAAGGGCTTCCGTTTGCACGGGAGGGGTTCGGTGTGCGCCGGAACTTCTACCAGTCCGGACGCATCTCGGCGAAGGTCGGCGACATCGCCGGGCTGTTCGAACTCAATTACGTGGGGGCGCAGCCGTTTCAGCAGCAGCGGTTCTTTTCAAGCGCCGCCGAGAACTGCGTGTGGATGCGTCAGTTTACGCCGTCCGTCCTGATCGACGGAAAGCCGTATCGCCTGCCGTTTACGGACACGGTTCACTATCCGTTCGGCTACCGGAGCGAATGCGTGCTGGACGGCGTCCGGCTGCGGCACGAGTTCGTGCTGGACCGGAACGCCGCATTCCGCCGGATCACGGTGCTCTCGAATCCGCAGGGGCGGTCCGTGAAGGCGCGCGTCACCTTCATGAGCGCGGGTTTGTCGGACGGTTTGCGCTGGCGGGTGGACGCCGCGAAGAACGCGCTCGTCGCGGACTGGCGGAAAGGGTCCTCGCACGTCACGATGGAAGCCGGGGCCGCGTGCCCTCTCGTTCTGCCGTTGAACGACCGGCCGCCGCAGCCGCTCGCCTGGCCGAAGAACGGCGGTGTGCCGGATTTCCGCTTCGACCTTGTCACGGCCGAACCGGCGGAGACGTTCCTTTTCTGGTGGGTGTTCGACCGGGCACCGGACGAAGTGCTCTGCACCGCGCGGGTCGACCGCGTCTTTTCCGCGTTTGCGGCGCATCATGCGCACGATGCCCGTTTCGAGACGGGCGAAGACCTCGCCGACGGCTGGCTCGGCTTCGTGGCGCCGATGAGCGCGGCGCACGAAGTGGACGGCTGCGGCGCCTTTCGCGCATCGCCCACGTACTGGGTGTGGGGCTGGGACGCGCTGGTTCACGCCGGTGCACTGGTCCTCTGCGGACGGGCTGCGGAGGTCAGGCGCATGCTCTCCTTCCATCGCGACGCCGCCGATCCGCAACAGGGCATTCTGCACGCCTATCAAACGGATTTCCGGTTCGCGGGGTGCGGCACGGCTGCACCCGGCGGAGCGCTGACGCTGCCCCCCGCCGTCCAGCTCTACTGGGTCATTCTTCTGAACGAGTATGTCGCCGCAACCGGGGACGAGGCTTTCAAGGCCGAATGCCTGCCGTTTGCCCGCACGCTGGTTGAGCGCGCAAAGGCATCGGCCGGAGCGTCCGGCGGCCTGCCGCGCGGCATCGGCTACTTCCCCGACAACCCGTATGCCGTCGGGCAGACGCCCGGGGACTTCGCGCTGATCAACGCATCCGTCTATTGGCAGGGACTGTGCGCGTGGACCGCTCTGTCGGGAGAAGGCGCGGCGGACGCCGAGGCGGTCGGGCGGACGCTCGTTCGGACGTTCTGGGATCCGTCTGAAGGCTGGTGGTCCGATTCGTGGGACGCCGCGGCGCGGGCGCGGCGTGCGCACTACCCGCTGTACGGGCTGTTCCACGTCTCATCCTTTGCGCGCGGACTGCTGCCGGACGACGCTGCCGCCTGCGCGGCCTACGCGAAGAAGGCGTTCTTCCTGGGCGACCGTCTGGCCATGTTCGGCTGGGGAACGCCCGCCTTCTGCGCCGACGGCAACCAGCTCGGGTCGTATTATCCGGTGGCCGACCGCACGTATTGGAACCTCCAGAATGCGGCGGGGTGCCTGGACGCGCTGGACGATTTCCGGCACATTGTCGCGCGCCATGCCCGCGTCCTGACCTATCCGGAGGGGCAGACGGCGGATGTCGTCAACGCCGATCCGGAAGACGGCTCGGACGAACTCGGCAACAAGCAGTTTTTTGCGGCCAAAGGATGGCTGGCGGATGCGCTGGACCTCTGGCTGGGACTCCGTGTGGAGACCGGGGGCTTGCGCTTCCGGCCGATGAACGACGGGCGTCCGTTCGCCGTGCGCGGGCTTTCCGTGCGCGGGACGACGCTCGACGTCGTACTGGAGGGGCGCGGCACCTGCGCCGCATCCTGCACACTGGACGGCGCGGCGCTGCCGGACGCCTTCGTCCCCTGGACGGCGTTGCGGCCGAGCGGCAGCACGCTGCTCATCCGGCTCACGGCGGACGCCCGCGCGGACGCCGGCGGATTCCCTGACGAAATCTGACGAAAGAGGATAAAAAATCATGAAGAAAGTCGCATTGTTCTTGGGAACGGCGGGCATCGCGTGCGCCGCGGTCAACGGGTTTGCGGAGGCCGGGCCGCCGGAGGTCCGCGAGGCGTCGGTCGCATCGTTCGATGCGCGGGCGCGGGCAGGGGAGCGCCTCACGGTCGTTTTCTTCGGCGGGTCGCTCACATGGAGCGCGAACGCGAGCGAACCGAACGTGACGGGCTTTCGCGGACTGATGGCGGACTATCTGACCGCGCGGTATCCGGATGCGCATTTCACCTTCGTCGACGCCGCCATCGGGGGAACGGGCTCGAATCTCGGTATGTTCCGCCTGGAGCGGGATGTCCTCGCGAAACGCCCCGACTTCGTCTTTCTCGATTTCTCCTGCAACGACGGCGGCGAAAATACGGATGTCGCGAACACGTGCTGTTACGAGTACATTCTGCGCGAACTGATCGGGCGCGGCATCCCTGTCCAGCAGATGATCTTCACGTTCCGCGAATGGTCGCTGCCCGGCGCCGAGCCGTCGCAGTTGCATCCGCGCAGCGATCTCTACCGCCGGCTCGCCGAGGCCTACGGCACGCCGGTCGGCGATGTCTATGAAACGCCGCTGTGGAAACGCGTCCATGCGGGCGAGGTGCCCGCCGATTCGCTCTGGCCCATTGACGGCGCGCATCCCGTCGACGCCGGGTACCGGATGTTCGCGGATGCGGGCATTGCGGGATTCGAGCGCGGCGTGCGCGAGGGCGCGGTCTGCCGCGTGCCGCCGCAGCCCGTCTTCGGCACGGTGCGGGACGTGCGGCGGTTCAACCCGGCGGAGACGCCGCTCCCGGCGGGCTGGGCGCGGGGCCTTACCTACCGCACATCGCTCTGGTACGACGGACTTTCCTCGCGCTGGATGGATGACGTCGCAATCTTTTCGGGCGCGGCGCGCGCGCCGCTCGAGGTGACGGCTCCGGGGAATTTCTTCGGCATCTTCGGCGAGGCGGATGAGCGCGGGGTCATGGTCGAAATCCGGGCGGACGGAAAGCAGGTGACGACCTTCCAGGGGCGTCACAATGCGGGACCGGGCCGCCTCTTCATCTGGCGCAGAATCCTGCTCGACGGCTGGCAGGACGGCGTGAGCCGCACGCATACCTTCGCCATCGATCCCGTGCCGTCGGGCGATCCGAAGGGCGAATTCCGCATCGGCTCCATCTGCACGGCGACGCTGGTGCCGGTTTCGACCGCCGATGCGGCGTTCCCGGCCGACTCTCAAGCCTCGGATGCCGCACTGGAAGCCCTCGACCACGCGCGCGGTCAGTGAATGCCGGCTGCATTCCGCAGCGGCGTTTCCGCGCGGCGTGAGGCGGCGGAGAAGAAAAGGCTCCACATATGCAACTGGTTGAATTTGTACCGCCCGTCAGGCATCCCCTTTGGACGCTCTGCCTCCAGATGGGCATCGATTCCGTCGTCATCAAGGTCAATCCGGCCGTGACGGGGCTTCCCGATCCGTGGCGGTTTCCGACGCTGTCGAAAATCGTTGCGGGGCTGAAGGCGGCGGGGCTGAGGGTCGTCGGCCTCGAAGGCGATCCCTTCGACATGACGCCCGTCAAGGCGTACGGCGCATCGGATGACCCCGGCGGCCGGTACGGCGAGGCGGACGGAACGGCCCGCCCGGCGGAAGAAATGCGCGAAGCCGCCTTCGCGCACTACCGGGAGCTTCTCGAGTCGATGGCCCGGCTCGACATCCGGCTGCTTTGCTACAATTTCATGGTCGGACCCGGCTGGTCCCGCACAGGCGTGCGCTCCATCCGCGGCGGCGCCCTTGCCCCGTATTTCAGCAAGGCGGAATCCGACGCCGCATACACCAAAACCGGTTCGTCTGCGCAATCCCTCCGCCTGACGAAGGAACAGGTCTGGGCGAATTACGCGTGCTTCCTCAATGCCGTGTTGCCGACGGCATCGCGCCTCGGCGTGCGCATGGCGCTGCATCCGGACGATCCCTGCCTGCCCGCGCTCGGCGGATATGCCCGGATTTTTGAGACCGTCGCGGACTTTGACCGCGCCTATGCACTTGATCCGTGCGCCTCGAATGCGGTGACGTTCTGCCAGGCGAACTTCAAGTTGATGGGGGCGGACCTCTTTGAAACGGCGCGGCACTTCGGCACGCGCATCGCTTTCATCCACGTCCGCGACGTCGCGGGCGACAAGACGGATTTCACCGAGCTCTTCCATGATCAGGGAACGACAGACCCGTTTGCGCTGATGCGAACCTGCCGGTCGCTTGGGCTCGACGTTCCGGTCCGTTGCGACCATGTGCCGGAAATGGAAGGGGACCGCCTGCTGTCAACGGATTTTGTTCCCGGCTATGGCACGATGGGGCGGCTTTTTGCAAACGGCTATCTGAGGGCCCTCTTGAAGGGCACAGAGCCCTCCGCGTAAACAGGCGCTCCTCCCGCCACGGTGGCAGTGGCGTGGCGCAAGAACGGGACGTCCTGTCCATCGTGTTCGTCCTGTTTTGGTTTCGCTCCGTGCGGCTCGCTCGCGCGGTTTTGCCTCTGCGTCTTTTTCCGGCTGCAGGCGGTTCTGCCGCGCCTCCGTGCGGCTTCATTTTCCGCATCTGTAGCGGAAAATCCGCGGTCGGCATCAATCGGGCATTAATAGAGAAAAATTTTCTTTTCAAGCATGCAGGGGTTGGGGTATGTTGGGTTCGAAAGGGGCGTCCTTCGGAGACCCCCGAAGCGGCCGCGCCCATGCCCCGCAAAGCAAAACAGAAAAATACACACGATCAGCAGACCTTCGGTCATGAAGCAGACAATTCAACCCGGTTCGGATCCTGTCGTGCAACCGTTCCGGGAACAGGCGGGGGGACGCCCCATCCTCGTGGTGAACGGCGACAATGACCATTATTTCAAGGCGGGCTGCATGAAAACGTTCGTGCCCGTCGAGGAGCGCGTCGCCTCCGCAGACGGCGCGCGGCGGTATCTCGATACGATCACAGAAGGCGGAAAGGTGACGCACTACTTCGCGTGCGCCAACGGGCAACGCGCCTCCTACGATTCGAAGGCTTGCGACCCCATCTGGATGGCCGTCGATGAGGCAAAGGCACGGGGCATTGAGCCGAACGAATGGCCGCTGAACGCGAAGCGGATGCACGACGCCGGCTTCGACTGCTACAGCGTCTGGTGCGAATACGGCCGGAAGAAGGGTGTGAGCGTGTGGATCTCGCAGCGGATGAACGACGTCCACGACGTCAATCTCGAGTGGAGCATCCGCACGAACCGATTCTGGTATGACCACCCCGAGCTTCGCCGCGAACCCGGCACCGATGGCAACTGGACGCGCCACGCGCTCGACTATTCGAAGCCCGCGGTGCAGGATTTCTCCTTCGGCATTTTCCGCGAACTGGTCGACCGCTATGACGCGGACGGATTCGAGTTGGATTTTATGCGTTTCTGGGAGCATCTGACGCCCGGCAGGGAACGCGAACAGGCGCCGATTCTCACCGCCTTCATCCGCCGCTGCCGCGACTACGCTAATGAGAAGGCGAAGGCGCGCGGGCACGCAATTCTCCTGTCGACGCGGGTGCCCTCCAGTTACGAAGCTGCGCTGGCTTTCGGCTACGACCCAGAGACGTGGGCGCGGGAGGGGCTTGTGGACATGATTGCCGTCGCGAATTTCTGGGCGGGCGCGGACTACGATTTCGATTTTGCCGGCTGGCGTGCGCGCCTCGAAGCGGCGAACCCCGCCGTAACGGTGCTGCCCTGCGTCTGCGACAACGTGAGTTGCACCGGCGAAGTCTCGGCCATCGACGGCCCGGCGCTCGCGGGCTGGGCGGACAACGCTTTCACCGCCGGAGCCGAAGGCGTCTACTTCTTCAATACGGCGTACCTCCCGGATGACGTGCAGCGCTCTCTCTACACGCGCGGCTGCACGCCCGAAACCGTCCGCGCCGCCGCACGGCGGTACCTCCCCGCATTCCACGACTGCGTGCCGGAGGGCATGGACGACGGTCATCAGCTGCCGATTGCCCTCGCCTCGGGCGGTACGGTGCGCATCCGCGTGGGCACGGCGGCGGGCGCCGCCTGCTCGGTCGTGGTGGCGCTGGATGCCGACCGGCTGCCGCCCCGGCTCACGCTCAACGGCGCGGCGCCCTGCGGCGCCCCGGTGCGGGAGGAGAACCTCAAACGGTTCGCGCGGAATCCGGCGGAGACCGGGGTGGTGTGCGGCTGGCGCGTCCCGTTCGCGGCGGGTACCCTGCAGGACGGCATGAACGCCGTCTCCCTCGCCAGCGAAGAGGCGGGCGGCGCACGGGGGCTCTGGTGCGAGATTGAAGCGGCGGCACCCGGCCCGGACGGCGCAGCCGGGCGGTGAGCAAAAGCGGCGGCAATGACTTGGACTTTTGCTCCTGTGCGGAGCTTGGAATACGGAGAAAATCATGAGAAATAAGTTTGTTTCAGAATGGATGGTTGCGGTCCTTTCGGGACTCGGTGTCGCCTTTCCGGGCATGATGATGGCGGCGGACGCATCGCGCGACCTGACGTGGACGTTTGCGGGCGAGGCGTTTGAAGACCCCGCCAACTGGACGTGGACGGCCGAGTCTTCCGAATCCATTCTGACGGGTCCCGGCGCGGCAGACCGGGTCTTCTTCGGAGGGACTGCGGTGGACAAGACCATCCGGTTCAATGCGGACGCCGTCGTTTCCAACTTCATCTGCGAGGCGACGGCCGTCGGCACGATGCTGTTCGACCTGGCGACGCATACGCTGACCGTCTCGAACAACATGAGCATCAAGTGCGCGGATACGCTGAAGGATGGAGACGGGAACCCGCTGCCCGTCCCGCTGCTGGTATTTCAGGACGGCACAATCCGCGTCACCGGCACGGCGAAGGGAACGACGCAGTGGGGGCAGCCGAACGAGGATGCAGGCGGCTTCTTTCTCAATCGCGCCTATCATAACGCGGTCGGCATCAATCTCCGCTTCGAGCGCGTGGCGTTGGAGGTCGCGTCTTCGCCGAAAACGCCGTCGATGCGGCTCCAGTTCGGCTCCGGAAAAACAAGCCGTGTCCATCTGACGGACGGCACGACCTGGAATCTGCCGGCCTTCAATCTCGTCAATGACGAAACCAAGCCGGTAGAGATGCTCATCGAGGGTTCCGTATTCAAGACGACGGGCGATGTTGCCTCCGAGGGGGAGGGACCCGGCCGGTGGCTGTTCACGGCGGGGGCGGCCTTTGAGGCCGGGTGTGTGCGCTCGCACAAGCGCGAGAATCCCGGGCTGTCGTTTATTTTCGACGGCGGTTCGCATGCGCTGGGGAGTACGGCGTATGCCGGGGACGTCGGGTCGTGCAGTCTGGCGTGGACGGATGTCGTCGTCTCCAACAGCGCCGTCCTGGCGGCGCAGCATGTCCTGTCCATCCGGAGCGCCTCGACGATTACGGTCTGCGAAGGGGGAAGTCTTTCGACGCTGAAGACGGCGAAGGTCGGTCATCATGCCTGGCAGGAAGCGGCGCAATTCGGCGACTGCGCGCTGGTGCTGAACAACGGCACGGCGTCGTTCGGCGCGCTGGAGATCGGCTCGAGGGAGCAATTCTCCAACAACTGCGTCCGCGTGACGGGTCCGGCGAGCCGCATGGAGGTGACGGGCGAGGCCGCCCTCAACTACGGCACGACCGTTGCGCTCGAGATTCCGGAGGAGGGCTGGCGCGATGCGGGCGGCGCGGCGCGCGCCCCCGTGTATGCGCAGGGCGGATTCACGACGAAGACCGTGGAGACGTGCCGCCCGATTTCGCTGGAGCTGACGACGAAAGCATTCGATCTCGCAAACCCGAAGGGCTCCGTGACGCTGCTGCAGGCGGGCAGCGCCGTCGGCGGGGACGTGTTTGCGGCGCTGCAGGAGCAGACCGTCTGGGTGGACAACCCGGACAATCACGGCGAGCTGTCCGTCTCCTCCGACGGCTGCGCGCTCATCTACACGGCGCCGGCCCGGCGCGGGCTGATCATCTCCATTCAGTAAGAGGGAGGGCAGGACCCGGATGAAGCGAGTCGGATTCCCGTTGCTTTTCTGCGCACTTCTCGCGGCCGCGGGGTGCATGGGGCCCCGGCAGGGAGCTTCGCTCCCGCCGCCCCCCGAGCGGAAGGTTTTCGCACACTTCATGGGATGCTGGCCGGCGGCGCACGGGGCGCTGCCGTACTCATTCCGCAACGAGGCGGCGATGACGCCGGAGGCGCGTTGGGAGCGTGCCCGGCAAAACGGCTACGACGCCGGGGGCGGCCGGATCGTCAACTGGCCGCTTTTGCCGCAGGGGTTCGAGACGAATGCGCTCGCCAACGCCAAAATGGAGATTGCGCGGGCGATGCGCGCGGGCATCGACGGATTCGCGTTCGACGCCTGGGCGGGTCAGAACGGCGCGAAGCGTCAGCTGGACGTCTTCTTCCAGGCCGCCGAGGAAATGAAGGTCGATTTCGGGCTGACCATCTGCTTCGATGCGAGCTGCCATCCGCACGGCCCGGACGACGGCACGATGCTCGACCAGTACGTCGCATCCGCGCAATTTGTGCTGCGCCACCTGGATTCGCCCAATCTCGCGCGCTTCGCGGGCAAGCCTCTCTTCTTCGGCTACTACTCGGAGAACATTGTGCCGAAGCGGCAGGAGGGCGAGACGCACGAGGCGTGGCGGGTGCGCATCGCGGCGGCGTGGGCGGCGTGGCGGGCGGCGCTGCCGTGCCCGGTCTTTCTGCACGGCTCACTGGACGCGATGGCGAACATCCGCGATGCAACGCCGGAGCAGATGGACGCCATCGGCCGCTGGGCGGGCGAGACGTTCGACGCGGTCGGCGGCTTCCTCGCCACGGACAACGCCTGGGGCTTCAACACGAACCTCATCGCGGGCGTGAAGGCGGCGGGCGGCTCGTGGAGTCAGCCGCTTTTCTTCCAGTACTCGAACAAACTCGGCGGCATCATCACGGGCGCCGGGCTGGACCGGCTGCGGGCGAACTGGCAGGCGGCGATGGCGAATGATTCGCGGCTGCTGCAGTTCGTGACATGGAACGACTACGGCGAGGAATCGTCGATGGCTCCGGCCTACGGCACAGGTTACACCGTCGCACGGGTCAACCGCCACTTCGCCGAAACGTGGAAAACGGGGCGCGAGCCGACGGTCGCGCAGGACGAAGTGCACGCCATCTTCCGCCGCGCGCTTTCGACGGAGGATGCCTATCCGTTCCTCTCGCGGCGCGCGCACCGGCCGACGGTGCTCGAGGTTTCGACGTTCCTGACGGCACCCGCGCAGGTGGAGGTCGAAGGCTATGGGACCTGCGAGGCGCCGGCCGGCTATTCCTTCCGCCAGTTCCCGCTGCAGGAGGGCGCCATCCGGGTTGTTCTGCGCCGCGACGGCGAAACCGTGCTGGACTGGACGTGCCCCGAACGGGTCGCGCGCGAGGCCTGGCGCGAGGACATGACGCTCGCCGCTTACGGCTCGAACGATGCGGCCGAATGGAAGAGAGACTTTCCGGAGGTTGAGCCCTTCGTTTATACGGAGAATGCGGATGACGACGGGGACGGTCTGCCGAACTGGTTCGAAATGGTGTATTTCGGCCGCTTCCCGCTCCTCGCGACGGCCACGGGCGCCGATGCGTCCGCCGACCCCGACGGGGATGGCCGCACCAACCTGGAGGAGTATCGCGACCGGACGGATCCGCTCGTCGCGGACAAGGCTGGGTACGGCGTCGGCTTCACGTGGCGGCTCACGGATCTCAAGGATGCGCCGTTCGTGACGAATCCGTTCAAGGACACGACGGGGCATGCGCGCTGGTATGCCGCCTACAAATACGGGCCGCCGCCCATCATCGCGCACGACGGCGGCTACACCGTCATGGACTGGGCGGGCGGCGCGGCGAAGCGGCGTCAGGCCGGTACCGGCGAGAAGAATCCGTGGGGCCACGGCGGCGGTTGCAGCGTCTCGACGAACGGGACGGTTGTGCTCGGGCCGCGGAAGGAATGCCTGATGCTGCTGGGCTGGCGGGCGCCGGAGTCCGGTACGTACGATTTCGAGGCCGTCGTTGCGGGCGGCGAAGGGCACGGGCAGATGCGCTTCTCGTTCGAGCGCGGAACGGAAGAGCGCGCGGTGCAGACCGTCAAAGGCGGCGAGGAGGCGAGGCTGCTGGCAACGGGCGTGCCGCTCGCGCAGGGCGAGATGCTGTGGCTTGCGGCCGATGCGCGCGACAGCTGGGGCATGCAGGGCGCCGAAATCCGGCGGTTCGATGTCCGCCGGGTGGAGTAGGCGCCGTGCGGTATCGGCCGGAAAGAAAGGGAGCGGAGTTATGAAGAATTTGGGGGTGATGGCGGCGCTGGTCGGCTGCACGTCGGTTGCGGCGGCGGGCGAAGTCGAGGGGGCGCGTACGGTGTTTGCGCACTACATGACGTGCTTCTACCAGGATGTCGAATCCTACCGCAAGGAGATGATGATTGCCCGGCTCTACGGTGTGGAGGGCTGGGCGCTCAATTGCGGCAACTGGAAACGCAAAGATCCGGAGACGGGCGAATGGAAGTCGTTCGAAGGCTATGTGCAGGCGAGCTCGAACATCTTCGCGGCGGCCGAATCGCTGGGGACGGACTTCAAGGTGTTCTTTTCGCCGGATGGCACGAAGGAGGCGCTGCACAGGAACAACCATCCCGACATGGGCGTGATGTTCCATGACCGGGCGAACCTGTTCCGCTACGGCGGGCGGCCGTTCATCTCGGGCTGGTCGGGCAGCAACCGGCTGACGAACAAGTACGTCGATTTCAAGGCCGAGCTCGAAAAGCGCGGCGTCGGGGACTACCTGATTGTGCCCGCTTACGGCGTTTCGAACCACACGATGTACGAGACGTTCGACCTCGTGGAAAACGATATCTTCCGCGATCCCGATTTCGTCTGCGACGGCATATTCTTCTTCGGCTGCGACAACACGGTGCCGGAGTTCATCGACCGGATGGCGGCGGGGCGTCTGGCCGCAATGAAGAACGGCAAAATCTACATGGCCGGACCCTGCCCCGCATACAACAGCTCGAATCTGCGCGACTACCGCGGCGTTTCCGGGTATGCGGAAATCTGGCGGAATATCGTCGCGATGCAGCCGGAACTCGTCGAAATCGTGACGTGGAACGACAACGGCGAGGATTCGGGAATCTACCTCAGCGGCTGGACGGGCGGTTCGCTGCCGCACGATCTGGAGAACCGCGTCTGGGCATGCCGCGACGAGGCCTTCCTCGACCTCACGGCGTACTTCGCCGCCGCCTACAAGAGCCGGGGCCGCTACCCGGAAATCCGGCAGGACAAGCTTTACGCCGCATACCGACCGCGCCCGAAGCGTCTCACGCGCGTTTTCCGTCCCGAAACGGAGACGCCGTGGCAGGATTTCCGGGATACGTTCCTCCAGGTGCATGACGATGTGGAGGACAACGTCTACATGAGCGCGCTGCTGACGGCTCCGGCCGAACTGGAAATCGCCCAAGCCGGTCCGGACGGCCGCGAGAAGACCGTTTCCGCGCACGTTCCGGCCGGATTTCAGTCGCTCGCCGCGCCGATGGTTCCCGGCGCGACGCCGCGCTTCGCCATCCGTCGCGACGGGAAGACGGTGGTGGAGACCTCCGGCCGGCGGCAGATTGCCGCGCAGGAGACCGAACGGAACTCGCTGGCGCTCGGCTACAACGGTACGCAGCGCATGTGGACGCAGTGCGCCGTTGCGGGCGAGCCCGTGCTGACATGGGACGCGACGCAGGGCACGGAATGGACGCTGCCGCCGGATTTTGCGTCCGGCAGCTATTCGTTCCGCGTAAAGTACGTCAATGCGTCCGATGAGGAGGCGCGCTATTCGCTGCATGTGGATTTGCCGTGGCTGGCGGAGAAGAGTCATGCGCACATCCTGCCGCTCTACCTGCCGCCGACGGGTGGAGAGGTGCGCGAAATGGCGTTCCTCTGGTCGATTCCCGAGGGCGCGACGAAGGTCCGCATCGTCTGCGACCGCATGACGGGCGCCGAGCGGAAGTGGGTGACGAAGGACGGCAGGCGGGTGCAGGTGCCGTACGTCTACGATTGGTCGGACTGGGGCGGCGCGGATCTCAAGGCCGTCGCGCTGGTCCGCAACGAGGTCGCGAAATGGGACGGCACGGTCGTCCCGCCGGTTCCGGAACTGGTCGAAATCCCCGGCGGTACGTTCACGATGGGTGCCCGGGCGAAGGAGCGGGACGAAGGTCCGGCGCGTCCGGTGACCGTTTCTCCGTTTGCCATCGGAAAATACGAGGTGACGAATCGCGAGTACGAGGAATTCCGTCCCGAACATCGTGAGATGCGCTCGGCCACGTCGTGGCGCGACGATGATCCGGTTATCTACGTTTCCTGGCGGGACGCGCGCGCCTACTGCAACTGGCTTTCCCGGAAAGAGGGGCTGACCCCCGCCTACGACGAGGAAAACGGCTGGGCGTGCAATCTCGCGGCGGACGGCTATCGCCTGCCGACGGAGGCCGAGTGGGAGTATGTCGCATCCGGGCGCGGCGAGAACCGCCTCTATCCGTGGGGTGACGAGCCGCTCGCGCGGGGCCTGCGCAAATGCGTGAACCTGCGCGGCTCGGACGGGCGCGACGTGTCGCGCGACGGCGTGTACGATTTGGGCGGGAATGTTGCCGAGTGGTGCGAAGACAATTATCACTACGAAAGGCTTGCGGGCGGGCTTGACCCCGTGGACAAGCGTCCGCCGCCGTCGGACCGCATGAATTTCCGCTCGATACGGGGCGGAAGTTTCGGCTACTACGGCAGTCCGCGCGCATGTGACCGTGAGTTTAATTCGCCAGTCTATGCCGGCTACATCTACATCGGTTTCCGCGTCTGCCGCCGCCTTCCGTAGCGGCTGCGGGGCGTATCGTCACGCGACGTGCTGTCTCCCTGCGCTGTCTTTGCTCAGGGCGCAGAGCGCTCCAAAAAGGAACGGATTATTCCGCGATGATCCCGAAGGGGTCGAAGGACGCAAACTCAGGCGGCACCGGCAATTTGTCGGCTGAAATAGCCGCCCCCGGATGCCGCGGGAGCGGTACCCGAAGACTTGAGGTAACGTAACGCCCTATATTCCGACTCTGAAGGGGTCGAACTTTCATGCGAAGGATGAGCGAATCGAATCCTGAAGCAAGTGTCCTTTCGCATTGTTTTTCTGCGCCTCTTTTCGGCTGCAACGCAGCCGTTGAAGCGCTGACAGCAATCTACGCCGCCCTGCTTTTGCTGAAATACAGTTTTAACAGCGGGGTTTCAGGATAATCTGGGCGGAAATTTGGACATTCCCCATTTTTTTTATGAGGGTGCACCAAGACGCCCCGCGAGGCGTTTCGGCGCGTCCGCGGGTCTTGTGTCTCCTGCTTCAGGTTCAAGTTATTATTCTTGCAAGAAGCCTAAGGGGAGAAGCATCTGGCGATTCTCTATTGGGTCGGGAGGCTTCTCCCGGTCCCGCCGCCAGCCTCGCCCGAATCGCGTGAAAAGCCTCCGGATGCCGTCGGCAACTGCATAGTAGTAAAATTCCGGCGTCTTGTTGATGCGCTGCGAAAGGTTCACGACATGTGAGGTGAGAATCTTGTGCCTTTCTCCA
>CASFKR010000001.1 GCA_949295265.1 uncultured Verrucomicrobiota bacterium | reverse complement strand
AGCCTTCCCAGCCTCGATTGCAGCACCCGAACCCCGACCCGTCCAGGATTGCAAAAGTAAACGCATCGAATCAGGTGCGTTTACTTCGGCAATCAAGGGTTCCGGAAAATCTTTTCCCGGACCCGCTTTTTCGCTTGCATCAGCAAATGCGATTTTGATATCGTTCCCCCTACACAACGAAGCCTATTTGGGTTTCCCCGATTGGAGAGGTGACAGAGTGGCCGATTGTGCAGCACTGGAAATGCTGTGTATCCGTAAGGGTACCGGGGGTTCAAATCCCTCCCTCTCCGCCATACAAGAAAGAATAGGGTGATTCCTCAGGAGCCAACCGAATACCATCATGACGCCTGACGAGAAAAAATCGCTTACGGTTATCCGTGAAGTAGCACACGCGGTCCTTTCCGAGCGAAACGTTGGCGCCTTATTGGATAACATTCTGGACATCCTGAACCGGAAGCTCGGGATGCTGCGTTGCACCTTTACGATGCGGCACGGCGAGGAGTTTCGCATCGAGGCCAACGAAGGGCTCGATGAACGCGAAAAACGGCGCGGGCACTACCGGATCGGGGAAGGCGTCACCGGCGGTGTCGCGTTTTCCGGCATTCCGGAGGTGGTTTCGGACATTTCCAAGGACAAACGCTTTCTGAACCGCACCGGCGCCCATCGCGGGGATGAGCACGTTTCCTTCATCTGCGTCCCCATCAAGCATGGCGATTCCATCATCGGCACGCTCTCCGTCGAGCGGCCGACCGATGAGTCCGTCGATCTGCAGGGTGACCGCCTGCTGCTGGAAATTGTCGGCACCATCGTCGCGGATGCCGTGCAGACGCGCCGCCAGGAGATTGAAGAGCGCGGCGCCCTGATGGCGGAAAATCAGCGGTTGCGGGAGGCGCTCACGCCGTCCGGCGATTCGCTGTCCGAATTTGTCGGGAATTCCAGCGAGATGCAGCTCGTCTACTCGCTCATCCGCCAGGTCGCCCCTTCGGATGCCACGGTGCTCATCCGCGGCTCTTCCGGGACGGGCAAGGAGCTCGTCGCCTCCGCCATCAAGCGGCTCTCCGGGCGCAGCAAGCGCCCCTTCATCGCCCTCAACTGCGCCGCGCTTCCAGAAAATCTCGTCGAATCGGAAATCTTCGGTCACGAAAAAGGCTCCTTCACCGGTGCCGTGACGCGCCGCATCGGGCGCGCGGAAGCCGCCGACGGCGGTACGCTCTTCCTCGACGAAATCGGCGATTTGTCGCTCCCCGTGCAGGTAAAGCTGCTGCGCTTCCTTCAGGAGCGCACCTTCTCGCGCGTGGGCTCCAATGAGGAGTTGCATTCGGATGTGCGCATCATCGCCGCCACCTCCCGCAACCTCGAAAAACTCATGGAGGAAGGCAAGTTCCGCGAGGACCTTTATTACCGCCTCAACATCTTCCCCATCGTCCTCCCCGATTTGTGCCACCGCCGTACGGACATCATTCCGCTGGCGAATCACTTCATCGAAAAGGACAATCTCCGCTACGGAAAGTCGGTCAAGCGCATCTCCACGCCCGCCATCAACATGATGATGAGCTATCACTGGCCGGGCAATGTCCGTGAGCTGGAAAACTGCATTGAGCGCGCGATTCTCACCTCGTCCGACGACTGTATCCACGGCTACAACCTGCCGCCGTCGCTCCAGACCGGCAAGAACATCGCCGAATCCAATGCGCTACCCAACGGCGATGCCTCGTTCACGACGCTCGTCAACTCCTTCGAGCGCGAACTCATCGTCGAAGCCCTCAAGCGCAACGGCGGCAATATGTCCGCCGCCGCGCGCGATCTCGGGCTTTCCCCGCGCGTCATCCATTACAAAATCCACAATCTCGGTGTAACGCCCGAGTGGTACCGCAAGTAATCCCGCCGCGCCCCCTTCCCTTTTCCCCAACAGAAACCGCCGGGGTTGCGGCCCGGCTCCTCCGAGCATCGTCCGCCCCGTCCGTTTGCGGGTTCCGGATGATGTTTGCTTTTTCCACGCCATGAATCCTTCCGACGCAACGTCTCAGACCGGGAACGGTCCCGAAAACGATGCCACCCTCGCGGCAACGGCGCGCATTCCTTCGCTCGCCAACCGTCCGATTGCGCCGGATGTGACCCCGCCTGCGGGGCTCGCCCCTGCCACGCCCCTGCCACAGCCGTCCCGCCGCACGTTCCTGGCGCCTCCGGCGGCGGAAGCGGCGGACGACACGCCGGTCGTCGTCATCCAGAGCGCCCGGACGGCGCGCATCCAAGGTGCGCCCCTGCCGTCCCCCGCCTCGGATTACGAGGTCCGCTCGATCATCGGCGAAGGCGGCATGGGCATCGTCTGGCTTGCCATCGACCGCCGTCTCGGGCGGCCCGTCGCCATCAAGCGCCTCCGGTCCGCCCATCGCGATGATTCGGCCCTGCGCGCCCGCTTTCTGCGCGAAGCCCGCACCGCCGCCGCGCTCAACTCCGCCCATATCGTCCACATCTACGCCGTGGGCGAGGACGCCGACGGCCCCTTCCTCGTCATGGAGTACGTCGCTTCGGCCCTGCCGCCGCCCGCGCCCGGTCAGCCCCGCCCGCCGCAGACCTTCGAGCGGCGCGTGCTGGACGTCGGCGTGTACTCCTTCCGCGATGCGCTGACGCTCCTCCTGAAGATTGGGCGCGCCATGGAAACGGCGCATGCGGCCGGCGTCATTCACCGCGATCTCAAGCCCGCCAATATCCTGCTGGATGCAGACGGCGAGCCGAAAATCGCCGACTTCGGTCTGGCGCATCTCTCCGGAAAGGCGAAAAACAGCCTCCAGAATGCCGGTACGCTGACCGTTCCCGGCGAAAAACTGCTTTCCCTCGGGTATGGCGCCCCGGAACAGGAAACGGACGCCTCTCTGTGCGATGAGCGCTCCGATGTCTACGGTCTGGGCGCACTGCTCTTTTTCGCGCTGACCGGGAAAAATCCGCGCTTTTTCCGCGAAGACGAGCTACCCTTCGCGATTCGTCCCGTGCTGTCCAAGGCGCTGGCGACCAATCCGGCACGCCGCTATCAGTCCGCCGCCGCCTTCGACGCCGATCTGGTGGCGCTGCTGGCGGACGCCCGCCCCAACATCCCGACGACCCGGACCACGTGGCACTGTAAATGGTGCAACACCGTAAACCCCATCGAAAAGCGGTTTTGCGACGGGTGCGGCTGGGACGGTCAGACCGCCTGCCTCGAATGCGGGGCCGAGATGCGCTTCGGCATCCAGTTCTGCGGTGCCTGCGGCGCCGATCAGGCGGCGTACGAATCGGTCCATCGCGCCCTCAAACAGCTGCGCGACGCCGCGGACAACCACGATTACGGGCTGGCTTCGTCGCTGGCCATTCCCGCCAATTTCAAGCCGTCCGGTCCCCGCGGGCAGCGCCTCTGCGAGACGATGCAGGAGGCGGTTCAGGACGCGCGCAAGGCGGTCGAGCGCCGGAACCGTCTGCGCCAGCTCATTCCGCAGGAAATGAAGCTCGGCAACTACGAGAATGTGCAGGCGTACATCGAGGAAATTTCCCACCTGTCCAACAACCCAGACGATGAATACCGCTCGGAGCGCGCCGCACTGCCCGCGCTCATCGAAAACCGGAGTCTCGACCGCATTGAGCAGATCATCCGGCACCACGAGTGGGAGCATGCCGAACGGCTGCTCGCCTCGCTCACGATCCGCTCGGTTGCCGGCGAAAACCACTGTGCGCGGCTGCGCAGCCGGGTGCGGCGGCACCGCCATGTGGTGGCATTGCGGCGGCTGGGGTACGTGGCGGCGCTCCTGGCCATTCTCTATCTGGCGGTGGCGCCGCATGCGCTGCGCATCCGCCGCAGTTCCTCGAGCCGCTTCTGGATGCCGTACCGCTCGCTGGCTTCGCTTCCCGTGCTGAACAAGCCGCTGACTGCCTATGCGGCCTGGTGCGGTATTCCGGATATCGCGGCATGGGAGCCGGATCCGCCTCTGCTCTCCGCCTATGAACGCGCCTATCAGAACCGGCTTGCCACGGAACGGCGTGCAGCCGCTTCCGCCGAGGACGTCTTGCGCAAGGATTATCTCGGGATGCTGGTGACAGCGCGCAATCAGGCGCATCAGGAAGGCAATTACGATGCGGCGGAGCGCTTCGACGTCGAATGGCGCCGCTTCCAGGAAGAACGCACCTTCCCGAAAGAGCCGTTTGCGGTGGGACCGCGCATCAATTCCGAGGAATTCCGGCGGCGGTTCGAGCAGATTCGCAAAGATGCCGAGCGCCGTACGGCCGCCATTACGGCCGACCATAAAAAGACCCTCAAAGCCGAGCGCGAAAATGCCCTGAAAAAGGGCGATGAAACGGCCGCGGCAGCCTTTGCCGCCGCCCTCTCCGCCCTCCCCTGAGCCAATCCAATGGCTGGTGCGGGCGGTGATTGTACACGCAAGCGCTGGCCCATCGAACGATGCGACTGAGGTGTTCAGGCAATCCATTTTCCCGGCGGGCTTTGCCCGCTGGGAATTTTGCTCACTGAGCCGCACGAAGGCGAAGCCAGTGCAGCACGCCCAGGTGCAGTTGCTCCAGCAGCCCCATCAAAGGCACAACCGTGCCCCCCAGTGGCCCCATCAAAGGCACAACCGTGCCCCCAGTGGCCCCATCAAAGGCACAACCGTGCCCCCCAGTGGCCCCAGATATCGGCGAGGCTTCCAGCGCAGCGATACCACCGCGCCGCTGCCGCCGTACTCGCGCGACCACAACCCGCGAAGGGGATCGAATCATGCAACCTCAGGCGGCACCGCAATCTGCCGACTGAAAAAGGCACCATCGGGTGCTGCGGAGGCAGTACCCGGGGACCCGAGGCAGCGTAACCTCCCCATATGCGCGCAACGGGCAATCATGGCCGGTCGGTTAACGCCAGCCGGCAGAGTTGGCGGCACCGCCGCCCCGGCCGGCACTACCAGCGGGGGTTCCCCGCCCGCCGCCCCGCAGGAGGGGAATTACCGTGAGGAAGTAGAGGGCGGCACCCAGCACGACCTGCAGGCCGAGCGTCCAGACATGGCGCAGGAAATCGACGGTCAGGAAGGACGGGACAGCCGCGGCGCGCAGCACGGGCGCGGTCAGCAGGAGCACGGTGCCCATCACGCCCGCGGCCAGCGTCATCGCCAGCACCTTGCGGCCCAGGGCCCGGAGGCTCGGGAAATATCCGCCCCGCCGCGCGAGAATCAGAAGCGACACACAGGTGAAGAGCGCGCACAAAACCGTGCTGGACGCAATGCCCGCATGCCGCCATTCAACCGGCAGACAGAAGACCGCCAGTACATTCAGCACGAGGTTGGCACCGACCATCCAGAGCGTCACGAGCATCGGCGTGCGGATATCCTGCTGCGCATGGAACCACGGCGTGAGCGCTTTGTTCAGACCGAACAGAACGAGGCCCGGTGCATAGCAGATGAGTGCACGGGAGACGCGGAGCGTCGCCAGCTCGTCAAAGGCGCGTCCCTGATAGACCACGCGCGTGATGTCGGGTGCCAGCACGGCAAGACCGACCGCCGCCGGAATCATGATAAAGAGCATGTCCCCCGTTGCCTTGAGAAAAATGCGCTGCGCCTCGCCGGTTTCCTTGCGCCGGAAAGCGCCGCTGAGCGTCGGCAGCAGCACCGTACCGACCGAGACGCCGACAACGCCGAGCGGCAGCTCCATCAGGCGGTCGGCATAGCCGATGACCCCGGCTGCCCACGGCGACGCCAACTGTGCGAGAATCTGGTCGGCAAACGTGCACAGCTGATTGGCACCGGCGCCGATGGCGCCCTGAAAGGTCTTGTGCCAGACGCGGCGCGTCAGCGGATCGCGCCACCCCTGCAGTGTCAGTGCCAGCGTGACGCCCTGTCCTTCGACGCGCTTGGCGCGGCGGACGCACCAGACCATGAATGCGAGCTGGAGCGCGCCCGCGAGGAGAATGGCACCGCTCAGGATGCGCACCCGCGCCGCGGCATCCAGTCCAGGCAGAAAAGCGACCAGACCGAGCCCGGAAATCCAGACGATATTGAGCAGGCACGGCGTAAACGATGCGGCATTCCAGCGGTTGAGCGCATTGAGAATGCCCATCCCGAAGGCGGCACCGCAAATCAGTACGCCGTACGGGAGCATGGTGCGCGTCAGGGAGAGCGTCAGTCCGACGCGCGTACCGGGCTCCGCCGCCTCCAGAAACCCGGTGATGCCAAGCATAACGAGGAGCGTGGCCGCGCCCAGCAGCAGAAAGATCATGCTCGAAACGGCACGCGCCAGCCGCTGTGCGGAGGCCCAGCGGGCTTCTTCGATTTCGCCCTTGAAAACCGGGAGAAAGGCCGCAGTCAGCGCGCCTTCACCGAACAGGCGGCGTGTGAGGTTCGGGATGCAGAACGCAAACGAAAAGGCCGATTGCTCCATGCCCGCACCAATGAGGCGCGACTGCAACATCTCCCGCACCAGCCCCAGAATGCGGCTGAGCATAGTGCCGGACATGACGCGCCCGATGTTTCCGCGCAGACTCATACAAGCAGTTGGCTGAAGCGTTCGAAAAACAGAAAAAAGGGAGAGTCCGGGCAGGGTCGGACGCTGCAGGACGGCGGGCGATGGGGCGGCCGTGCGTGGCGGGTTGCGATGCGCGACGCCGCCGATGCCCGCTACGGCTGCGCCGGAGCGGGCTCGGAGATCCCGTCCGCAAGCGCGCGGAGCGTGGCCAGCGGGTCGCGCCCGAGCGGATTGACCTCCACCGTGCGCAACCCCAGTGCGCGCACCAAGGGGGCGGCACGCCGCGCCTCGGTCTGATTTTGCACAAAGAGCACCTGAACGCCAAGTACCCGCACGCGGTCGCGCAGTTCCTTGAGGTGGCGCGGCCCCGGGGCCTGACCGTTTTCCTCGAGGGCGAGCTGTTCGAGCCCGGCGGCATGCGCAAACCCGCCATACGCGGGATGAACCGCCACGAAGGCGGAGGCTGGCCAGGTGCGCGAGCGCAAATCCGCAAGGGTTTGCGCGAGGGCTTCACGGAACGCAGCCAGCGCGGCGGCGTACGCTTCGCGCCCGGCGGGGTCGGCGGCGGTCAGCGCCGCGGAAATCTGCGCGGCGGCGACATCGAGCCAGGCGGGGGCGAGCCAGCAATGCGGCTCGCCCGCACCATGGTCATGCCCATGTTCCTGCGGCGCGACGGCCGCAGAAGCGGATTCGTGCGCAGGCTTCGATTCGGCGGGCACCTCGGGAACGATGAGCGTGAGTTGCGGCGCAAGTTTCCGGAGGCGTTCGCCGAGCACCTGCTCAAACGGCATGCCGCTTCCGACGAGAAACGCGGCGCCCATCACGGACTTGAGCTGGCGGGGCGTCGGTTCGTAGGTATGCGGATCCTGACCCGCGCGGACAAGCGTGACGCACGTCCAGCGTCCCGCCGCCAGGCGCTCCATCAGTCCCGCCAGCGGCGGCAACGTCGCTGCGGCGGTGCGGACCGCATCCGGCGCCGCGCCGACGTCGGCGGGTGCGGCACGCCCGGCGGGTGCAAAAGCCAGCATCAGCGCCGCGAAAACAGAAAGCGCGCGAGAAAACTTCATGCAAGATTCTTCACGCGCTTGCGGGCTTCCAGAAGCGCCTGAGCGACGGCCCCCGGATGCTCCGATTTTGAAAAAGCCGACACGACCGATACGCCATCGACGCCCGTCCGGAAAAAGCTCTCTACGCGTTCGACGGTTACGCCGCCGACGGCAACGGTCGGCAGCCCGCTGCACAGGCGCACGATTTCCTCCAGCCCGGCGAGGCCCATCGCATCGGCCGCATCCGCCTTCGTGGCACGAGCATCGAATACCGGACCGATTCCAACGGCATCCACGAGCGAACGGTCCACCGCACGGGCTTCCGCCGCGCATGTGACGCTCCAGCCGATGTCCATGCGGCGGCCCACGGCGCGGCGGACCGCTTCCGGCGGCATATCTTCCTGCCCGACGTGGACGGCTTCCGCATCCACCGCGAGAGCCAGCCCGGGCAGATTGTTGACGCACAGGGGGATGCCGCGCTCGCGAAGCATACGGCGAAGGCGCAGACACCGCTCGTACAGGCGGCGTCCGTCCGATTCTTTGTCGCGATACTGCACGAGCGTCACGCCGCCGGCAACCGCCGCTTCGACATTTTCCAGAAAATCCCCCGCATAGCGCGAGGGATTATCGGTAATCAGATAAACGGCATATTGCTCGGGCGCCAGGACGCTCATGTTTCCACTGCCCCCTTTCCGGAACGGAGAATCAGCTCCGCGTCCACTTCATCGAGCGCATCCAGAAAGGCAATCTGGAAGGAACCGGGACGCCGCGTTTCACTTTCCGCCACTTCGCCGGCAAGCCCAACCAGAAGCGCCGCCGTCGCACCGGCCATAAGCCAGTCGCGCTCGCAGCAGGCGCACAGCGCGGCGGCAATCGCGCCTTGCGAGCACCCGACGCCCGTGACGCGCGTCAACAGCGGCGTACCATTGCAGCAAAGGACACTTTCGGGGCGTCCGGCCATGGTCACGAGATCGACGGCGCCCGTCACGAGAACCGCGCCGCCGGTCTGCTCCGCAAGCGCGCGGGCAGCCGCTTCGGCATCCAGCACGGAGTCCACGCTGTCCACGCCGCGCCCGCCCTTTTTGCCGCCGCTCAACGCCAGAATTTCACTGGCATTACCCCGCACCAGCGAGGGCTTGAGGGCGAGCATTTCGCGCGCAAAATCCGTCCGGAACGGCAACGCACCCACGGCAACCGGGTCGAGCACCCAGGGGCGACCCGCCGCGACGGCCGCCTGGACCGCTGCGCGCATGGCCTGCGCCTGTTCCCGCTCGAGCGTTCCCAGATTCACGAGGAGTGCGTTGGCCACGCCGGCAAAGATTCCGGCTTCCTCCGGATCGTGAATCATCGCCGGGGCGCCGCCCGCAGCCATCAGCGCGTTTGCCGTGAAATTCGTCACCACATGATTCGTCAGGCAGTGTACAAGTGGCGCGGCGCGGCGCATCTTTTCCAGAAGCGTACCCGCATTCCGCAAAACATCCGAATAGTCCATACAATTCGTAAAATAAAAGAGATTGCGGAGAACCCTTGCACCAAAGCGTACATGACCTTCTCCGTGATTTTATGGGTGCGGAGTCTAGCAAAATGAGCCCGTCCTCACAACCAAACCATTTCATATAATTTGTCACGCTCGCGTACGCGCACGCGAATTGCGTCGGTTGAGCCAACCGGAGGGAGTGGCTGCCCCGGTTTCTGACGCAATCATCAGACGCGCAGCCAGCGCAGACAGGACAGACAGGACGTACAGGACGAACACGACGGCTCGTTACTGCACGCAGCGGAGCTACCGCAGACCCAGCAACCCGGCAGCCGCAGATGTCGGCAAGGCTTTCAGCGCAACGATACCACCACGCCCACGCCGCACCGCTGTCGCGCTCGCGCGGCCACGACCATCGAAGGGGGGCTAATCATGCGTAGAATGGCACATCCGTGCCTCCTCATCCGTCCTCCCCCGTTGTGTCTGCGCGGACTCAGGTTGAACCGCCTGCGCGACCGACGATTTACCGAGAATCCCCGGAAAACGCGGGGCGCTTATCCTTTTTTTTTCGGGATAATTGATCCAGATTTCTTGAAAGATGGCTCCTGCAGCCTCTTTTTAAGACTAGATACTCGTGAATAGTCCGCCAATCCTTTTTCACCCGAAAGTCTCAGTAAAATAACTTTGCCGTCGTTCCAATGGTTGCACTGACTTCGTTCAGGCGGCTCTGCCGCCGAGAAAAAGTCCTTATTTAACACCTTGGTCGGAACGTTAGTAGAGACTTCAGAAGGGGGCTTCGCCCCTCCGTGTGGCTCAATTATCTAAATTCTTCGCGAGGCTGAGTTTCACAACCTTCCTCCGTGTGGCTCAAAAATCCGGGATAAGGCTGAAACACGGCGCGCACTTTCATAAACGCGGCGCATATGCTACCATTTCCGCACCTTTAACCCCGGAATGCACGAAGACGATGGACGATCTCAAGCAAGCTTACAAAACCATCATGGATGACCATTTCACGCCGCGAATGGAAATCCGCTTTATCGACGGTCCCAAGACCCAGACCCTCGTCTACGAAAAGGTGCATTGGCTGATTGACGGCGTGGCCAAAGGGCTTCGCTACGGGGAAAATCCCGGTCAGGAGGCCGCCGTCTACAAGCTCATCAACGGCAATCTCGTCCTCGGCGATGTCCAGTGCATCCAGCCCGGACAGACCCTCGCGAGTGAACCCGAACTGCTGCAGAGCGGCAAACACCCCGGCAAAATCAACCTGACGGATGCCGACAACGCGCTCAACATCCTGCGCTATCTCCATCAGAAGCCGTGCGCCGTCATCATCAAGCACAACAACCCGTGCGGCGTTGCTTGGGCTGACTCCCTCTCGGATGCCTATTACCGGGCAAACAAAGCCGACCGGCTGGCCGCCTTCGGCGGGTGCATCGCGCTCAACCGCGAATGCGACGTCGAAACGGCGCGTCTCATCGCGGAAAACTATGCCGAGGTCGTGGTCGCTCCGGAATTCGCGCCCGGCGTGATGGATATTTTCGCGGAAAAGAAAAATCTGCGCGTCATGCGAATCGGCAACATGGCGCGGCTTGCCGATTTTGCCGCATCGCGCTTTATCGATTTCAAGTCGCTCATTGATGGCGGCCTTGTCGCCCAGTGGTCGTTCGTGCCCAAAGCCCGGACCACCGCCGATTTCCTCCCGGCGGAGTGCTTCCGCAAAAAAGATGGCACGATGCACCGCGTAAACCGTCAGCCCACCCCTGCTGAGCTCGATGACCTGCTGTTCGGCTGGCTCGTCGAAGCGGGCGTCACGTCCAACTCCGTCCTCTACGTCAAGGATGGTGCCACGGTCGGCATCGGCACCGGCGAACAGGATCGCGTGGGCGTGGCGGAAATCGCCCGCGACAAAGCCTACAAAAAACTCGCCGACTGGATTGCATGGGAGAAATGGCAGACGCCGTACAACGAACTCGACCAGAAATTCGGCGCGGAAGAAGGCGCGCGCCGCCGTGCCGAGGCGGATGAAGCGGCCGCCGCGCAAAAGGGCGGTCTCATCGGCGCCTCCATGGTTTCCGACGCCTTCTTCCCCTTCCGGGACGGTCTGGAGGTCGGCATCCGCGAAGGCGTGACGGCCGTTGTCCAGCCCGGAGGTGCACTTCGCGACTGGGATGTCATTGACTGCTGCAACGAGCACAATGTAGCCATGGTCTTTACGGGTCAGCGCTCCTTCAAGCACTGACATACCCGCCTGGGTGGTGAAATGGCAGACACAGGGGACTTAAAATCCCTTGCTCGCAAGAGCGTGCGGGTTCGATTCCCGCCTCAGGCACCAACCCGCAGTTCCAGCTGCCTTTCAGCCCCGTCCGTGTTCCTGTCACGGCGGGGCAAATGGTGTATGGACACCGTAAAACTGCGGCAAAGCCTCTGGAGCGAGCCACACGGAAGCGGGACCACACGGCAGAGCCAGCGCTGACACGCCGAACAGGACAATTCGCCAGCGCACGGAGATGAGCTAGCGCAGTACTCCCAGTTGCCCCAGTGCCCCCAGTAGCCCCAGTTGCCCCAGTTGCCCCAGTAGCCCCAGTGCGATGAGGTCAGCGCGCAACGGCGCCATGCGGTGCCAGCGCAGCGTAGCTGCCGCTACGACCCCCGAAGGGGTGCGCACTATCTCAAGCGGCAGATTGCCGCCCTCGGGATGAGCGTCGGCGAATCCCGAGATAGAACGCCCCCTATATTCCGACCCTGAAGGGGTCAAACTGTACTGCGAAGGATAAGCGAAGCGAATCCTCACGCTTCACAGCCAGCACCGGGGCCGCAACGAAGCCTGCGCGGCGAAGTATCGGCGGAGAGGCCGACGGACACCGGCCGAATCGGAGTTTCTCTGCAGCGATTTTTTATGCAAAAATACAGGCTCTTTTGCGGATAAAAAAATACGTCTGAATACGCAAATACGGCTTTTACAGAAGCGTAACTCATTGAGGAATGGAGAGTTATTCAGAATTCCAACTGGACGTCAAAAAATCTGCCTGAACCGGCATTTACCTCTTGACATTGAGTTTTCAGTCTTTTCCAGCACAAAATGCGTGTACAGGTTTTTCATTGTCGCCCTTGACTTTTCGTCTGTTTTGGTGTTTATTAGTACGATATGGCTGCGGATTGTCATCCGCTCAAAAGACAGTCTGCCTTCACGCATCCGGCAAGGCGAAAATAAAACCGGATCGCAGCCTCATTTTCCTCCTAAACCCATCAAAACCCACAGAAGAGCATGAACAACCCAATCCCATCTGCAGCTCGACGGAGCATATGGCTGCCGGGTCTGCTGAATCTTCTCCCGGGATTCGGAACCGTCTTTCCAGCTCTTGTGACAGGATTTTTTCGGCAAAACAGCCTCTTTTACGGCAAAAGACAGATCGTTTTGCGCAGTCCCAAATGCTCCAAAGTGGTTAACCGATTGAGAATTGAAGAGTTAGTCCACACTCAAAGGGTGCCGAAGACGGCGACAGATTATTTACCTTCGAATTCAGATTTTTCGTTTTTTTTTTTCACAAGAAGTGTTATCATTCAAGACGTGCCCGCCCGTCCGTCCCCGGGGGCGCACCCCTTCGGGGGACGAGAAAGAAGATTTTACTTTTTCTAACAAGCTCATTCACTCCATTTCCGTCTAATCTTTCGATTTACATTGCATTTACGCCTAACATATGTGTCTGCTGTTTCGGCATTCAGACAGAGGCAAGCTTAAAAATCTAATCTCTACTACATTCACAACCGAAGAAAAGAATATCAGTTGGAACTAAAGAAAGTATTCATTCCAGATAAAACGAACCTACACTTGAACATTATGAACAAAAACAAACCAATCTTTTCTGTAACGCAACTGAGCATGTTGTCGCTGTGCCTGTTCCTCCTCATTCTGGGGGGCGGCTGTGCGCATTTATCCCGTCAGGAGACCATTCAGCTCCGGCAATTGGAAGCGGCCAGCGTGACGATTGATCACCCGGTCGGCTATTTTGAGCGTCCTAACAACCCGGCTGCAGCAGCCCTGCTGAACATCCTCCCGGGATTCGGAAACTTCTACCTGGCCTTTGGTCAGGGAAGTGATTCAACACAGGCGATTTATGGTGCCGTCAATCTGCTCTTTTGGCCGCTTTCCATTCTCTGGGGCATTCCACAGGCGGCCATTGACGCCAATACGCTCAATGAACGGGAACTGCTCTACTACTATCTTTACGATCCACAGGGCAAAGAAGACCTCAATAAAGCAGGGATTACTTTGGACGGCGTCAATAACTGACAGCGTCTTCAAGAACGTTACCTGACGGAATGGAAAGCACTCCACGCCGGTGCTCAGGTTACCTTCTCGTTCTAAACAAACAGATTGTCATTGCTTTTCGGCTCTGCCGGCTTCTGCCCGCAGAGCCTTTTATTTTGCGCACGAACGAATGAAGAAGGCGCACGCTCAGAAAGTGTACCTTGCCAACAGCCGCCGCTACCGGTCAGATCTTCCAGGTTTTCTCACACAGCCTGCAACTGTTGTTGACTTTATTCGTTCCTTCATTCTTGTGCCTGTCAGGGACACTGGTAGACTCTTCGCCGGATCGTTATTCCAGAGTATTGAAGCGAGACCAGCGCCTCTGTTTTTGTATTTTCAGTGCCCCCAATCCCGGCGATAGGCGCCTTATCGGCTTCGCATGCGTCGACTATGCGCAGGCGGGACCGCCGGGAGAAAGCCCTTATTTGACACTTTGGTCGGAACGGGAGGAAAGACGAAACCGGGGCACCCGCCCCTCCGGGAGAGGCGGAAGTGGCATTGCCTTGAGGGATTTCAGGCGATAGGGTATGATGGAATCAGTCAGAAACCTTGGTTTTGGGATTTCCATCCGGGGGACGTTCGGTCCGATGCGTTTTCCCGCACAAACACGAGCCATTCACCATGAAAGATTTTGTCCCGCAATGGGTCATTGAAGCGAAACGCGACGGCAAAGCCGTCAGCAAAGAAGAGATTAAAGAGCTCATCAACCGCTTCACAAACAATCAGCTGCCGGAATATCAGATGGCCGCCTTCGCCATGGCCGTCTATTTTCAGGGCATGACGAATGAGGAAACGCTCGCGCTGACCGACGCGATGATGCGCTCCGGCGACACGCTGACCTGGGAGACGCTCTCGCGGCCCACCGCCGACAAGCATTCGACGGGCGGCATCGGCGATAAGCTTTCCATCCCGCTCGCACCCCTCGTGGCCGCCTGCGGCGTGGCCGTTCCCATGATCAGCGGACGCGGACTGGGCATAACCGGCGGCACCCTCGACAAACTCGATTCCATCCCGGGCTACCAGACCTCCGTTCCGGTGGAAAAATTCCGCGACATTCTCGAGCGGGTCGGATGCTCCATCATTGGTCAGACCGATCGTCTGGCACCGGCAGACCGCAAACTCTATGCGCTTCGGGATGTCACAGGAACGGTGCCCTCCATTCCGCTCATCACGGCATCGATTCTCTCGAAAAAGCTGGCTGAAGGCGCAGAAACGCTCGTCTTCGATGTCAAATGGGGATCGGGCGCCTTCATGAAAACGCCGAAACAGGCGCGCGCACTGGCGGAGTCGCTGGTCAACGGCGCGCGGGGAGCGGGCCGCAAGGCGACGGCGCTTGTCAACGACATGAATCAGCCCATCGGCGCGGCGGTCGGCAATGCGCTGGAAATCCGGGAATCGGTCGAAATGCTGCAAGGGCGCGGTCCGGCGTCGACGCTCCGTCTGGTGCTGGATCTGGCGGTGCCGATGCTGACGCTCTCCGGCGTGGCCGCAGACGAAGCGGCGGCGCGCGCGCTGCTCGCGGAAAAGCTCGCTTCGGGCGCGGCGCTCGACGTCTTTGCACGCATGGTTGAAGCACATGGCGGCAATCCGCGCATCGCTGAGTCGCCTGAAGCCGTCCTTCCGGCGGCGGCCTGTGTGGTCGATGTTCCCGCACCACCGGAAACGGCGGACACCCCGGTCATCGCCTCGGTCGATGCCGAAACGGTCGGACGCCTCGTGCTGTTGCTCGGAGGCGGACGCCGCGCGGTGACCGACGCCATCGACTATGCGGTCGGCGCGGACCGGATTCTCGCGGCCGGAACGCGCGTCGCCCCGGGCGACTCCTTGTTGCGGCTCCATGCCCGCTCGAAGCAGGAAGCCGAAGAACTGCAGACCATGGCGCTTTCCGCCTTCCGCTTCAAAGCCTCCTGAACCGCCCCCACCTGCCACACCCCTGCCACAAAACGGTCCCGGACGGGCCTTTGCCACACCACTGCCATGGAATTCACGGTTGATTCATCCCGCTGCACGGGCTGCGGGCTTTGCGTTTCGGATTGCGTCACGGGGCTGCTTCAGCTCAAGGAGGGACGTCCCGTACCCGGGGCGCATGCCGACCGCCGTTGCATCGGGTGCGGACATTGCCTCGCGATTTGTCCGACGGGGTCCATCACGCTCAATGGCGTTCCCGCAAGCGAGTGCCCGGCACCGGGCGCGCTCCCGAACGCCACGGGCGTCGCGAACCTCATTGCCGCCCGCCGCTCGGTGCGGCGTTACCGGAATGTCCCGGTGCCGCGGGAGACCATCGAACGCATGCTGCGCGTTGTTTCCAGCGCACCGACCGCAGTCAACCGGCGCCGACTCGTATTCGCGGTTTTCTCCGGCGAAGCGATGGAGCGGCTCCGGCGCGAGGCCAATGGGGCGTTGCTCACGGCCATCCGCGAAAACACGCTTTCGGGCGCGCAACGGGAATTGCGGCTGCTGCGGCCCATGATTGAAGCCGGACAGGATGTGCTCTTCCGGAATGCACCCCATCTGGTGGTGGCGGGCACGGGCCCGCAAGCCATGGCGACCGATGCGGTCATTGCGCTCACGTCGTTCGAGCTGCTGGCGCTCGCGCAAGGCATCGCAACGGTCTGGGACGGCTTTGCGATGATTGCGTTCAGCAGCTTTGCGGCCGGACTGGTTCCGATGCTGGGTTTCCCGGAAGAAGTGACCCCCGCCGCGGCCATGGCGTTCGGCTATCCCGCCGTCTCGTATCCGCGCCTGCCGCCGCGCGCACCTTACCCCGTCCATTTTTCCTCGTGAGCGCGGGCACGGACTTCCGGAAAACCACTGGCTGCACATCGGATTTTCTACGAAAACGCATTGACCCGGACGCCGCTCCCGGCTACCATTACTATTTTCCCGGCGGGTTTGCACCTGAAGGAAAGGGAAGGTGCCGGGAAACCCATTTGCACACGGAGCCCTCTCATGATCCGGGCGGTTTTTCTCGATATTGACGGGACACTGGTTTCGTTTCGCACCCATACAGTACCGGCATCGGCCCGCGATGCCATTGCGCGCGCACAGCAACGCGGCGTCCGCGTCTTCATCGCCACCGGGCGTCCGCTGTACATTACGCCGCCGTTCCCGGAAATCCACTTCGACGGCTGGGTGACGGCAAACGGCTCCGCCGCCTACGATGAAAACCGGCAGCCGCTGGAGCAGAACTTTCTGCCGCATGCGGCGGTTGAGCAGCTGGCCGCAAACCCGCCGGAAGGCGTCACGTGGATTTTCGTCGATGCCCATCGCCTTGTCGTGAGTGCCATCGACGACTCGGTCCGCGCCTTTTGCACGCTTCTGAAACTCGCAGAGCCGGAAACAGCGACCCCGTGGGCCGACATTGTGAAAGGCAACTGGATTCAGGGCATGTGTTTCCTGGAGGAAGCGCGCGACGCCGATGTGCTGCAATGGATGCCGGGCTGCGACACCATGCGGTGGCATCCCACCTTTACGGACGTCGTTCCGCTGGGCGCGTCCAAAGCCCACGGCATCGACGTCATGTGCAAGAAGTACGGACTTGCGCTCGAAGAAACGGCGGCGCTGGGCGATGGCGGCAACGACATCCCGATGATCCGGCATTCCGGCGTCGGTGTCGCCATGGGCAATGCCACGCCCGACGTCAAGGAAGCCGCCGATTTCGTGACGGACAGCGTGGATGACGACGGGCTGGCCCACGCCTTCGCGCGTCTCGGCATCATCTGAGCCTCTGCTGACCCGATGCCGCCCGCCCTCTTTCTTTCACCCCCACCCGGAGCCCCCGATGATTCCCTGGAATTCGCTCATGACCGCCGCGCGGGAAGCGGCTCAACGCGCCTACATCCCGTATTCGCACTTCCCCGTCGGGGCAGCCCTGCTCGACGCCGACGGACAGATCTGGACGGGCTGCAACATTGAAAATGCGTCGTACGGACTCACCAATTGCGCGGAACGCACGGCGATGTTCAAAGCCGTCTCGGAAGGCAAGCGCACATTCCGGGCGCTCGTCATTTGCGGTGGCACGGACGTGGCACCGGCGGTACCCTGCGGCGCCTGCCGTCAGGTGCTCGCGGAATTCTGTCCGCCGGATCTGCCAGTCCGCGTCATTCCGCTCCGGGAAGGCGACGGCGTCACGCGCACGCTTGCCGACTACCTGCCCTACTCCTTTGCGCTCTCTGCCGGAACCTGAGCGCGCGGCCGCACCGGCGGACGCAGCGCCGTTTTCACGCGGGCGGAAGTGGCAACACAGGAGCAGATTTGATAGGATTTGCGCATTCTGGCACAGCGCCGCAACCCACGGCGGCCTTCGTTCATCTCCTGCTCCCCTTTTTGCTCCCTCATGTGTGGAATTGTCGGTTACATCGGTCCTAACTCTGCAACTCCCCGTCTCATCGCCGGACTCCGCAAGCTGGAATATCGCGGATACGACTCCTCCGGCATTGCGCTCGTTGCGCCGGTGAATGGGAATAACGAAATTCTGCTGCGCCGCGAAGTCGGGAAAATCGACGCCCTGCAGCGGGAACTGGACACGCATCCGCTGACGGCCGACGCCACGGTGGGCATCGGGCACACGCGCTGGGCGACGCACGGCGTGCCCTCCGTCCGCAATGCGCACCCGCACCTCTCGCGCAACGGCCGCATCGCGGTCGTCCACAACGGCATCATCGACAACTATCAGGAGTTGCGGGCGCAGCTCACGGCGCGCGGCTTCGAATTCCGCTCCGAAACGGACACGGAAGTGCTGGCGCACCTGATTGAGCTCAACAGCGCCGACACGCTGGTCGACTCCGTGCGGGCGGCCTTGCGGCATGTCCAGGGCACCTTCGGCATTGCCGTGGTATCCGCCGATTTCCCGGACGAAATGATTGTGGCGCGGCGCGGCTCCCCCATCGTCATCGGCTCCAACGGCACGGAAACGCTCGTCGCCTCCGATGTGGCGCCGATTGTGCCGTACACGACGAGCGTCACCTTCCTCGACGACGGCGACATCGCCATCCTCACGCCGGGACGCTTCGAAATCCGCTCGCTCTCGAACGCCTCGGTTTCCCGCGAACCCACATCGGTCGACTGGGATCCGGGCGCCGCCGAAAAAGGCGGATTCGAGCACTTCATGCTCAAGGAAATTTTCGAGCAGCCGGAAGCGCTGGAAAACTGCCTGCGCGGACGGCTGATTGAAGCGGACGGCGCGGCGAAACTCTCGGGCCTGCGGCTCGAGCCGCGCGACATCGCCTCGCTCTCCAACCTGGTCATCACGGCCTGCGGCACGAGCTACTATGCGGGCCTGCACGGCTCCTACGCCTTTGAACAGCTGGCGGGCATCCCGGCGCGCATCGAACAGGCGGCGGAATTCCGGTACCGCAACCCGATCGTCTCGCCCGACACCGGGGTCATCGCCATCAGTCAGTCCGGCGAAACGGCGGACACGCTGGCAGCGGTGCGAGAAGCCGCCCGCAAAGGCGCGCTCGTCTGCTCCATCTGCAACGTGGTCGGCTCCACGATTGCGCGCGAAGCCGGGCGCGGCATCTACCTGCATGCCGGACCCGAAATCGGCGTCGCCTCCACGAAGGCGTTCCTCTGCCAGGTCGCCGTCCTCAACATGATGGCACTCCTGTTCGGGCGGACGCGCCGCCTCTCCAATGCGGAAGGCATCTGCATCGTGCGCGCGATGCAGCAGCTGCCCAACCTCGTGCGCAGCGTCCTCGCGCAGAACGACCGCATCTGCGCCATCGCCGAAAAAATCGCCGGCTGCACCGACGCCTTCTACATCGGGCGCGGGTACATGTACCCCGCCGCGCTCGAAGGCGCGCTCAAACTCAAGGAAATCTCGTATCTCCACGCCGAAGGCTACCATGCCGCCGAGCTCAAGCACGGCCCCATCGCTCTGCTCGATGAGCACGTGCCCGTCATCGCGTGCGCCCCCTCCATTCCCGGACACGACAAAACGATGGGCAACATCCAGGAATGCCGCGCCCGCAAGGCGCCCGTCATCGTCATCGCCAGCGAAGGCGATGAATCCGTCTCCGCCTTTACGGAGGACGTCATCCGCATCCCGGCGTGCCACGAAATCGTGGCGGCCATTCCCGTCGTCGTTGCGGAGCAGCTCCTCGCCTACCATGTGGCCCGCCTCCGCGGCGAACCCATCGACCAGCCGCGGAACCTCGCCAAATCCGTCACCGTCGAATAACCGCCTCCCGCCGCGGTCCGCCGCCTTCCCGCCATGGCTCTCTACATTGATTTTGACGACTGCATCTGCGAGACGAACGTCACATTGCGGGCACTCGCGCTGGAGCGCTACGGTCTGTCGTCGACCTTTGAGGGCATGACGGAATTCGACCTGCACATCTCCCTCGGACTTTCGGATACGCAGTACCCGGAGTTCATGCGCATTTTCCATGCGGAAAAGCTGCTTGAAATCCCGGAAATCCCCGATGCGTGCGCCACCATCGCGGCGTGGCACCGGGCGGGGCTCGAACCGCTGGTCATCACCGGGCGCAACCCGAACTGCCACGAAGCCTCGCGCGCATGGCTGGACGCGCACGGACTCGCCGACATTCCGCTGTACCACCTCGACAAATATCAGCGCTTCTCCGCGCACGGTCCCGACGTGCTCTCGCTCGAGCAACTCACGGCGATGCACTTCGACTTCGCGGTTGAAGACGCGCCGGTTTCGCTCGCGCTCCTGCTGCGGCTCCGGCTCTGCCCCATCGCGCTGTTTGACCGCCCGTGGAACCGGAAACTCACCCTCCCGGATCCGCTTCCGCAGCCGGTCCGCCGCTTCACGAGCTGGAAAGCGATCGCCGCGGCTGCAGCGGCGCATCTCTCCGGCACGCCCACCCGCTGACGGCCTGACACCGCCGCCAGCCTCACCCCCGAAGAATCCCCTGCGCGGGCGCGCGCCCGTCCCCGCAGGACCGCCCAGACAAATCCCATGAATGGTTTCTACCGCGTTGCGTCCTGCGTCCCCGTGTTGCGGGTGGCGGATCCCGTCTTCAACACGCGCGAAATCCTGAAGCGCTACCTGGAGGCGGATGCCCATGGCTGCGCCCTCGTGCTCTTCCCGGAACTGTGCGTCACCGGGTATACGTGCGGCGACCTGTTCGAGCAGCGCACGCTTCTGGAAGCCGCGGAAAAAGCGGTCGCCGAACTGGCGCGCGCCACCGCCGGGCGCCACGCGATTCTCGTGGTCGGCACCCCCGTGCGCCTCGGCTCGCGCCTCTTCAACGGAGCCGCCGTCCTCGGGCAAGGCCGCCTGCTCGGTTTGCCGCTCAAGGAATACCTGCCCAATTACCGCGAATTCTACGAAAAGCGCCAGTTCCGCTCGGCGCGCGAATTTGCGGGAGAAACCGTCGATTTCGCCGGCTTCACGGCCCCGGCGGGCATGGGGCTCGTCTTTGCCCCCGCCGAGGCGGGCCCGCGCTTCGGCGTGGAACTCTGCGAAGACATGTGGGCGGTCGTCCCGCCCTCCACGCATCTGGCGCTGGGCGGCGCACAGATTCTGCTCAACCTCTCCGCCGGTAATGAGCTCGTCGCCAAGGCCGCGTACCGCCGGTCGCTGGTGACCGGACAAAGCGCGCGCCTCTCCGCCATCTATATGATTGCCGGTGCGGGCGTCCATGAATCGACCTCCGACATCGTCTTCTCCGGGCATGCGATGATCGCCTTCAACGGCCGCCTCCTCGCGGAAAATCCGCGCTTCGAACGCGAAGGCGCGCAACTCTATGCCGATGTCAAACCCGCCTGGTGCGACAGCCTGCGCGCCTCCTGGACCAGCTTTAACGACACGGAGCCTGTGCGCCCCGTCCGGGTCATCCCCGTCCCCGCCGTTCCGCCTTCGCCATCGCTCGAGCATCTCTCGCTCTCCCCGACCCCGTTCGTCCCGGCGAGCCCCGAACATCAGGCGGAAAATTGCCGCGAAATTTTCGCCATTCAGGCGGCCGGGCTTGCCAAACGCGTCGAAACCGTCCATGCCAAACGGCTCGTTCTCGGGGTTTCCGGCGGGCTCGACTCCACGCTGGCACTCATCGCCTGTGCGCACACCACCGATTTGCTGGGACTCCCGCGCTCCTTCATCCTCTCCGTCACCATGCCCGGCTTCGGCACCACGGCCCGGACCCGGTCCAATGCCGGGGCACTCGCCGAACGCCTCGACACGGAACTGCGCGAAATTCCCATCGGGCCCGCCGTGGAGCAGCATTTCCGCGACATCGGACACAATCCCGAGAACCACAATGTGGTCTACGAGAATTCGCAGGCGCGTGAACGCACGCAAATCCTGATGGACCTCGCCAATGCCGAGGGCGGACTGCTCGTCGGCACCGGCGACTTGAGCGAAATCGCGCTCGGCTGGTCCACGTACAACGGCGACCACATGTCGATGTACAACGTGAACTGCGGGATTCCCAAGTCCCTCATCCGCCACCTGTGCGCCTTCGAAGCCTCCGTTTCGCCGCCCGAGATTGCATCGGTTCTGCAGGACATCAATGACACGCCGGTCTCTCCGGAGCTGCTGCCGGGCACGCAGCAGACCGAATCCATTCTGGGTCGCTACGAACTTCACGACTTTTTCCTGTACTTCTTCCTGAAGTATGGCGAAACGCCGGAAAGCCTGCGGGCGCTCGCGCGCCACGCCTTCGGGGATGCCGTCACGGCGGAAGCCATCGACGAAGCCCTGCGCGTCTTCCTGCGCCGCTTCGCCACGCAGCAGTTCAAGCGCAACGCCTGCCCGGACGGCCCCAAAGTCGGCACCGTGGCACTCTCGCCCCGCGGCGACTGGCGGTGTCCCTCCGATTACGCCTTCGACGCCTGGCTCTCCAGGCTCCCCTAGCCGCGCAGCCTCGCCCGGCAACCGGGCGCACCTGGTATCCTTCCGCGGACGAAGTTCCGTTTTTATGGTACCCTCTACGCGACAGGGGACGCTTTGGCACCGTACGCCGCAGGTCAACCCCGTTTCTTCCGCTTCGCCTCCGGGTTCGGCGGCACACTTCGCCGAAAGGCTGGTTCCACGATGAATGATCTTCTGTTTCAGGAAGCGCTGCAGGCGCTCCCGCCCGTTTTCCGCGAAAAGCACCCGGTCCTCGCCGTGCAATTGGGCTCCGGCTGGCAGCTTCCGGAAGGCGCGCTGAAAACCGTTTGCGAAGTCTCCTATGCCGATATTCCGAATCTGGGCGGCGCCACGGTTGTCAGCCACGCCGGTACGCTCCGCCTCTGCGAAACGGCGTCAGGCGCGCGCCTTCTCTGCTGGTGCGGCCGCCGCCACTGGTATGAGGGCTGCGAGTGGGAAACGGTCGTCATGCCGGCCGTGCTGTCCCACCGCCTCGGATGCGGCACCCTCCTCGTCACCAATGCGGCGGGCGGCATCCGCCCCGGCCTCAAACCGGGCGACATCGTGATTCTCAAAGACCACATCCGCCTCTCCCCGCTCAGCCCGTTGCGCGGTCCCCATAATCCCGCCTTCGGTCCCCGCTTCCCCGATCAGTCGGCGGTCTACACGCCCGCCTTGCGCACCCTGCTCCACGAAGCGGCGCGTTGCCAGGGGCTCGAACTGACGGAAGGCGTGTATGTGCTCTCCTCAGGTCCGACCTACGAAACCCCGGCGGAAATTCGCGCCTACGGGATTCTGGGAGCGGATCTGGTCGGCATGTCCACGGTTCCCGAAGCGATGGTCGCCTCGGCGCTGGGCATGCAGGTTGCCGGGGTCTCCTTCGTCTCCAATCTGGCGGCGGGCATTTCTGCAGAGGCACTCGACGGCAATGACGTCGTCGACTGTGCCCGGGCGCACAGCGGACGGCTGGGGCGCCTCCTCCTGGACTTCATCGACCGCTTCACGGCCGCCCGCTGAGCCGGCAGCCGCCTGAAAACGCACGATCGCCTCGCCCGGATTCTTCCGTGCGGGGCTTTTTTTGATTTTCGCACAGCTTTCGGTTGTCTGCGGAGCCGGAATCCGGTAAGCTATTTGCGGAATGGAACCATTGGGCTGCCAGTGAACGGTCCAAGGGAGAGACAAATCCTCAAACCAACCTCACATAAAATCCGCAACCTTCCGTTCCCGTTGCGGAGCCAACCAGACACGCGTCTCCTATGATCTTCGGAATTTGCTCAGGACCCGAACTCGCGAATGCCGCCGCAGAAGCCGGATTTGACTACCTTGACGCAACCGTGGAATGGGCGGTCTGCCCCAAAGAGCCCGATCCCGTTTTCCAAGCCCGCTCGCTGGAGATTTTTTCTCTCCCCATTGCCATTCGCAATCTCACCTGCCTGCTGCCGGGTGATTACGCGCTGTGCGGTCCGGAAGCCATGACCGAAAAGGCGATTCACTACACGTCGACGGCGCTGCGGCGCGCAGCGACGCTGGGCATCCGCACCGTCACCTTCGGTTCCGGCTGGTCCCGCAAATCACCGGACGGGTGGCCCCTGGAAAAGGCATTCGAACAGCTTACCGCCTTCGTGCGCGGCGTGGCACCCGTTGCGGAACTGGTGGGCGTCACGCTCGTCGTTGAAAATCTGCGCGCCGCGGAAACCAATATGCTCAACACGGTGGACGAATGCGCGCGGCTCGTCCGTGCGGTCGATTCCCCGGCGGTGCGCATTCTCGTGGACGGCTATCACTGGGCGACGGAACAGGATTCTCCTGAAGCCATCATCCGCAACGGCGACCTCATCCGCAACCTCCACCTGGCCACAACCGCCCAGCGCAAAGCCCCCGGCGATGAACCCTGCGATTTTACGCCCTTTGCCGATGCCGTCCGCGCCTCCGGATACAACGACACGCTCTCCATTGAAAGCTCCATCGATGACAAATCTCCGGCTGGATTGCGCAAAATTTACACCATTTTGAACGACACCTTCAATCGGTGAGACCACCCTCAGCGCCACGGAAAATTCTGATTTTTTCCGACTTTCCGAAGAAAATCAGAATTTTGCTTGCAGTCAAACTCCCTTGCGACTACAATAGACCCCGTCAAACGGCTGCGGAAAAGTGTAACTTTCTGAACTTCTCCCGAAGGCGCACCAATCCAGCCGCACCTCAGGACGGCAACCTTATTTTATTCTCTCCATCATGGAAACGGATGTTGGCTTCCGGGCAAAATCAAATCGCTTTCTGAGCCTTCGCTCGCTCATTTTCGGCCTGCTGGGCGTCTTCTTCATTGCCGGGACGGCGCGCTTCCACGACATGGTGCTGCAAGGCACGTACATCGTCGGCAACCAGTTGCCGGCGGGTGCGTTTTTCTACTTCTTCCTGATCGGACTGGGGTGGAACGGCTTCTGGAATCTGCTGGACCGGATACTCCGCAAGCGACACCGTCTGGCGGATTTGTTTGCACTCTCCTCAAAGGAGATGGCGTTTGTCATCATCGTGACGCTGGTTTCGTGCTGGACCCCGACCTCGGGCATGTTCCGGTACTTCTTCACGCAGATCATGATGCCGTGGTATTACCTCCCCAACCAGCACAACTGGGAGATACACTCGCTGCTCACCGAATATCTGCGCCCGGAACTCTTCCCCACGCCGTGGCCCGGCGCGGAAAACATCGACACGCGCGCGTATGAGCAGGTTTACCGCGGCTTCTTCACTGGCTTGGCCACCGGGCGGGAAGCCATTTCCATTCTGGAGATGCCGCTCCGCGCCTGGGTGCAGCCCATGCTCATCTGGGGTCCGATTCTGACGCTCTTCGCGCTGGTGCTCACCTCCATCCAGTTCCTCGTGCACCGCCAGTGGGCTTCCCACGAACAGCTTGCCTACCCGATTGTGCAGGTGACGGGGCAGTTTGCGCGCATGACCTCGGGGCACCATACACTGCCGGACATCTTCCGCAACCGGCTGTTCTGGTGGGGCGTCATCCCGGTTTTCACGCTGCTGTTCATCGAATACCTGTCGAAATGGTATCCGGAAGCGGTTCCGAGCCTGTCCAGTTTCCTGCCGAACATCAAAGGCGGCTGGCTTCCGATGACGAACCACATACCGATTCTCAAAAAGTCGGTCAACTACTGGTCGATTCAGGGGTGGGCCATTTACTTTACCTTTGTCGGCATCGCCTACTTTGTCAGTTCGGAAATCTCGCTCACGGTCGGGCTTTCCTGCATTCTGATGACCGTTTTCTCGATTCTGTTCTACCAGGTCAACGGCATTCTCCTGCCGTGGTCGGCGCATGAATGCATGCGGGGCGGCGCCTATTTCGGCTACTCCCTGATTCTGCTCTACACGGGGCGTACGTACTACCGCGCGGTTCTGGCGCGGGCGTTCTATCTCCGGCGGAAACGGCGAGTTCCGGCCGGGGACGATGAAACGGAAACGCTGGCGGAACCGGACGACGTCTCCGTTCTGGCGGCGCGCACCCTGCTTGTTGCGTTCGTCTGCTTCGTCTGCCTGCTCTCGTGGATGTGCCAGTCGTGGCTGATGGCCATCTTCTACTCGCTGCTGCTCTTCCTGCTCTACACGGTCCTCTCCCGCATTCTGTGCGAATCGGGCATTCCCTTCCTGGCGCCAGCCTGGCAGCCGACCAACATACTGCTGTATCTGCTGGGTCCGGCCGCCATCGGTCCGCATGCCCTGACGTTCTTCTGCTGGGCCGGCAACGGCATCTTCACGCCCGATCCGCGCGAATCGCTCATCGGCTATGTGGCCAACGGCGTGAAACTCGCCGATGACAACCGGCTCAACCTGAAGAAAATCTTCGTCTGGATTTGCGGAATCGCCATTCTGGCGCTGATTATCGGCTGGTTTGCCGCATTCTGGTCGACCTACAATTACAGTCCGATGAACGACGGCTATGCCGCCGGGAGTCCGCCGCGCGCCGAGCTCAATCAGGCGGCGCGCTTCTTCTCGGACATGAAGGCGGCGAACACGTTTGAAACATCGCTGGCGACCAACCCGGTGGAGCGCCTCGGCATGATTGCGGGCAGTTCCCTGCAGCAGCATTTCTTCCTGTACGGCTTTTTGGCGGTGCTGGCCGTCTCGCTGCTCCGGTTCCGGTTTGCGGGTTTCCCGATCCATCCGATTCTCTTCCTGATCTGGGGCTCCTACCCCTCCAACTGCGCCTGGGCCTCCTTCCTGATCGGGTGGTTCATCAAGCAGCTGGTGGTCCGCTTCGGCGGCGGCGGGGTCTACCAGAAATGCAAACCCCTCTTTGTGGGCTTGATTGCCGGCGAGATTCTCGTCATCGGCATCACGATTGCGATGGACTTCGCATACTACCTGGCAACCGGATCGCAGTCACCCGTCCGCATCTGGTTCATGCCCGGTTGATCCGTGTTCTTTTGTCCGCATCACGGAGGTGCACATCCGCCTCCGTGACGCAAATATTTTCACACTTTTTCTTTCCCGCAGTCCTCATTGAACCCCTGAACACCCTGCATACAAACTAACACACCTTACATTTTTTCAACCGGAATCGAACAGTTCCGCAACGGTTGCAACCGGTATGAAAACTCCTGCCGCTTCCGTTTCATTTCGAACCCTCCGGTTTCCGTATTTTCCTGTCAATTAGCGACTTTTCGGTATGACGGTTGGATGCCGTTGCTTCTCATTCATTCTCATCCGACTTCGCAACTGTTGCGAAACGGGCAAAATGGAACGCTGTATTCTTTCATGCACAGGCACAGAACAAAGGCGTGATTTCACGCTTTTCCTTGTATTGAGAGCGGTTTTTTGCTATTCTCAGGCCGTACGTTTTTCATAACCTGCCACAGGTTTAAAGACTCCTCCCAATGACGACTACGGAACAGACTCCTGATGCCCAACCGAAAAAAGACAGGTTCATCAGCCCCCGTTCGCTGATTTTCAGCCTTCTCGGGATCCTGTTTATTGCCGGAACGGCCAAATTCCATGATACGGTCCTTCAAGGGACGTACATGATCGGGCACCAGATCCCCCCCGGTCCCTTCTTCTACTTCTTCCTGGTCGGTCTTGGCTGGAACGGTTTCTGGAATCTGCTGGACCGCCTTCTCAAGAAAGAGCACCGGCTGGCGGACCGGCTGGCGCTTTCCGCGCGTGAGCTTGCGTTCGTCATCATCATGACGCTGGTCGCCTGCTGGGCGCCGACTTCGGGTCTGTACCGGTATTTCCATACGCAGATCATGATGCCGTGGTACTTCCTCCCGAACCACCAGAACTGGGAACTCCACGGTCTGCTCACCGAATATCTGCGGCCGGAGCTCTTCCCGTCCCCGTGGCCGGGCGATCCGATGGCCCTTTCGACCCCGGCGTACGAAGAGGTATACCGCGGCTTCTTCACCGGCATGGCCCGCGGCACGGAGACGCTCTCGATTCTGGAGCTCCCGCTGCGCGCCTGGATTAAGCCGATGCTGATTTGGGGGCCGATTCTGACGATGTTTGTGTTCGTCATGATTTCGACCCAGTTCCTCGTACACCGTCAGTGGGCTTCCCACGAACAGCTGGCGTACCCGATTGCGCAGGTGACCGGCCAGTTCGCGCGCATGACGACCCCGCACCACGGGGTGCCGGACATCTTCCGCAACCGCCTGTTCTGGTGGGGCGTCATTCCGGTTTTCCTGCTGCTCCTCATCGATTACCTCGCCAAATGGTACCCGGAGAGCCTCCCTGCGATGCAGGAATTCCTGCCCAACCTCAAGGGCTGGAACCTGCCGCTGCACACGCACATGCCCATCATCAAGAAAGCCATCAATTACTGGTCGCTTTCGGGTGCCACGATTTACTTCACCTTCATCGGCATTGCCTACTTCGTCAGCTCCGAAATTGCGCTGACCGTCGGCCTCTCCCAGGTGCTGCTGGCCATCTTCACGATTCTGTTCTACCAGACGACCGGTTCGCTGATGCAGGGGCAGACGATGGAAGCCATGCGCGGCGGCGCGTACATGGGCTTCATGCTGATCCTGCTTTACACGGGCCGCTCATATTACCTGGCCGTGTTTGCGCGCGCCCTCCGGCTGAAAATCCGCCGGAAGGCCAAGGCGGGCGAAGAAGATTCCGCCGCCGAAGAACTGGCGGCGCCCGATGAGGTCTCCGTGCTGGCGGCACGCACCCTCATCGTGACCTTCATCGCCTTCGTCTGCATCCTCTCGTGGATTTGCCAGTCGTGGCTGATTGCGCTGCTCTTCTCGCTCATCCTCTTCATGCTCTACACGGTGTTCTCCCGCATCGTGTGCGAAACGGGCATCCCGTTCCTGCAGCCCGCCTGGACGCCGGGCACGCTGCTCGTCTCCCTGCTGGGTCCGGCCGCCATCGGTCCGCATGCCCTCACCTTCCTCAACTGGGGCGGCAACTCGATCTTTGTGCAGGACCCCCGTGAGGCGCTCATCGCCTACGTCGGGACGGGCGCCAAGATTGCGGAAGACCACAAAATCAACCTCAAAAAGGTCTTCGGCTGGATTTGCGCGGCCGCGCTCCTTGCGATGGTCATCGGATGGTTCGCCGCCGCATGGTCGACCTACAACTACAACCCGATGAATGACAGCTGGGCGTCCAACAACCCGCCGGTCACGGGGCTCGACCAGACGGCGCGCCACTTCATGGACATGAAGGCGGCCGGCACCTTCGAGACCTCGCTCGAGTCCGGTCCGCTTGCCCGCCTCCAGCTCATTGCGGGCAATGCCATCCATACACACTTCTTCTTCTACGGGCTCCTCGCGGTGATGGCCGTATCCCTGATCCGGTTCCGCTTCGCGAAATTCCCGATTCACCCGATTCTGTTCCTCATCTGGGGTTCCTATCCGGCGGGCTGCGCGGCGGCTTCGTTCTTCTTCGGGTGGTTCATCAAGGTTCTCGTTGTCCGGTTTGGCGGTGGTGGCGTCTATCAGCGGTGCAAGCCGCTGTTCGTCGGCATCATTGCCGGTGAAATCCTGCTGATCGGTCTCACGATTATCGTGGACTTCGCCTACTACCTGATTGTCGGGTCGCCCTCGCCCAACCGCGTCTGGTACATGCCCGGCTAATCGATTTCCGTTCGCGCCTCCGCCTCCCTTTTCACCTCTGCTATGAGCAATTCCTCCGTTTACCGCGAAATTGATGTCCAGAAGCAGCACACGATGTCCCTGCGTGAAACCTGGACATTGTGCGTGCGCGGCGTCAAGCATCGGCTTTTCCGCTCCATGCTGACGCTGGCCGTCGTTGTGCTGGCCGTCGCCTTCTTCATGTTCCTGCTCTCCGAGAGCATCTTCCAGCGCTCCGTTGCCGGGGGCGTGATGGACGAAGATGCGCACGCGCGTTTTGCGCAGACAACGCTGACGCGCCTGCTTTCCCACGCCCAGGAAAACACCACGGTCCGCCGCCTCGCGGATGCCGCCCGCAAGGTGAACGGCAAGGATGCGCACAAACGCGCTGCGGGGCAGGCGGAAATCGAGGAAGCCGCGCACGTCACCGGGCTTCCCGTGGAGGAAGTTTCGCGCCTGGCGCAGCTGGCGCTCCAGGAAGCCACCTACACGACCTGGCTCGACGGGCTTCCCACCGGGCACCGCCTCAACCTGATCGGCAAGCGGTCCGGCCGTGCCGCCCTCAACTACATTCTCGAGACCTCGGACTCCTTCCACGAGCAGCTCAAGATCAAGATCGAGATTCGCGTGCCCGGCAAGATTGAGTCCCTCGACGCCTTCCTGGCCGCCTATCCGGCCTACAAGACGGAACTCACCGACTTCAACCGCCGCTGGAATGCGGCCGTTTCCCGCGCCAACGAAGCGACCGACCTCGCCAAAGGCGGTCAGACGGAGATTTCCGACGCCCGCTGGATTCCTGCGGCGGCACCGGATGCCGTCGACGCCTGGCGCCGCTCGATGACGGAGCTGGGCTTCACGCTCAGCGAGGCGGATGTGAAGCTCATGCGCGAACAGCTGGCGGAGTCCAACACCTACTCGGACCTCATCGAACACCTCAACCGCAACAGCTTCCGCACGGAATGGGCACGCCAGTTCAACGAAACGAAGCGCTCCTCCGCAGAGGAAAAAATGGCGTTCATCACCGACCGCCGCGCGGTGCGTCTCCTCGAAGGCTCTTTCAGCAGCGATACGCTCCAGCAGATGAGCGACCGGTATGAGCGCGTCAGCCGCCTCTCCTTGCTCAACCAGCGGCTCGCCATGGTCACCCGCGCCATTCCCTCGTTCCTCGGGCTGACCGGCCGCCAGCTCTTCCTGCTCTTCATCTCGTTCCTCGTCTGCATGGTCGGCATCACCAACGCGATGCTCATGTCCATCACCGAACGCTATCGCGAAATTGCGACGATGAAGTGCCTGGGCGCGACCGATGCGTACATCCTCTCGCAGTTCATGATGGAAGCGGCGATGCAGGGTGCGGCCGGCGGCGTCATCGGCGTCGTGGTCGGCTTCCTCATCTCGGTCGTCCGCTGCTCCATCCTGTACGGCGCGCATCTCTGGACCTATTTCCCGGGGGTCGACATCATCTTTTCCGCCCTTTTCTCGCTGGCTGCCGGCATCCTGCTTGCGGCTCTGGCCTCCATCCAGCCTTCCTGGTCCGCCTCCCGTATGGCACCCATGGAAGCCATGAGAGTCGAATAACACCATGATTACCTTTAACGAAGCAGAATACGCGGTCGGCAAGGAAGTCCTTGTATCCGTCCACGACATCAAGCGCACCTTCTGGCGCGGCACCGAGCCCGTCCATGCGCTGGCCGGCATCACGCTCAACATCTATCGCGGCGAATACATCTGCGTCATGGGTCCCTCCGGCTCCGGCAAGTCCACCTTCTTCAACATGGTGGGCGGGCTCGACACCCCGACGTCGGGACGCGTCTTCATCGACGGCGTGGACATGGCGCAGCTCAACGCCGAGGAACTCGCCTTCCTGCGCTGCCGCAAGATCGGCTACGTCTTCCAGCAGTTCAACCTCAACACGGTCATGACCGCGCTGGAAAACGTCACCCTGCCGATGGTCTTCGCCGGCGTCTCCTCGGACGAAGCGCGCGCCCGCGGCATGGCGCTGCTGGACCGCGTCGGGCTCGCCTCCCGCTGGAATCACCGCCCCAAAGAGATGTCCGGCGGTCAGATGCAGCGCGTGGCCATCGCCCGCTCCCTTGCCAACAACCCCTCGATTCTCCTGTGCGACGAGCCGACCGGCAACCTCGACCTCAAGACCGGCAAGGAGATTCACTGGCTGCTCCACGATTTGAACAAGAATGACGGCGTCACCGTAATTTGCGCGACGCACGACCCCAATATGCTCTCCGTATCCTCCCGCATGGTGTGGATCAGCGACGGCCGCATTGCCCGCATCGCCGAGTCCCGCCACGTCAAGGTCGAGAAAGATTCTCTGGGCATCGAGGAAGAAGATGAATAACACCCGTATCCCCCGCGTCCGCTCCGCCGTATTTTCCGCGCTCGCTCTGGCCGCCCTGCTCTGCCCCGTACAGGCACAGGAAGCCGCGGAGATTCCTGTTCTTCCCGACAACTCCGTCTACGGTCGCGTCTGGAACGGCATTTCCCGTTTCCCGCACCGCCGCGTCGGGTCTGAAAATCTTTCCAAGGCCTTCGATGTCGTCAGCAACGAACTGGCGAAGGCCGGACTCAAGCCGCAGTACCAGACGTTCGACTCGCTCAGTCAGGAGACGGAACGGCTCTCGCTGACCTACGGCGGCGAGCCGGTCGAAGGCGTGCTGATGATCGACAACGGTCCGGCCACGTTCGTCGTGCCCGAGCCGATCCGCGGTCCGGCCATCTTTGTCGGCAACGGGCGCATCCAGACCTTTGAGGGCAAAGACCTCACGGGCAAGATTGCCGTCCTCGACGCCACGCTTCCGGAGGCGGACATCCGCGACGTCATGACGCACGGCGCCCGCGCCGTCATCCTCGTCGGCGACGCCACGCTGGCCAACACGCGCATGTCGGCCGTCGGCTTCACGAGTCTCACGCTGGTGCCGCGCGTCTACATCGACCGCGCCGATGCCGAACGCGCCGGGCTCCTGACCGCCGACGGCACCCGCGAGGCCGTCCTCGACGCCCGCAGCGTCATCCGCGACGTCCCCGGCAAAAACCTCTGGGTCGAGCTCCCCAGCAAACCCGGCTGGAAAGGCAATCTCGATTCCGAGGAAGTGCTCATCCTCTCCGCCACGCTCGACACCTACGGCTTCACGCCCGATTACTCGCCGGAACTGCGCGCCGCCGCCAACGTGGCGCTGCTGACGCAGACCGCCGTCTCGCTCGCGCGCTCGGGCCGTCCCCTCAACCGCCGTGTCATCGTCGTCTTCTTCGGCTCGAAGTATGCGGGCCTCGAAGGCGCCCGGTTCTTCTACCACACGATTGACATGTCGAACAAGAACATCAACAACCTCGACCTCGCCAAACGCGGCGAGAAATACGCCGAGGAGCTGGTGTCCATCCGCGAACTCATCGCGTTTGCAGACGCGAACAACATCATCGATGCCCGCGGCCCGCTGGCTCGCAATCTGCAGAACCGCCTCAAGCGCGAACTCGTGGCGCTGGCCAACGGCCTGCGCGAGCCCATCGGCGATCTGCGCGAAGAGCGCACCGCCCTGCAGAGCCGCCTCCCGCAGTTCAGCGACGAAGCCGAAAAGCAGGCCGCCACCGCCCGCATCGCCGAACTCTCCGTGCAGATCGACCATCTGCAGGCGCAGCGCGAGGCCTCCAACCTCCTGCGCGAACAGCTCGTCAAGGGCAAATACCTGCCGGACGCCGGGCTGGAGTCCGACCCGGTCGCCGATGTGCCCGCCATGTACGCGCGCATGCTCGGCAATGTGCTCGAGCGTCTCCACACGCGGCGCGGTGAGCTCGAGCGCATGATCGACAACAACGCCTCGTGGATGAAGCTCGCCGACATCTTCGAAGGGCGCTCCATCGTCGGGCATTTCGACTTTGATTTCGCCTCGGCGAAGGCCCCGTGGATGTTCACGATGATCAACGCCGCGGGCCTCTACCGCTACGGCGATCACAACACGGGCTCCTACGGCCGCCACCTGAGCGCCTTCCGCAACATCTACTACGGCGCCACCGGCCGGGGCGGCATCGCCGCCGCGCACATGCCCGGCCCCAACGGCGAGCCTCCGGCGGAGGAACCCTGGACCGCCCTGCTCTACGAGCCCGCCCTCAACGCGACCTACAAGCCGTACTCCCTCTCCTACCAGTATCAGCGCCTCGTGCCGTCCGTCCTCTCGGCGGCGCTCGGCCTGGCGGGCTTCCAGATGACCTCCGTCGGCGAGCCCCTCCTCCACGACAATCTGCCGTTTGCCGATTTCGTGGATCTCTCGCCGCTCAGCAGCCAGATGGCGGAATTCTGCGGCGAGCTCGCCAACTCGATGGAAATTTCGCTCCGCAACGTGTTCTCCGCGCAGCGCCTCGAACCGCGCCTCACCTACTACGAGAACACGGGCGTGCGCTACCTCAACTATGCGGCCGGCTCCACCGACAGCGAAGGCGTCCCGCGCCGCGCCATCGTGTACATCACCTCGTTCCGCCGTCCGGAACCGATGATCGGGCAGTCCGCCCAGCCGCGCTCGCGCATCCTCGCCAACGGGCGCATCTACATGCCGTACATCGGGCGCAGCGTCGCCTACACCTCGTGGCTCTTCACCAACATGGCGGTGGGCTACAATGAGGAGGGCGCCCTGGACCGCGTGACGGTCGCGGCCGACGCCTACGGCATCGTGGCCACGCCGATTCACCTCTTCTACGCCTACGGCGGTCTCTCCTTCGGCGACGGCTACAAGCCCGACCCCATCGGCGGCGATCTCTACGAGCCCAAGACGCTTGTGGCCTCCAAAGATGCGCCGCACAAGACGGCGTCCACCGTGGTGTACGAATTCGAGGGCTACAAGGAATTCTTCGCCGACCGCCAGGACCCGATTAAGATCATCGGCGGCAATGGCGACATGCTCCTCGGCTCCGTCACCAATGCGCCCGGCATGGACCGCCTCAAGGCCGCCATGGGCGTCGGCGTGAAACTCGACACCGATGCGCGCCTCCACGCGAACAACATCGCTCAGGGCGCCAACGACGCCTACCTGCTCAACGAAGCCCGCCTCGCCGTGCTCCGCGAACGCAACATCGTCCGCGACGACCTCGAGAAGTTCCATGCGGACTCCAAGGACCACATCGAAGAAGCCGCCGCGGCCATCGCCGAAAAGAAGTGGAGTCTCGCGGAAGCGCACCACATCTTCGCGAACTGCATCGAAAACCGCATCTACCGCCCGCTGCGCGGCGTCACGGAAGACCTCGTGCAGGCCGTCGTCGTACTGCTGCTGCTGAACATCCCGTTCGCCTTCGCGATGGAGCGCCTCATCTTCGGCTTCCCGTCGATTTACAAGCAGCTCATGGGCTTCATCGGCTTCTTCCTGGCCACGTTCGCCATCCTCTTCTTCACGCACCCGGCCTTCTCGCTGGCGTCTGCCCCCATCGTCATCTTCCTCGCCTTCGTCATCATCATGCTTGCGTGCATCACGTCGGGCATCATGATGGGCAAGATCAAACAGGAAATCCGCGCGATGCAGGGCCTGGCCTCGACGGTGCACGGCGTTGTCAACGAATCGTCAACCACGCTCTCCGCCATCCTCATCGGCATCGCGGGCATGCGCAACCGGCCGCTGAAGACGTTCCTCACGTGCATCACGGTCGTGCTGCTCACGTTCACAATTCTCGTGTTCGCCTCGTTCACTTCGCAGCAGGGCGTCGTGGATTCGTATCTCGGCCGCGGCACCGATGAAAACCGCATCGAGCTGCACCGCCTCTCCTTCCTGCACATCGACAGCGGCTTCATCGACTCGCTCAATGCGCTCTACGGCGACCGCTTCGACATCTGCCGCCGCGGCGGTCTCTTCCGCATCCCGACGCGCAGCAACGACACGGGCGACACCAGCATCAACCCCGAACGCGTCCTCTTCCTGCCCAAATCCGGCGAGTCCATCCAGATGTCCGCCGTCATGGGGCTGGACGAAACCGAGATCAAGCACTCCGCCGGCTTCCGCAAAGTCGTGCCGGAGCTGGCCACCGCTGCCACGCCCCTGCCACCGCTCTTCCTGCCGCCTGCCGTCACGAACGAACTGACGCAGATTGCCAAGGGCGATGAAATCCGCCTCAACGGCGTGCCGTTCACCTTCGCCGGCTTCTTCGACGCCTTCGCGCTCCAGCAGATTTCGACGATTGACGATCTGCGCGGGGTTCCGCCGGACTTTCAGGCGACGCTCTCCAACTCCGGCTCGTCCGCGACGGGCGGCGCCTCCATTGAATCGCTCGAGGAAATGCCCACCGGCACCTTCGAATGGTTCACGCCGGACGTCGTGGCCATCGCCCGCATGGATGACCTGCGCCGGTACTTCGGGTGGCACAACGTCTGCAACTTCATCGCCATGTACCCCAAAGAGGGGCAGGAAGACCTCTCGCTGTACGACATCGGCGTGGAGCTCGCCCCGGCGTTCCAGGGCACGGTCCACGTGAAGACGCCCGAAGGCGCCTACAGCCTCTTCTTCACGCAGGCGGTGCAGGGCTCCGGCTTCTCGGACGTCATCGTCCCGCTCCTGCTGGGCGGTCTGATTATCTTCTCGTCGCTGATGGGCTCGATTGTGGCCCGCGAAAAGGAAATCTTCACATACTCGGCGCTGGGTCTGGCACCGGTTGACGTGGGTGCGCTCTTCTTCGCGGAATCGGCGGTCTACTCCGTCATCGGCGGCATGGGCGGCTACCTCGTGAGCCAGCTCGTCGCGAAGTTCTTCAAGTTCCTCGGCTCGCGCGGTCTCATCACGCCGCCGGAGATGAACTTCTCCTCGCTGACCTCCGTCTGCACGATTCTGATTGTGATGGCGGTGGTGATGCTCTCGACGATTTTCCCGGCGCTCCGCGCCTCGAAATCGGCCAACCCGGGCGTCGCCCGCAAGTGGAAGATGCCCTCGCCGAAGGGAAACAAACTTGAGTTCGTCTTCCCGTTCACCGTTTCGTCCGTCGACTTTGCCGGCATCCTCTCGTTCATCCGCGAGCACTTCAACAACCATGCGGACGCCACGCTGGGCTCCTTTGCGGCCCGGGACGTGCGCATCTTCAAGGAACCGTGCGGCAACGACGGCAAGGAGCACATCGGCATCGAAGCCAACATCTCGCTGGCTCCGTTCGACCTGGGCATCTTCCAGCGGTTCCGGATGTACTCGCAGGAGTTCGAAATCAAGGGCATCGACGAAGTGGTGGTCGACCTCACGCGCATCGGCGGCACGCCGGACTCGTGGGTGCGCTCCAACCGCGCCTTTGCCGCTGAGCTGCGCGAGCAGTTCCTGCTCTGGCGTTCGCTCCCGATTGCGACGGTGGAGCACTACCGCGCCTCGACGCTCGAGGACATCGCCGGGCAGGGTGCCGGGGCCGCCTACGAGGCGCACCTGCGCAATCAGCAGGCGGGCGGCGCCTCCGCGCAGCCTGCCGCTCCGGTCGCCCCCGCCCCCGCTGCAGAACCCAAGGCCCCCGAGGCGCCCAGGCCCGCCCCCAACCAGGGCGGTACCAACCCCCGCGCCCGCCGGAATCCCAAGCACGGCAAAAAGAGCCGCTAAGTCCACGCATCGGGCGTGACCCGGCCCGCACCCGTGCCACGCCCCTGCCACCCTTTCCCGCACCTTCGACACCCGTCATTCCACGCAATGATCTCCCTCAAACATCTGCTTCGCCGCCGCGTTAAAACGGAGGACGCCGAACTGGAAGAGTTTCGGGCCCTGCTTACCGTGCCCGATTCCTTCGAGGAAGGCTTCAACCTGACCTCGCTGCTCGGCACTCTCTTCGTCGCACTGGTCATGGTGCCCGGTGCGCTCTACATGGAACTCGTCGCCGGTGCCGGCATCGGCGGTGCCGCCCAGTGGGTGACCGTTCTGCTCTTCGTCGAAGTGGCCAAACGCGCGAACGCCAAACTTTCGCGCGCCCAGCTCTTCATCCTCTTCTACATGGCCGGCATGGTCATGGCGACCAACGTCTGGAATACGCCGCTCTTCACGCAGTTCCTCGTGCGTTCCGATGCGGCGGTGGCGACGGGCGTTGCCGCCGACATTCCGGTGTGGGTTGCCCCGAAGAATCTCGACAGCCTCCCGCGCACGTTCCTCTCCAAGGCGTGGCTCCCGTTCATCGGGCTGATGCTGTTCCGTGAAATCATGGGCCGCCTCAACTCCGCCATCCTCGGCTACGGGCTTTTCCGTCTCACCTCGGATATCGAGCAGCTCCCCTTCCCGATGGCGCCCGTCGGCGCTCAGGGTATCGTCGCCATCGCCGAACAGGTGGAGGGCTCCGTCAAGAGCGCCGGCGCCTCCGTCCGCTGGCGCATGTTCTGCGTCGGGTCCGGCATCGGCATGATTTTCGGTCTGATGTACATGGCGCTGCCCACCATCACCGGTGCACTGTTCGACAGCACGCTGATGGTCTTCCAGATTCCCTTCGCGGACTTCACCCCGTACACGCAGTCGTTCCTGCCTGCAACGGCGACCGGTCTCTCCTTCGACCTCGGCAACATCATCCTCGGCATGGTGCTCCCCTTCTGGTCGATGGTCGGCTCCTTCGTCGGTCTGATCTTCACCTTCGTCATGAACCCGATTCTGTACCACTTCGGCAAGATGCCGACGTGGGAACAGGGCGACACCACGGTTCTGACGCTCTTCGCCAACAACGTCGACTTCTACTTCTCCTTCCAGATCGGCATCTCGCTGGCCATCGCCTTCTTCGGTCTCTGGGTCGCCTTCCGCACCCTGCGCCTCGGCAAGCGCGAAAAGACGGCGCACGACCATGCGGAACGCCTGCTGCGCCTCTCCAAGATGCGCGGTCACATTCCCGTGCCGTGGGTCTTCGTGACGTACGCCATTTCCTGCGTGCTCTACATCGTCGTCTGCGGCTGGCTGACCGACTGGCATCCCGGTGTTCTGGTCGTCCTCTTCTTCTTCGCCTTCATCTATACGCCGCTGATTTCGTACGTGACGGCCCGTCTGGAAGGTCTGGCCGGTCAGGTTATCGAAATTCCGTTCATCACCGAAATTTCGTTCATCCTCTCCGGCTACACGGGCGTCAAAATCTGGTTCATCCCGATTCCGAAGTCCAACTACGGCATTCAGGTGGTTTCGTACAAGCAGGCCGAGCTTCTCGGGTGCAAATTCGGCTCCATCTGGAAAGCGCAGATTCTGCTCTTCCCCATCATCATCTGCTCGTCGCTGTTCTTCTCCTCCTTCATCTGGTCGCTGGCTGAAATTCCTTCGGCGGTTTACCCCTACACGGAGCAGATCTGGGATTTGACGGCGAAAAACACGTGCCTGATTTACTCCTCCACGCTCGGCGAATACAGCCAGTTCAAGGAAGCGCTCGGGCTCGGCCGGTTCCTCGCGGGCTTCGGCTCCGCCGGCGCGGTGATGGGTCTGCTCGGCTGGTTCGGCGCCCCGACGATGCTGTTCTTCGGCGTCGTTCGCGGTCTGGGTCAGACCGCGCCGCACACCGTGCTCCCCAACTTCATCGGCGCCCTGATCGGCAAGTGCTACTTCGAGCGCAAATTCGGGCGTGAGTGGCGCAAGATGATTCCGGTCGTCTCCTCCGGCTTCTTCGTCGGCACCGGTCTCATCTCGATTCTCTCCGTCGGCGTCGTATTCCTCTGCAAAGCCGTCTCCACCGTCGCCTATTGACGGCGCCCGGCCGGACGCTTTTTCCTCCAACGGTCGGGCTGTCTGTCCAGCCCGACCGTTTTTCGCACTTCCGGACAGGCCTGGGCTCAACGCGCATTCCCGCGATGAAAATCGCCATTCTCACCCTTCCGCTGCATTCGAATATCGGCGGGATCCTGCAGCTCTGGGCACTCCAGCAGACGCTGCGTGCGCTCGGGCACGAGCCGATTGCGCTGCGCATGCGCTTTCAGCGGCTCCCGTGGATACTCTGGCCGCTGGCGTTCGGGCGCCGTCTCTGGCTCCGCTGCGCGGCACGGTTGCGCGGACGCCGTGAAGCCATTCCGCTTCTGCCGGGGCTCTCCGAAGCCCTGGCGGAACGCCGGATCCGCCCGTGGATCCGGGCGCATCTCGCACGGACCGCCCCCGTGGCAAGTGAACGCGATCTTCAGCGCTGGATTCGGCAGCATCCCGTCGACGCAGTCATCTTCGGGTCCGACCAAATCTGGAACCCGGCCTGGACGCGTCCCCTCTACTTTGGGAGTTTTCTCAACGGGACGCCCGTCTGCAGGATTGCCGTTGCCGCCTCCTTCGGAAACAGCGACCCCGACTTCGGTTCCCGGCTCAGCCGCTACCGGAGCTGGCTCGAGGCCTTCGACGCCGTCTCCGTGCGCGAATCGGAAGGCGTCGCCATCTGCGAACGGCTCTTCGGGCGCCGCCCCTCGCTTTGCCCGGATCCAACGCTGTTTCTGCCGCCGGAAACCTGGGAGCGCCTCCTGCCCGCGTCGGACGCACGTCCCCGCACCCCCGGGGTGCTCCGGCTGACGCATTGTTTCCTGTCCGCCCGAACGGACAACACGCCCGCGCTCCGCACTTGTCTCGACGGCTTGCGCGCAGCGGGGCTGACGCTTCAGTCAACCACGCTGCATACACCGAACAATCCCGCGCCGGGACTCTTCCCCGCCCTACCCTCCGTGGAAGCGTGGCTGTGTGCCATCCGCGATGCCGACGCCATCGTCACCGACTCCTTCCATGCCGTGGTCTTTTCCCTGCTCTTCGGCAGACCATTCCTCGCCTTTGCAAAGCCGGAAGAAGATTCCGCCGGACGCCTGACAACGCTGCTGGACCGGTTCGGGCTGTCTGTACGCCTCATCCGTCCCGGCGAAACACCGGATTTCCGCCTCCTGCTGGAGCCGCTCCCGGCGAGCCGGACAGAGATCCTGCAAACACTGTACGCAGAAGGCCACGCCTTTCTCTCCCAAGCCCTCGTAAAACCGGAGAAACCGATTTCTCAATCGGCAGACCCGGGGGACGATTCGTCTCCTACCTGAGCGCAACCGACCATGGGTTCCGTCCCCGTCCCGCCGCTCATTTTCCCGTTTTTTTTTTACTTTTTTCTCATCCCCAGCCAGCCTCCAGCCATGTTTGACCCCTCTCTTCTTGAAACCCCGGAAGCCCGTGCCGCCGCCGACACCGCCGAAGCCCTCTTCCGGAAAGGTGCAACCTGTTCGCAGGCGGTTGTCCTCACGCATGCGGAGCGGCTCGGGCTCCCCACCGCACTCGTGGCCGATCTCTCGCTGGGCCTGGGCGGCGGCGTCGGGCGCACCCGCGAAGTCTGCGGCTCCGTGACCGGATTTGCCATGCTCGCGGGCATCGCCTGCGGAAGCGGCGATGCGCTGAAACCCGAAGCGAAAAAAGCCACCTACGAAGCGGTGCAGACCTTCTGCGCCGCCTTCAAAGAGCGGTTCGGCTCATGCGTCTGCCGCGAACTGCTGGCGTTGCGCGTCGAATCGGCTCAAGCCGCCAAAGAACACGGCGGTATGCCCGGAGAACGCACCCCGGAATACTACAAAAGCCGAATCGGCTGCATCGAATGCATCCGGTTTGCGGCGGCGGCGGCCGCCTCCCTCCGGAAAGCGCAATACCCTGTGCGGGGACGATCCCTGCGCCGCGGCGCCCGGCGGCGGATGCCGCGTCAAAGCTGATACTTGCCGCTGTCGCAGAGCATCCGGAACGCCTTGGCGCCATGGAAACCGAACGGCGGAACCGGACTCCGGTATGTGCTCTCGGAATCGTAGCAGAAGACCGCCGCTTCATGCGCCGTGGGGAACTTGACCTCCTTGCGGTAGGCAAAGGATTTGCGCGGCAGCGTATCGGTGCAGAACCGGTCGTGGTAGAACTCCCGGCGGAACGGCTCATCCGCATACTGCATCCGCCATTGCTCTGCCACCAGTTCGCACAACCGGCGGGTACGGAGCGAAAACATGCCGTTCATCAGACGGCAGTTGAACAGGCGGGGACCGAACGAGGCCAACCAACTGTCGCTCGTGCGCGGAGCCCCGTAAAAATCGTAGGTTTCCAGGAAATGTCCGAGCCCCGGACGGAGCGGAAACGCGTCTTCCTGAATCAGCAGAGCGTACGGCGTATGAAAGCGCTCCACAAGCCGCCCGTTCAAATCCATGCTCATCGTTTCAGGACGGTTCGGAACCAGCGTGGGCTCCGTTTGCAACTGCACACGGAAGCCGAAGGGCTCCGCAAAGGCACGCATGGCGTCCGTCACCTCATTCGTGACAATGATCGTCGTCAACAGTCCGCAATGACGCCACGTTTCCCGGATGGCACTCTCGAGATACTGAAAGGACTGATCCGCTGTCTCTTGCGGACGGAAATGGTACGCGACCAGCGAGCATTCGGTCGGACCCAATGCGGGCAATTGCCGCTCCCGGTTTTGTTCCAAACGGGAAAGCAACCAGTCATGGAGACGATCCAGACCGGATTTGTGCTCCGAATTTCTTTTTCTGCGGTTACGGCTCATGTCGTAAAAAATACCACTTTTCCGGCACACGCTCAACTGTAAAATCCAAGCGTGCGTTGCGTGTGTACCTTCTCATCGTAAATGCGCCCCTGGTCCGGGTTGATCCCGATTTTTGACGGCATTGGAATCCGGAAATTCGCCCGACCATCCATGATACCCATTATGGTTCCCGCAGAGACGCAGAAGAGTCGTGGCGGGGTGTACGGTACAGGAAATGAGGGGGAACCGGGGCATTTTTGGTTTGCATCCTGCCAATCATCTCCGCTACCATTTCCGTGTTTGAAGATCTGAACCCCCTTCCGTGCCTCTTGCCATGCCCTATCTTTCGCTGATGCGCCGCTGGACCCGATTCCTGCCGACGGCTGAAAACATCTCGCCGCATGACCGTTCCGCCCGGTTTTACGGAACCGGCGAAAAAGCACACTGGCCCGTCCAGAGCAATCTCAACGTCGCCGGAGCCTGCGCCGTGCTGGCCGACTGCATGGATCCGGAAACGGAGAGTGCCGCCGCCGATGCCCTGCGCGAAACCGCCCTCGCCTATTTCCGGTATGCCCTCCGCACCCACAAGGCGGTTCAGGACCTGCCCACGACCGACCACGGATACTGGGGCTGCCACTGGATTTCCGTGCTGGGACTGGAACGCACCGCCCACGCCATCCGGCTGCTCGAGCCCTTTTTGACCGATGCCGACCGGCAAATGTACGACGCCGTGCGCCGTGCCGAGGTCAACAGCATCCTCGAGGATTTCGAAGTCAGCGCGGGGCCGCATGTCACGGGACACAACCACCCGGAATCCAACACATGGAACGGATGCTTCCTGTACCGCACGCTGGCGGAGATGCCCGGCCTGCCGGACCGCGACCGCATCCTCGACAAAGCCAACCGGCTCCTGCTGGCGGGCATCTCGCATCCGGATGATCAGCATTCCAACGCGATTTATCAGGGGCTCCGCGAATCCGATGCGTATGTGGGCGCGAATTTTTCGGCGGCGTACGGTCTCGACCATCACGGCTACCTCAACATCGGCTACGCCGTCATCACGCTTTCGCACATTGCGATGCATTATTTCGGCTGCAAGGAAACGGACCGCCCCCTGCCGCCGGCTCTCTTCCACAATGCGCGCGCCCTCTGGGATGTGCAGCGCCATTTCTTCTTTCCGGACGGACGGCTCCTGCGCATCGGCGGCGACACGCGCACGCGCTACACCTACTGCCAGTGCTACGCCATTCCGGTGCTGCTCTTCGCGGCGGAAGCCTTCGGCGACACCGATGCTCCGGCGCTGGAACAGGGCTGGCTCTCACTCGTCAAAAAAGAAGTCGACGATACCGGCGACGGCTCCTGCTATTCGAAACGCCTCGCGGGGCTGCGCGACCTGAGCCTCTACTACGCGCGGCGGCTCGAATCCGACCACATTCTCTCGCTTTCCTACGGGGCGCACTGGCGTCGCCGCTTTCCGTCCATCCCTGCGCTCCGGCCGGAGCCTGCGCCGTGCGCGCCCTGGCAGTGGTCCGACCCGGATCATGCGGCCGGTGTCATCCTCAGCCCGGGAGCGGTGCGCTCCTTTACGCGCGACGGCGCGCAGGGGCCCGTCGCGCTCTGCGTGCCGCGCACGGGCTCCGACTTCGCCGAATGGCAGGGCAACCTCGCACCGGCGCTCGAGGGGACGCTCATCCGGAACAACCCGCAAAGCGGCTTTGTCCATGCATTTCCCGGCGGATTCGTCGCGACCGCCTGTGCGCATGCCGTCGAGCAGGGGCACATCGGCGAAGGCGAAGAAAGCTACCCCGTCGCCGAAGTGCATACGGCCGTCGCGGCCTTGCCGGATGGCGCGACGCTGCTTTGCCTGCAACGCGCCCGCATGCTCAAAGACGCGCAGCTGACCTCGGTGTACGGACTCAACCTGCTCATCCCGAACGACGTCTTCAACGGCCGCCTCCGCACGCTCCGCGCACCGGGGCTCACGCTCCGCCTGGAAGCCCCCGCCCCGCGCAACGAGACCATCCCGCTCCACGCCGATGGCGCCAGCATCGATGATGCCCTTTACGTGCGCGCCCTCGGCGGCGCCACGGAGGCAGACCGCACACTGGCGCTGCGGCGCGAAACGGAGCAGAACATCCTCATGCACCGCGGACTGCCGCGCCCCGGCTCGCTGTATGCCGAGCGCATCTGCACGGTCCACCACACGGGCACACGCCTGTGGCGATGCGGCGAAACGCCCGTCGACGGCGCATGCGCCGCAGCCACGGCGCCGGATACGCTGCGGGAGGCGGTCTGGAGCGCGCAGGGCGACGTGCGCACCGTGCACGTCACCGCCGCAGACGGCACGCAGTGGCTCTTTGCGGCGAATTTCGCCGCCGCGGGTGCCACGCCAGCGGCACGCCTGTGCCACGCCCCTGCCACGGCGGCAGGAGCGGCGGCGGACGCGGCACCGTGCGAAGAGACGGCGCTGCGCCCCGGCGACGCGGTGCTTCTGCGCCTCGTGTAAGCGCTACAGGCGGATGGTGACCGTCGTCCCCTCGCCTTCCCGGCTGTCGAGACGGATGGTGCCGCCATGCGCATGGACGATGGCGTGAACGAGGCTCAGCCCGAGACCGTTTCCGGGAATGTTGCGGCTTTTATCCGAGCGGAAAAAGCGTTCGAAAACGTGCGGCAGTTCTGCGGCCGGAATGCCGCAGCCGGTGTCGGACACGATGATTTCCGCCTGCTGCGCAATGCGCCGCACGGTGAGCGAAACGCGGCCGCCGCGGGGCGTGAACTTGATGGCGTTGTCGAGCAGATTCGCGAGAAGGCGGCGCATCTGCAGAACATCGGCCTGCGGCAGTACAGCCGCTTCCTCCGCCGTCACGGTGAGCGCCACGCCGGAATCGCCGGCGAGCGGCGAAAAGAGGTCTTCCGCCCGCATGGCTTCGGCATGGAGGTCCACGACGCCGCGGGTGCGGCGCTGAATATCGTATTCGGTCCGGGTAATCTCCAGCATCGTGTTGATCATGGAGAGCATCCCGTCGCACTCCTCGGCGATATCTTCGGCGAGAGACTGCTCGCCGGGGTTGTCGTGATACAGCGAGAGCTCGGCCTTGCCGCGCATACGGGTGATGGGCGTCTTGAGGTCGTGCGCAATGTTGTCTGAAATGGTGCGCAGTTCCGTGATGACGCTCTCCGTGTGCGCCACCATGCTGTTGAAGGCATCGATGAGCCCATCAATCTCTGAACCCTCATTGCCATGCGCCACACGCTGGGAATAGTGACCGGACTGAATCTTCTGCGCGGCCGCCGACACGCGGACGATGCCTGAAACGCACTTGCCGGCCAGCACCGTACCCAACACCACACTGGCGAGGAAGACGAGCACGAGGCTGACCATGAAAATTGCGGCGATGCGCTCATCGCGCTCCGTATCGAGGCGCGTGCCGAAGACGAACAGATTGCCGTCAAACGTGGGGGCACATCGCACGCGGTATTCCGTTTCCCCGATGTTCACGGTTCGAAAAACGCCGTGCGGAACCGTACCGGCGAGCGCGGCCAGTTTTGGCAGTTCATCCGGATGCACCCGGGAATGCGCAAGAATCTGCCGTCCGTCGCCGGAAACGAGCAGATTGAACACGTTGCTGTAGCCGACGCCGTGATATTCGTCGTTGAACTGCACATTGAGGTTTTCAATGCGGTTGGTCGGCACCAGCGTCTCGACGGAAAGGGCACGCCCTTCCGCGTCGAGCCGCGCCTTGACCGCCTGCCCCTGCCAGGAGAGGCACAGGCAATACAGCGCCGGCGATTCGCGCAGACACGCCACGGCAACCGCACCCGGCCACGCGTGCGCCCGGGCTTCGCGCACCGGGAGCGGCAGACTGTCCTCCGGGACAAAATCGCCCGTCTCTTCAAATTCGCTCCCCAGCAGATATTCGGCGTGATATTCGTCGAACATAAACAGGAGATTGGCCTCGATGGAGCGGAAGGTCATCATCCGGTCCACATGCCAAATCGCGATGAAAAAGGCGACAAACAGCGTGAAAAACAGCACCGTCGTCCAGAAAGCCGCCCAGAACCGCAGGGTGCGGATGACGGGAAAACGCTCAATCCAGGACATAGCCGAAGCCCCGCACCGTCCGGATCAGCTTCCGCTCGAATCCTTTGTCGATTTTCTCACGCAAGCGGCAGACGCGGGATTCCACCACGTTGGTACCGGGATCGAAGTCGTACTCCCAGACGTGCTCCATGATGCCGGTTTTGGAAACGACGCGCCCGCGGTTGCGCACGAGGTATTCGAGCAGCTGGAATTCGAGCGGCTGCAGGAGGATGCGCTCGCCGCCGCGAAAAACTTTGCGCGTCTTGAGATCCATCACGAGATCCTCGACGGTGAGCGTCGTCGCCTCCGCCTCCCGGGAAGCGCGCCGGAGGAGCGCCTGTACCCGGGCGATGAGCTCCGTCACCGAAAAGGGCTTTGCCAGATAATCATCGCCGCCCACTTCAAGACCTTTGATTTTACTCTCGACGGAATCGCGGGCGCTCAGCACGATGATGGGAAGATGCTGGCCGCGGGAACGGAGCTGCTCAATGAGCGAAAGCCCGTCGAGTTTGGGAAGCATGACGTCGACAATCGCCGCATCGAAAGACTCACGCTGCACGGCATGCAGTCCTTCAAGCCCATCGGCGGCCCGAACCACGACATACCCCACATCGGCAAAGGCCCGTTCCACAAAACGCGCCGTTTTATCGTCATCCTCAACGAGTAAAATCTTCATGGTCCGCCTCGTATACTTTTCCCGGAATGTACGGTCCGGATGGTCCGGAAAGACACCGCCCATTCTATCAAATTGCCAAACCGCCTTCCATGCCGAAACGGGAAACCGCCGCCGGCCGGCGACGCCCTTTTCTGGCGTTGAAAACCGTTATGGAATTCGACGCCCGTGCAACGCCCTTTTCAGGCGGTGCAAACCGTTATGGAATTCGACGCCCGTGCAACGCCCTTTTCAGGCGGTGCAAACCGTTACGGGATTCGACGCCCATGCGACGCCCTTTTCAGGCGGTGGAAACCGTTATGGAATTCGACGCCCGTGCGACGCCTTTTCTGGCGTTGCAAACCGTTATGGAATTCGACGTCCGTGCGACACCCTTTTCTGGCGGTGAAAACCGTTACGAGGCGCAAAAAACCCGGGGCATCTCTGACCGTCGCTCGAGATGCCTCGGAGAATGCTCTACCGAATTTCTTTCGGGTGAACGTCCACTCCCTGTCACCCAAGGGGAATCACGGTTCGCGGTTATTTGCCGTTCGGCTGTTAGCAGTAAGGCTCTATCGGGGACCCCGAAAAGAGTCGAAGTTCAACGATGGTCGGCAGTCTCAGGAAAGATGGGACAGAATCGCATCTTTTGCGACTTTGGACACGCGGAACTTCACAACGACTTTCGCCGGAATATCGATGGAGGTTTTGTTGCGCGGGTTGATTCCCTTGCGCTGTTTGTGGTGAACCAAAACCAATTTACCGAATCCCGGAAGGTTGAAACCATGCTTTTCCTTGGCACCGGCATAAGCAAGCGCGGCCAATTCGTCGAGCACTTTCTCAACCTTGGTTTGACTTAAATCCGTACGATCGCTCAGGACGCGAACAATCTGGACTTTCGTCTTGGGAAAACTTGTAGCCATAATACGAACCTTCGTTGGAGGGACAATGGAGTGAAGGGGTTGAAAAAACGATTCTTATGACGGAATGTTCTTCACCCCGTTTATACCGAATCCACTCGGATTTGACAAGTCAATCACCCCTTTTGGAACCATTTCGGCTGAAAAGACAATGCCAAAGCGCAGTTTCAATCCCATGAAATTTATGATTTTTTCATGAAACCGACTACGATTTCGAAAAAATCCGCCCTTTTCGGTGAAGTTTTTCACGTTCGAGCTTCCGGAGACGGCTCCACGGGGCGGACCGTGCGTCCGGACGGGCGGCGGAACCGGGTCCGAATTTGCTGAAGGCCCCTGTTTCGGCTATGCTTCCAAGCATGAATGATGACGAAAAACAGCCGACGGAGGGGCGCCTCCCGATTCTCGGATGCGTGGAGGAAATCGAGCGGACCATCCTCCGGCATCCGGTTGTCATCATTCGCGGCGCTACGGGATCCGGCAAAACGACCCAGCTGCCGCAGATCTGCCTCCGCGCAGGGCTGGCGAAAACGGGGCTGATTGCGTGCACGCAGCCGCGGCGCATTGCCGCCGTCACCGTAGCGGAACGCGTGGCGGACGAGCTGGGTGCGGCGCGCAACCTGGTCGGCTGGCAGCACCGCTTTGCGCGCCACATGCCGGAGCAGGCGAAAATCAAGTTCATGACCGACGGCGTGCTCCTCGCGGAACTCCGGGGCGATCCCCTGCTGCGCCGCTACCAGACCATCATCGTGGACGAAGCGCACGAGCGCACGCTCAACATCGACTTCATCCTCGGGTGCCTCAAAAAGCTGCTGCCGCGCCGTCCCGACCTCAAGGTTATCCTTTCCTCCGCGACGCTCGAAACGGGGCCCTTTTCCGAATTTTTCGGGGGCGCCCCCGTTCTGGAGATTCCAGGGCGCACCTACCCGGTGGAGGTCGTATACCGTCCCCGGGAAGACGAAGACGACGATGTGGCGGGTGCCGTTGCGGATGCCGTGGAAGAATGCCTGGCGCGCTCCGGAGAAGGCGACATCCTCGTCTTTCTGCCCGGCGAGCGGGACATCCGCGCCTCCACGCAGGCCGTGGAAGGACGCGCGCTTCCGAACGTGGTGGCGATTCCGCTGCTGGCGAGTCTGCCGCCCGGCGAACAGCGGCGGGCGTTTATGCGGATGCCCGGCAAGCGGCGTGTTGTGCTGGCGACCAACGTCGCGGAAACCTCGGTCACCATTCCCGGCATCCGGTTCGTCATCGATTCCGGGCTTGCGCGCATCTCGCGCTACAGCGCACGGGCACGCGTAAAGCGTCTGCACATCGAGCCCATTTCGCAAGCGGCGGCCGAACAGCGCAAAGGCCGTTGCGGACGCCTCGGACCCGGCGTCTGCATCCGCCTGTACAGCCGGGAGGACTTCGAAAAGCGCGATGCCTTCACCGAGCCGGATATCCGGCGGGCCTCGCTGGCGGGCGCCATCCTTTCGATGCTCGACTGGCGGCTGGGTGACATCGACACCTTCCCGTTTCTGCAGCCCCCGGCCGCGACCGCCATGCGCGAGGGCTACCGCGAACTGCTCGCGCTCGGCGCCATCCAGGAACGCGAGTCCCCCGGCGCCACACGCTATCGCCTCACGCCGCTCGGCCGCCGGATTGTCCGCCTCCCGATCGACCCCGCGCTCTCGCGCATGCTCTTTGAAGCCGACCGGCAGGGCGCGCTGCGCGATGCGCTCATCGTGGTCTCCGCGCTCTCCTGCGAAGACCCGCTGGTGCGCCCCGCCGAAAAATCGGCGGAGGCCGAAGCGGCGCATGCCGCCTTCCGCGATAAAACCTCGGACTTCCTCGGGCTCCTGCGCCTGTGGAACCGCTTCCACGACCCTGCCACGCCCCTGACACGGACGGCGCTGCGGCGCGCCTGCCAGAAGAACTTCGTCAGCTACCGCAAACTCTGCGAATGGGAGGATGTGCACAAACAACTCTGCGATTTGCTGCGGCGCGAAAAACTGACGCTCACCTCCGACGTCGGCGGGACCGCCGGTCTCCACAAGGCGCTCCTCTCCGGGCTGCTCGGCAACATCGGGCGCTACGACGCGGAAGTGCGCAATTACGCGGGCGCCAACGGCTCGCGCTTCTGGCTTTTCCCGGGGTCGGGTCTCGCCAAAGCCAAAAAATCGCCCGACTGGATCATGTGCGCGGAGCGCGTGGACACCTCGCGCCTGTATGCGCGGCGCGCGGCGGCGATTGATCCCATGTGGATCGAGCCGCTGGCGCGCCACCTCGTGCGCTACAGCTACAGTGCAGAATCATGGGACCCCGTCGCAGGCTCGGCACGCGCCCTCCGCAAGGCAATCCTGTACGGGCTGACCGTGCAGGAGAATGTGCGGTGCGACATCTCGCGAGTCAATCCGGCGCTGGCGCGCGAGATTTTCATCCGCGAAGGGCTCGTGCTCGGCGCCTTTCCCAAGCCGGTTCCGCCCGTCATCCGGGACAACATTGCGCGCGTAGCGCAACGCATTGAAAGTACGCAGAAAGACCGCTCCGGCTCTGCGGAACTCATCATCGATGCGGCGTGCGCTTTCTACGATGAAGGGCTGCCGCCTTCGTGCGTCAATGTCCCCGCCTTCCGCGACTGGCTCAAGACGCTTTCGCCCGAAGCGCAGGAAAAACTCCGGCTCGACGCCGATGAAACCCCTGCCGCCAAAGCGGGCGACTATCCCGACCACCTGCTGCTGGGCGAGCGCCGCCTGCGCCTCACCTACGTCCACAAACCGGACAGCGAAGCGGACGGCATCACCTGCTCGATGCTCCCGGCGGAAATCCCGCTGCTTCCGCTCTGGGAATCGACGCGGCTCGTGCCCGGCGCCCTTCGCGGCAAAGTCCTGTACCTGATCCGGACGCTCCCGCATGCGGCGCTCATGACGCTGGCGGCGCACTGCACGGGCAAGGTGCGAGCGCTCGACACGGCGGCGATGGCGGAGCAGGTGCTCGCGCAGCTGCCGCCGGAGGGTCCGCTCATCGACGCGCTCGTGACGGTGCTCGACACCCGGTTCGGCCTGCGTCTGCCGCGAGATTACTGGAGCGAAGAAGAGCTCCCGCCCGCCTTCCGGATGCGGTGGCGCATTGTTTCGCGCGACGGGCAGGAACTGTTCGTCTCGCGCTCGCTCGCGGAGATTCTCGATTTCCATGCGGAGTTTGACCGGCTGGCGCCCGGCACGCTCCCGCCGCGCACGGACTTCCGGTTTCCGCAGGCGCGGGGTCCGGCCTTCTCGGAATCGGTGCTCCCGCTGCCGTCGGCACCCTCCGGCGCGAAAAAAGGCGGCGGAGCCGCCGCGCCGCTTTCGGCGATGCTCCCGCCGCTCCCGGATGCCGTGCGCGTCGGGCGCCTCGGAAAGCAGTCGCTCTGGGCGGTGCCGGCCGCCGTTCCCGAAGGCGGCGGCGCCGATGCCGGCGCTCACCGCCTACCTGATGCGCCGCAAG